>JAZNJV010000154.1:0-3172 GCA_045578225.1 Clostridia bacterium | reverse complement strand
TATTCGAGCCACAAAATCATTTCAAGAAGGCGCTTTGTGCATATCGCAAGCTCGTTTTTCGTATTTTGTACGGAAATCGTATCGCGGTAGCTTTCGCCCGTCCATGTGGTTGAGGGCATGCGGATGTCATTTCCTGCGCTGACCTCTTTGTGTTTTTCGGCGGTGTTCCACCAGTCG
Source organism: Clostridia bacterium (assembly GCA_045578225.1). Classification (GTDB taxonomy): domain Bacteria; phylum Bacillota; class Clostridia; order UMGS1883; family UMGS1540; genus SIG447. Next base: position 2,995 of record JAZNJV010000154.1, on the reverse strand, counting down.
GTCGTCACAAGGCCGCGGTAGCCCCATTCGCCGCGAAGAATTCCTGTGATAAGCTCGGCATTTTCAGAGGCGCGCACATCATTTACAATGTTATATGCCGTCATAATCAGCTTCGGGTCACTTTCCCGCACACAGATTTCAAAACCTTTCAAATAGATTTCGCGAAGTGCGCGTTCAGACAAAATGGAATTCGACTCCTTGCGATTCGTTTCCTTATTATTGCAGGCGAAATGCTTCGGACATGCCACAATGCCTTCACTTTGAATTCCGCGCACCATCGCCGCCGCCATTTTGCCCGATACATACGGGTCCTCCGAGTAATACTCGAAGTTTCTGCCACATAGAGGACTTCGGTGAATATTGAGAGCGGGCGTCAGCCAAATGGAGAGGTTATTCTCCTTTGCCTCCAGCGCCCCCGCTTTGCCGATGGCCTCTACCATTTCGGTATTCCATGTCGAGGCGAGCATGGTGGCTACGGGGAAGGCCGTTGTGCGAATGCCCGTATTTGGACGAATGCGTACGCCCGCGGGGCCGTCCACGGTCATCGGCGTGGGAATGCCGTATTTCGGAAGATTACCCATACCGTCCGTATTGGCAACACCCGTGTTTTTCTGCCCCACGAGAAGGGAGAGCATTTCCTCTTCGGTAAGCTGTGCTACAAAGTCATCGAGCGCGCATGTGCCGTTTGCCACATCGACGAGAAGCTTCTTTTCTGCCGGCTTTTTGCCGGAGAAGGCCGGCGTTTCAAATGTTTTGGGCGTATATGCTTTCCCCCGTGCCTCGCGATACGTGCCGTCCGCCGTAAGTCTCCTTGAAAGCTTCGTCGGCGTGCAATACTCCGTAAGCTTTTTGACAATTCTGTCCTCTTCGAGCACATAGGAAAAATCAATTTCCTCCGCATCGCGCACATTGCCGCCTACAAAGATTTTGTATGTACCGCGTTCTAACACATACGCGGATTTTTCCACGTCGCCCACATCGTCATACGATGCCATGCTCGAAATTGCAAACGAAAGCACGAGCGTTTCGCGCTCTCCGGGCGCGAGCAGCTTCGTTTTTTGGAAGGCACAAAGCGTGCGGGCCGGCTTTGTGATTTTCCCCTCGGGCGGTGCAAAGTACACCTCCACAACCTCTTTGCCGGCATAATCACCGATGTTTTTCACGGCAAGCGTAATGACAATTTTCTCTCCCGCCAAAGAGGCGTGGATGTTCTCTATAGAAAACTGTGTATAGGAAAGGCCGTACCCAAAGGGGTACACCACGCGGCACTTCTTCCCCGGCACCGTTTCGAAATACCGATAGCCGACGAAAATATCTTCTGTATATTCTACATAGTCTGGTGAGGCATGAAACCCTTCAGAAGAGGGGTAATCGTCAAAACTTTCCGCGCAGGTGTCTACAAGCTTTCCGGAAGGCGTCACGTCACCAACTAAAATATTAGCCGCGGCCACTGCGCCTTCCATGCCGCCCTGCCAGAGCATGAGTGCGCCTTGTATTTTGGGGTTTTGGGCGAGCCACGATACATCTATCATCGCACCTGTATTGAAAAGAACGATGACCTTTTCGAAATTTTCTGTCACCGTTTCTATCATGCGTTTTTCCTGTGTGCTTACCGTGAAATACGCGTCCGTGCCGTCATTTTTACGGTCTTCTTCCTCGGCAGAATAGCGGTTTATGGTGATGACCGCCACATCCGCCGCCGCTGCCGCCTCTTTTACAAGGTCTTCGGGGAGAATGGCTTCGTCAAGTCTTCCGTTTCGACCGCCATTTTTGTACGCCGCGCGTACATACGCCTTATAGAATAAAGAAAGCTTATCAAAAACCTCAACCTGTCCCTTTTTCATGGCGAGACTTTCGTAAATATCTCGAACATAGGCGCAGTGCACATCGCCGCTTCCACCGCCGCCTTTTACATAGTCAATCTGCGCTTTGCCAAAGATAGCAAGACGGGTGCCTTTCTGAAGCGGCAAAATATTATCTTCGTTTTTGAGAAGGACAATGCCTTCCTCCGCCGCCTCACGCGACAGCTCGATATGCCGTGCGCAGCCTGTGATAAGCGAGCGGTTATCGCCAAGCGGCAGACACGGTTGATACTTGATTCTGGCCCATTTTTCCATATTGCTTCCCCCTTTTGTGTTTAGTATACCACAAGTGTCTCGACGCGCAATCCATTTTCTACAAAATATTCACCAAAATATGCTTTTATTTTTGCACGGTGTATGCTATACTAAAAGGAAGGGGGCACGGCTATGTATCCGTATTTAGAAAAAAATCCAAAGTCGATTTATATCTCACACAACACAAAAACGTATGACTTCCCTGCGCATTTCCACAATTATCTGGAAATTGCCTTTTGCTTTTCGGGGCGGCAAAACGTGAAGGTGGGCGAAACTGTATATACCCTCTCGGGTGGCGATGCCGTTCTCATTTTCCCGAACACCGCGCACGAATATATCGCGCATCCTGCAGGGGATTCCCCGACAGAAGTACTGGCGCTCATCTGTAATACGAAGCTACTTGCCGAAAGTATGCCCGACATTGTTACGAAGTCCGCGCCCTTGCCTTTTATCGAAAAAAATCGCGTGCCCCAAAACGCGCGCCTTGCTTTTGGGAATATCCTCTCTGCCAAAACCGAGCCCGAGCTTCTCGGCTGGACGTATATTTTGCTTGCCGCGCTTTTGGAAGTCACCGAGCTTGCGCCGTGTGCGGGCAACTTAGAACTCCCCGCGCGCGTGGTCGCCTACATCGATGCAAACTTTAAAGAGGATTTAACTATCGAGCACCTTGCAGGCGTTTTCGGCTATCATCCTTCTTACATCGCGCATCTTTTTTGCGACCAGCTTAAAATGCCGTTTCGCACGTATCTTGGCGCCGTGCGAAGTGAATATGCGGCTGCGAAAATCCGCACCACCGATAAAAGCCTTACAGAAATCGCCTACGACGCCGGCTTTAACTCCTTAAATACCTTTTGCCGCTGCTTTAAAAAGCATTTTGG
>JAZNJV010000153.1:0-9341 GCA_045578225.1 Clostridia bacterium | reverse complement strand
ATTTCGAGTGCAGACCCTTCAACCACTTGGGTACATCTCCAGATATGTTTGAACTCCGATTTGACGGAGAAAAAACTGAGCAAATTATAAAATTTTGTTAGAAAAATGTTAGAAATGGCTAGAAAAACCGCTAGATAAGGGTGTGAAAACAAGATTTGAACCTCGCTTAAACCCGCGTGGTTAAGCCATTTGTAGGGGTGTAGTTACAGTGTAACCGAGGGGATTTCGAGTCCTGTCCGTTATGACCGCTTCGATACTTCTCTGCCTTGGTTAGTCCTCGCGGCGCGAGGCGAAAAAGGTGCGTAAAAGCGAGGCGCAGGCGTCCTCCTCGATGCCAAAGTACGTTTCGGGCATGTGGGGGACAGGGGCGTCTTTCGGTTTGTAGGCGCCGCAGTAAAGCCGGCGAATACGCGCATGGCGGATGGCGGCGAGGCACATCGGGCACGGCTCCAGCGTGACATAAAGGTCACAGTCTGAAAGGCGCCAGTCGCCTAAAGCCTCGGCGGCGCGGCGAATGGCCAAAATTTCTGCGTGGGCGGTGGGGTCATGCAACGCTTCCGTTTCGTTGTGCGCCGAGGCGATAATTTCCCCGTTTCGTACAACGACGGCACCGACCGGAATTTCCGATATATCCTCCGCAGCCTTTCGGGCAAGCGAGATGGCGGCCTCCATAAACGCATTCATGGCGCGAAACGCTCCTTTTCTCTAACATCTATAAATGATACCACATTTTACGCTTTTCGTCAACAGTTTTTTAAAAAAAGGTCTGCTTCTTTGGGGCAGACCTTTAAAATACGGACACATCCCGGCAAAAATGGCAGAAAGCGATATTGCGAAGGGAAAATCGGCATGCTACAATAAAAGCACAGAAGAAAAGGAGGCGAGGACATGGTTATCGATTCCATTCGAAATATTGACGCCTACGAGAGCTTACATAAGGCGTTTCCGAAGGTGTTTGCGTTTTTAAAAACGCTTTCAAAAGACACGGCCGCAGGCCCGTTTGTACTTGACGAAGGGAATGTATACGGGAATGTTGTGGAAACGGAAACCCGTGCGGTAATCGGCGAGGCGCCGTTTGAAAGACACGAAAAATTCTTTGACATTCATTATATGCTGGAAGGCGAAGAGGCGTTCGGGTATCAGGATGCGGCGCATCTTACGGTAACGCGCCCGTACGAGGAAGAGGGCGATTATGCACTTTTGGCCGGCCGCGGCACATCTATTGTGTTTCCGGAAGGGTTTTTCTGCATCACGTTCCCCTTTGATGCCCACACGCCGGATGGCGTTTTGGATACACCGAGCAAAGTAAAACGCGTCGTTGTAAAAGTCAGAATTTAAATACAGAAAGGGAAGAGTAAAATGGAATTCAAAAAAGGATTTTATCCGGCACTCGGCACGCCGCTGGATAAGGACGGCAACCTTGTGGAAGAAAGCTTTAGAAAGCAGATTGAACTTATGATTTCGGCAGGTGCATCGGGCGCGCTTTGTATGGGCAGTATGGGCGTAGAGGCCGTACTTTCCAAAGAAACGTACAAGAAAACCGCAGAAGTTGCGGTAAAGGCAGTTGCCGGTCGCATTCCGCTTTTCATCGGCGTTATGGACCCGTCTGTATACCGCATAAAGGAACGCCTTGACATGATAGGAGACCTCGAGTTTGACGGCGTTGTGGTAACAGCTCCGTTCTACGGCAAAGAAGCGGACAAAGACCTTTTGGCATTTTTCCGCGCAGTAGCCGACATTTCGTCCAAACCCGTGTATCTCTATGACCTTCCGGCCGTAACACAGAACAAGATTACCTTCGACATGGTAAAAGAACTGGTAAAGCATCCGAACATTCAGGGGATAAAGACGCCTGACACCGTTCTCGTTCGCAAAATCCTTCGCGAGTATCCGGACTTTGCTGTATTTTATTCGAACCTTGACATTTTTGATGTCGGCGCGGCGTTCGGCATCTCGAATTTCCTTGATGGTATGTTCACCTGCACGCCCAAAAATGCAGCAGAGTTTGTACGCTGCCAGCTGGCGGGCGATATAAAGGGTGCAGGCGCAGCCCTTGACAACATCCTCAATTTCCGCGACCTCATGCTTCAAAACGGGCTCTGGCCGGGATACACCATTGCTATGAACCTTTTAGGCCTTGCAGGCGGCTACGGCCGTGGTCACAATGACCTCACGCCCCTTCCCGGAGAAGTGGAAGAAATTACAAACTTCATGAAGAAAATCGGCGAGCTTTAAGGAGGAAAAACGATGATTTCGTGTACAGAATTTATTCCGCTTTACAGTGAATTTTTCTGGTTTTTAGAAGAAAAGGGCGGCCATGATGCCGTGCTCGAATATTGGTATTATATTTCCGATAACGGCATTGGTGACAGAACGAACCCCAACAGCCTTATATCCTTCGTGGAAAGAGAAAAAGAAGGCGATGCGTATTATGGGGCAGTAAAGTACTGGCAGCACACATTAGCGGAAGAATCTAGCGATGTTTTAAAGGTGCATGACCTTAAGAATAAATGCACATACAGCCATATGCGCCATTGCCCTTCGCGCGGCAGACTCAATGCGTTCGAGCACATTGAGCCGTATTATGACTACTGCGGCCATTGCGACATCATTTACCAGCGCGTGCTGGATCGATACGGTGTAAGACATGAAATGGATTTATCCAGAATTGATAATGCGGAGTGCTCGAGCTTCCTGTATGATATGAAAAACGGGATAGACAAGGAAGCCTGCATGCGCATTGACGATACGAAGCTCGTGGAAGATTTGAAGCCGGAGGACAATAAGTACCTCCACCGCGACTTCCACATTTCCGGTGACCTTGCGCTTCGCTACTGTGGCGAGCAGTTTGGCGACGAAGCGGTTATCGGCTTCCTCGAAAGCTTCACGAAGAAATTCTACGCACCGCAGATAGAAGATATAAAGGCACGCGGTCTTGTAGCTATAAAAGAATGGATTGAAAAGACGTATGAAGTGGAAGAGGCTTCCGACGTTTTAACGACAGAGCTTACGCCCGATGCGCTCATCGTCACAATTTCGAAGTGCCCTGTGGTTGCCTACATGCGCTCTCTCAATCAAGAGCCGACCAGACACTACATTGAGGAAACGCGAACAGTGTACCGCACGGCGGCAGAAGAAGCAGGCTTCCGATTCGATATGGAATACTACACGGAGGATGGCGGTACGCGCTTTACCTTCTGTAAAAAATAAGGAGTAAGCAATGCTCGAAACTGTAAAAGCAATTGATATCCATACACATATAAACCACGGCTCGCCGTTTGATACGAGCATGGCAGGACGCGAAGAATCGTATAACTGCACGCTTTCATTCCTTCTCGAGGAATACGACGCGTGTAATATCGCCTGCGGCGCGTTTTCGACGTTTGCCGGCGTGATTTCCGACCGTGTGGTATGTGCGGAGAATGACTATATGTATGCACTCTCGAAAGAAAATCCGCGTGTATACCAATGGGTCGTGATAGAGCCCAGGCAGGACGATACGTTTTTGCAGGCCGACAAAATGCTGTCCTCCGAAAAGTGCCTCGGGATTAAAATCCATCCCGGCGCGCACGGATATGATATCCGTGCGTATGCAGACAAAATTTTCAGCTACGCAAACGAGAAGGAGACCACGGTTGTGATGCATCCGCAATGTTTAGACTCGCTTGCAGGCTTTGTAAACAAATACCCTAAAATGAACTTGCTAATTGCCCATGTATACGGCAGGGGGCACATAGAGGCGGCGCTAGGGGCGAAGCATGGAAACATCTATGTTGACACGTCCGGTAGTGGGAGCTTTTCGCACAATATTATTGAATATGCAACAGACAAGCTCGGGTCCGAAAAGATTCTTTTCGGCACGGACACATACTCCTCCGCGTCTCAGTATGGTCGCATAGTGTATGCTAGAATCTCTGAAAGGGATAAAATCAATATCCTCAGAGAGAATGCGCTGCGTCTTTTCCCTCGAAAATTCGAGCCGTACAAGGGTTGACATTCCGTCAATCAAAAGCAAAAACAGCACCGAAAGCTTTCGGTGCTGTTTTTGCTTTTGGCACCCTCTACGCGAGTCGAACGCGTGACTAGCCCTTAGGTGGGGCTTGTTATATCCACTTAACTAAGAGGGCATACCGATAGTATACAGGAAAAAGGCGGCTTTGTCAATCGGATTTTGCCGCTTTTTTCGGCGTGGTATTGACAAAAGCCGCCAAAATGCGTATAATAGAAACAAGAACCTCGAGGAGGTAGTAAGATGGAAGAAATTAAAAAGGCCGTGCGCGATGCTATGGAAGCGCTCGCACAGGAGGCCCATATACAAAAAGGTGAAATTGTAATACTCGGCTGCAGCACTAGCGAGGTCGTAGGCGAGAAAATCGGAAAAGGCTCTGTTCCGGATGTGGGGGATGCCATTATCGAGGCGGCGCTTTCCGTTTTAAATCCGCTTGGGGTGTATCTCGCTGTCGGGTGCTGTGAGCATTTAAACCGTGCCGTAATTCTTTCGAAAGAAGCGGCGGAAAAATACGGGTTTGAGATTGTTTCGGTTATTCCGCAGCCGAAGGCAGGTGGCAGTGCGGCCACAGCGGCATATAAGCGAATTCCGGATGCCGTCGCGGTAGAATTTGCGCGGTGCCATGCCGGCATGGATATTGGCGATACGTTTATCGGTATGCATCTTCGCCATGTGGCAGTGCCTGTAAGACTTCCCGTTTCCAAAATCGGCGAAGCGCATGTAACGTTTGCGAAAACCCGCCCGAAATTTATCGGCGGCAGCCGTGCGGTGTACGAGATATAAAAAGTAGGAGAGATACCAAAGTGAAGAAAAAATTTGCATTTTGCATTTTGGCGCTGCTTCTTTTCCCGATTGTGGCTGCGGCAGATACGAATGCCGTAGGCGCGGTGGACGCAAGCTCCCTAAATGTACGCGTGGCGCCTTCCATGCAGGCGGGCGTTATGGGGCAGCTCTATAGCGGCCAAAAGATGAATATTATTACGAAAACCGGCGGCGAATGGTTTAAGATTTCGTTTGAAGGCGGTATAGGCTATGTGCATGCTGATTATGTGGTAGACCGCAGAAACGGCACGCCTGTGGTGTATGATAAAACGGCCGACATGTCTCTCCAGACGGTGGAGGGAACAGAGAAAGGCCAGCTCGTTGTGGCCACCGCTTCGAAATACCTCGGTATTCCGTATGTGTATGGCGGCTCCTCGCCTTCCGGATTTGACTGCAGCGGTCTTGTGCAGTACGTATTCCGTGAGCTTGGTGTTTCCTTAAACCGCGTAGCGGCGGACCAGACGGCGCACGGCATTCCCGTCTCGCGCGAGAATCTCCGCCCCGGCGATATTGTCTTCTTCCATAACACGAATAAATACACCCGTATTAACCACGTAGGCATTTATGTGGGGAACGGGAACTTCATCCACGCACCGCAAACGGGAGATGTGGTTAAAATCTCCACACTGCAATCCGGCTATTATGCCGGCACCTTTGTAACGGCGCGCCGAATATTTGAATAAACAAAAGCTGTCATCTTTTTGGGTGACAGCTTTTTCGTTTGCCAGAAAAAAAGACTGGCATTTTTATCCGGTCTGTGCTATACTTATAGTTGTATAAAAAATAGGAGGCGATACCGCTTGGAATATTTACAGTCAGCCATTTTAGGTCTTGTGCAGGGGCTTACAGAGTTTTTGCCTGTTTCCAGCTCCGGCCATCTTGCCATTTTTAAAGAGATTTTAGGTGCGGACGCACTTACCACTACACTCACGCTGGACATTCTTCTTCATGTGGGTACGTTGTTCGCTGTTTTCATTGTGTATTACAAGGATATTTGGGCACTCATTCGCGAATTTTGCCTGATGGTGTGGGATGTGCTTCGCGGCAAACCCGATTTTAAATCGCCGTATCGCCGCTTTGTGATTATGGTGCTTATCGGAAGCATTCCGGCAGGCGTGGTCGGCATTCTCTTTAAAGATGCCATCAGCACGCTCCCCCTCTACGCAATCGGCATTGCTCTTTTTGTAACGGCGATTTTGCTTTGGATTTCCGATAGGCTTCCGGAAGGCAAAAAAACGATGGCGACGGCTTCGTACCCGTCCGCACTTCTCGTCGGTCTTTTCCAGGGCTTTGCCATTTTTCCCGGCATCAGCCGCTCCGGCTCCACCATCGTGGGTGCACGCACGGCAGGCTACACGCGCGAGTTTGCGGTAAAGTTTTCTTTTATTTTATCCATCCCCGCAATCCTCGGCGCCGCCCTTTTGGATACGCTGGACATTATACAAGGCGAGGCGGCGGCTATTGCCCTGCTGCCGGCACTTTTAGGTATGGCTGTGGCGGCCCTCTCCGGCTTTTTTGCCATTCGCCTTCTTTTGAAGCTTGTACAAAACAGCAAATTCCATTATTTTTCGTATTACTGCATTTTGGCAGGCATTCTTTCATTTATTTTGTATTTCGGAGGATAAGCTATGGCGCAGCGAAAACGAATTCCCCAAAAAAGCGTGTCGAAAAAGAACGCACCTTCGCGGGAGATATGGGCAATGATTTTGATTGCCGTCGGCATTATTACGGCTCTTTGCTTTTATACAGAGGCAAAGGATTCGCCGCTTGGAAAGCTCGTGAATGCTCTCGGGCTCGGCATTTTTGGCGTTATGGGATATGTAATTCCTGTTTTTTTGGTGATTTTCGGGGTGCATTACCTCGTAAAACGCGATTTTGCGCCGTATAAGCGCCAGTATCTTTTGGCACTTCTCATCGTAGTGCTCATTGCGGCACTCGTGCATCTTTTCCGCGGCGTACATATGTGGAGCTTTGATGCTTTTTATTATGACCATACCGCAGGTGGCATCGTGGGGGGACTCCTTGCCACAGCGCTCGTAAAGCTTTCGGGCAAAGCCATTTCGGCCGTTGTGCTTTTTGGCGTTTTATTTTTGCTTGGCGTATGGATTACGGGTATTTCCGTATCCGATATCGTAGAGAACATTCGGCTCTTTTTCGCTTCCCGCGCGGCGGCGTCCCGTGCGCGTGTAAAGGAAGAACCGCTTCCGCAGAAGGAAGAAAAGAAAAAGCCGGCAAAACCCGAGAAGAAGGAGCCGGAAGAGCCGTTCGATTTTGGGAAAATCAAGATTATTGCACATGACCAGATGACGGTACACGATGCGCCCGAGGAAGAACCGGAAGAGGCAGTGGCCGCAGCAGAAGAAGCGCCCGCATCGGAAAAAGAGGAAGAGGCAGGCCCGCCTGTTGCCGTTTCGGAAATTGAAGAGGAAATTGCGGAAAGACGGGAAGAACGCGTATACGTATTCCCTTCGACAGACCTACTTGCAAAGCCGCGCGCGTCGCGCCCCGAAAAGGCGGAGGACCTTCGCGAAAATGCGAAAAAGCTTGTGGAAACGCTCCAGAGCTTTGGCGTAGGCGCCAAAATTTTAGAAGTTACAAAAGGCCCGAATATCACGCGGTATGAACTGCAGCCATCTGCTGGTGTGAAGGTAAGTAAAATTGTAAATCTCGCGGACGATATCGCCCTAAACCTTGCCGCCACGGCGGTGCGTATCGAAGCGCCTATCCCCGGAAAGGCCGCAGTTGGCATCGAGGTGCCAAACGCAAATGCCGCCACGGTGACGCTTCGCGAAATGCTTGAAACCTCTGAATTTCGGGATTTTAAAGCCAAAACGGCGTTCGCCGTGGGTAAAGACATTGCCGGGCAGACAATGGTGGCGGACCTTTCGAAGATGCCGCACCTTCTCATTGCCGGTGCCACAGGCTCGGGTAAGAGTGTGTGCATAAACACCCTCATCGCAAGCCTTATCTATAAAGCGGCGCCCGAAGATGTCCGTCTTTTGATGATTGACCCGAAGGTGGTAGAGCTGAAAGTGTATAACGGCCTTCCGCACCTTTTAATTCCTGTAGTTACCGACCCCCGAAAGGCGGCAGGCGCCTTAAACTGGGCCGTTACGGAAATGCTTCGCCGCTACCAGCTTTTCTCTGACAGTAACGTGAGAAACCTCGCAGGCTATAACGAGTATTTGGAAAGCGAAGGCGAGAAGACGATGGAATCCATCATCATTATCGTGGACGAGCTTGCTGACCTTATGATGGCGGCACCCCACGAGGTGGAGGATGCGATTTGCCGTCTCGCGCAGATGGGCCGCGCGGCCGGTATTCACCTTGTCATCGCAACGCAGCGCCCGAGTGTGGATGTTATCACCGGTCTTATTAAAGCCAACATTCCTTCGCGTATAGCTTTTGCCGTGGCAAGCCAGATTGACAGCCGCACCATCCTCGATATGATGGGTGCGGAGCGCCTACTCGGTAAGGGTGACATGCTGTACCTGCCGTTTGGCGCATCCAAACCGATTCGCTTGCAGGGCGCGTTTATTTCCGACAGCGAAGTGGAACGCCTTGTGGAATTTGTAAAGGGCGAGGAAGAAGCCGTGTATGACGAGGAGATTATGGAAAAACTCGAACGCGGCCCCGAGGACGAGGAAGACGATCCGGGCGATAGCGACGAGCTACTCCCCACGGCAATTGAAACCGTGGTAGAAAGCGGACAAGCTTCCGTCTCCTTCATTCAAAGAAGACTCAAGGTAGGCTATAGCCGCGCCGGCCGTATTATCGACCAGATGGAGGCGCGCGGCATCATTGGCCCGCATGAAGGCGCAAAGCCGCGGCAGGTCCTCATTACAAAGCAGCAATACTACGAAATGAAAATGCATGCAGATGAGGATGGGATGTAAAAAAGCGCAGAGCGCAAAAGAGCAGTAAAACACAAGTTTTACTGCTCTTTTTTTGTCTACTCAAAACCCAAAAAGAAATCGTCGTATGCACAACCGTAGATTTTGCGGAGTTCTACGAGGACGCTCACGCGCACGTTTAGTTCGCCGTTTTCATACTTTGCATAGGTGCTTCGACCAATATCGCATCCGCGCCGCTGTAATTCTGCGCAAAGCTTTTCCTGCGAGATATCATGCTCCAGACGAAGCCTTCTTATATTGTCGCCAATGTTTAGGTCTCTCCTTATTTTCTGTTCCATACATACACCCCCGAAGTTCATAATTGACCAGTATCGGTTGCAATTAAGTATATTGTATGCTATAATTACAGAAAATATTGTCCGCAATACTGGTCAAAAACGAGGAGAGAATATGTACGAAATAGAAAAAAGTTCCTGTTGTTGTTTTTTGGGGCATCGCAATGTGAAAGAAACAGATGCTCTTTGGCAAATTCTACATTGCCATATTGAGCGTTTGATTACGGAAAAGGCAGTAAGTACTTTTTTATTTGGCAGTAAAAGTCAGTTTGACGAAATTTGCTATCGCGTTGTTACTTCGCTAAAAGAAAAATACCCGCA
>JAZNJV010000152.1:0-3319 GCA_045578225.1 Clostridia bacterium | reverse complement strand
TGAAGAAATCAATGATATGATGGAGCGCACGGTACCGCTGCAGGGCGGCGGTGCATTTCTTCTTGAATGGGACAACACGCGCCGTACGCACTTTACCGTGGGCGAGCTTTCCGTTTCTGCGGTGCATCCGAAGCAGATTGTGCCGCAGGACGGCGTATATACAGGGATTGAGGATATGGACTACATTATTCTCAAGGTGCCGCAGACGAAGGAATATTTGCGCCGCAGATACGGTGTGAGCGTGGAGGACGAGAGTGAGGAGGCGCCCGAGGTGCGCGGCGGAGAAAGCGCGGCCGAGGATTTGGTGACGCAGTACCTCGCATATTACAGAAATGACGCGGGCGGCATTGGTCTGTATTCCTGGGCGGGAGATACCGAGCTTTTGGACCTTTCGGATTATCAGGCGAGAAGACTGCGCCGATGCAAAAAGTGCGGCACGGTGGAGCCTCTTGACAGCATTTCGCTCGATGTGCCGAGTATGGACGGGAGCCTGCCGGACGTGGAAGGGAAACGAGAAACGGGCGGGCCGCGCGCGGAGAAGAAGGTGTGCCCGTACTGCAAGAGTGCGGCGTGGGAAGAGACGGAAGAGGAGTTCGAAGAGGTATATGTGCCCATCATCCGCGCACATGGCGGAGACATTCCGGGGGCGGTAAAGCGAGAGGTGGCCTCGGAGACCGAGGTGGACGAAAACGGAATGCCCATCCTTGAAATCCGCGAGGAGCCGACAAAAATTCCATACTACAAGCCGGACATCTTCCCTGTAATTCTCCAGAAGAATGTAAGCGTGCACGGTTCCTTTCTCGGGGACAGTGATATTGACAAGATTTGCGACCAGCAAAATACAACGAATCGCCTTGAGGCAAAGATTATCGAAAAGCTCGTAAAAAGCGGAAGTTACATTACACTTCCGGACACGGCGAGCATTGAGGCAAACGATGAGGACATGAAAATCATTCGCCCGGGAAATGCGGCGGATGCCTCCATGATTGGCGTACATACGATGGAGGGAGACATAAGCCAGGACCTTGTGTACCTTAAAAACGTATACGAGGAGGCGCGCCAGATTATCGGCATTACGGATTCCTTCCAGGGGAGAGCCGACAGAACGGCCACGAGCGGCAAGGCGAAGGAGTTTGCCGCGGCGCAAAGTGCCGGAAGGCTTGAATCGAAGCGCGTAATGAAAAACGCCGCGTACGCCGCGCTGTTTGAGGCGATGTTTAAATTTAAGCTCGCCTACACGGACGAGCCGCGCCCTGTGGTATCGAAGGATTTAAACGGAAATGCGACGTACCGCACCTTCAGCCGCTACGACTTTTTAGAGAAGGACGAGGCAGGCGAATGGCACTGGAACGACCGTTTTCTATTCAGCTGTGACACCACGGCACCGCTTGCGGCAAACCGCGAGGCAATGTGGCAGGAGACGCGTATGAATCTGCAGACGGGCGCCTTTGGGGACCCTGCAAACCCGAAGACGTTAATTCTCTTCTGGACGAAGATGGAGATGCTCCACTATCCGGGCGCAGGGGAAACGAAACGGTATCTGGAAGAAGAGATGCGCGCTGCCGAGGAGCGGCAAAGGATGGCGGAGGAACAACAACGGATGGCGGAGGCAGATGCCCTGCAAAGGCAGGAGGCGGAAGCGATTATGGCGGACACGGTGCAAAGGGCAAGAGAAGACGCGGCGCGTGCGCTTATGTAAAAAGGAGATGGCGGCTTGGCGAGACCGAAGAAATATTCGAAAAAAGAGCTTGAAGAGGCGATCGAGAAATACTTTCGCTCCATAAGCGCCCTTCGCGAGGCGAGGGACAAAAACGGGCGTGTCTTACAAAACGCGGACGGGGAAGCGATTATGGTGACAGAATACGCCGTGCCGCCCACAGTGAGCGGCCTGTGCCTGTATCTCGGCATAGACCGCTCCACGTGGCAAAATTATCAGGACGAGGAAGAAAATCCGCAGCTTTGCGGGGTAATAAAAAAGGCGAAGGCACGGATTGAGGCGTATCTCGAAGAGCAGCTTCTCCTTCGGGAGAAAAGTGTGCAGGGCATCATATTCAATCTTCAAAACAATTACGGATGGCGGCAGAAGCAGGAAATAGAATTCGGCACCGAGACGCGGAAGAGCGTGGCGCGGAATATGAGCCTTTCCGAAAAGTATGAGGCCTGCCGCGAGCTTGCGAAAACCTTCAAAGAGGACGAGAATGGACAGAAAGAGGATTGAGGAATCGGCGGCGCTTGCCGTTTGGTACAACGAGCTTCGAAAAACGAATAACGATACCTTCATGCCGCTTTTTGGCGATGAGCACCGGCACCTCATTTTAAAGGGTGGCGGCGGCAGCGGCAAGAGCATTTTTGCCGGACGGAAGGTTTTGGAGCGGTGCACGTGCGAAGCGGGTCACCGCTTTTTGGTATGCCGAAAGGTAGCGCGCACCATACGCGAGAGCTGCTTTACCCAGCTTTCGGGGCAGGCGGCGGAGTTTTACCCCGAGAGCGGCTGCCGCATTCACCGCGGGGATATGCGGATGCGCTTTGGAAACGGGAGCGAAATTTTATTTGCAGGCCTTGACGACGTGGAAAAGCTGAAATCCATTTACAACATCACGGGCATATGGGTGGAGGAAGCGAGCGAAATTTCGGAGGCGGACTTTAACCAGCTTGACATCCGTCTTCGCGGTGAGACGGAATTTTACAAGCAGATTATACTGACCTTCAACCCCGTAAGCCTCAAGCACTGGCTGAAGGCGCGCTTTTTTGACAGGCAGGATGCCCGTGTGCGCACGCACGAATCCACGTACCGCGACAACCGGTTTCTTCCCGAGGAGGACAGGCGAACGCTCGAAGCCTTTCGGGATATTGATGAATACTACTACACGGTATACTGCCTCGGCATGTGGGGCGCAACCGGAAAGAGCGTGTTTGACAGTAAGAAGGTATCGGCGCGCCTTGCGGAAAAGATACAGCCGAAGAAGGTGGGAATGTTCGATTTCGGGTACGACGGACTTCGCATATCGAACATACGCTTTTTGGAGGACCGCGACGGCTTTATAAAAATATACAAGGAGCCGGAGGAGGGTGTGCCGTATGTGATCGGCGGCGACACGGCGGGAAACGGAAGCGACAAGTTTGTGGCGCAGGTGATTGATAACCGCACGGGCGAGCAGGTGGCCATCCTTCGCCACTCCTTTGATGAGGACGTTTATGCGCGGCAGGTGTACTGCCTTGGGATGTACTATAACACCGCCCTTGTCGGCATCGAAACAAACTTCTCCACCTATCCCGTGATGGAGCTTATGAGGCTTTCCTACCCGAAGCAATATGTGCG
>JAZNJV010000151.1:0-15078 GCA_045578225.1 Clostridia bacterium | reverse complement strand
TTTCTCTATGCCGCATGGGAAAGCCGTACGCTCTTTCCCCAAAACCCCGATTTTTGGTGCATCAAGCTTTGCGGCACACTCATGGGCGTTGTGCTTATCCCTATTCTCTATTATACCCTTTCGGGGATTTTCGGTACCTTGCCCGACTTTTTGAACATCGCCATTTTCTTTATATCGGCGGCAGTGGCTTTTTGGTGGGAGACGAAAAGGCTCGAAAAAGGCGGAAGCGGAAAATGCGCGCCGCGCGCGGCTGTCGCCATATTCCTTGCCGTGGCATTCCTTTTCGCGGTGTTTACCTTTTTCCCGCCGCGCCTGCCGATTTTTGAAGACCCTCGCGGCGTTATGCTACGAGCGGCAACACGATGCCCAAAACAATAATCGCGGCGCAGAAAAGCTTATATAAAATATCTTTTTCTTTGAAGAAAATGCGCCCGATGAGCAGCGTAAATAAAATGGACGACTGGTTTAGGAGCGTAATTAAAAGAAGCTGGCTATTTGGGTCTTTTTGCGCGGCGAACCAGAGCAGGTCGCCATATACGAGGGTGAGGCTCATAAGCGGCACCCAGAAATTCGTTTTCAAAGGGCGAAAAGAGATTTTTTCTTTTCGAAAGACGAGAAACGCCGCGGCGATAAGCGAAAGAAACAGCATAAACCAAAACTGCAGCGAGGAGGGTGTGATGTACACAAGCACCGTCTTGTCAATCACAGCCGAGGAAGAATTGAAAAGACAGCTGAGCAAAACGGCCGCAGTGCCGCGTGCATCCCAGCCTCCGCCCGTACGCTCTTCTCTCCGGTTTACAAGGAGAAGACCCAAAAGAACGAGAACGAGACCGATAGCTTTCGGCATGGTGAGCGCTTCGCGAAAAAACACCATGGAGAAAACCGTGCTGAAAAGTACGCCCGAGAGGGATAAAAGCCCGAAAAGGCTTACGGGCATGCGCCGAAGCGCATATAGGGAAAGAAGCCACGCCATATAGCAGAAAAAGGACTTTATAAGCGCCGCGGCGATGAAGACGGGCGAGAGCGCCATGGCTTCTTTAAAAGAAGGAAGCGCGAGAAGAAAGCCGATAAAGGTATACAGAAACAGAATGTGCAGGATGGGCGTTTTCATAACGGCCATCTTTTTCATTGCCTCTCTCGCGGCGCGCATAAAGGCATATATAAGAATAAAATAAATCCAAAGATTTTCCATGTCAGCCTCCAAGATACTTGCTATTTCGATAAAATCCGAGTATAATTATAGTGAGAATAGGCGAAAATGTCAACAGTATTTTGCAAAGGAGGGGCGCTTCTGTGCTTTGTGCCGAGCTTTTGGAAAAACTAAAGCCGATAACAGAGGAAGAAAAGAAAATTTTAGAGGGACAGGCGGATATTGACCGTAGCCTTTACATGGAAAACATGGGGGACGTTATAAGCAGCAAAAAAATGCTCGGCGGCGGCAGGCAGATTGCCATACGACCCCACACGCGCTTTGTGCATTTCCCCGAGCACTCGCACGATTTCGTGGAAATTGTGTATATGTGCGCAGGCAGCACTACGCATATCGTAAACGGCAACCGTATCGAGCTTGAAGAGGGAAACCTTCTGTTTTTGTGCCAAAACGCGCGGCAGGAGATTTTGCCCGCAGGGGAAGAGGATATCGCTGTCAACTTCTTCGTGCTTCCTGCGTTTTTTGACAATGTGCTCGAAACCATAGGGGAAGAAGACACGCCTCTTCGCCGCTTTGTGGTGGATTGCCTTCGGAATAACCGCAAAAGCGTAGGGTATTTGCATTTTGAGGTTTCAGACGTGCTTCCCATTCAGAACCTACTTGAAAATGTAATCTGGACGCTTCTTTTCGATACGATGCAGGGGCGAAATCTCGTAAAAACCACGGTTGGCCTTTTGTTCTTGCAGCTTTTAAACCATACGGACCGCCTTGCCTCGGTGTACGAAGAGGAAAAGACGGTGGTGAAGGTGCTTCGGTATGTGGAAACGCAGTATCGGGACGGGAGCCTTCGTGAGCTTTCGCGCCTTTTGCATTATGACGAGAGCACGCTCTCGCGAGAAATAAAGAATCAAACAGGGAAAAAGTATACCGAGCTCGTGCAGGAAAAACGGCTTTCCGAGGCCGCCTTCCTTCTGAAAAACACAGACCTTGGTGTTTGGGAAATTTGCGACAGGGTCGGCTATGAAAATCAAAGCTTTTTCCATCGCCTGTTTCGAGAAAAGTATGGAATTACGCCGAAAAAGTACAGAGATACAAAATAAATGATTTTGCAAATAAGGACGGTTTTTTGGTCAAAAACCGTCCTTATCATTTACCGCACGCTATGCTATACTGGTAAAAAGAGGTGATAGTATGCGCTATGCGCTTGCGATTGATATTGGCGCGTCTTCCGGCCGGCATATTTTAGGGCATATGGAAGGCGGAAAACTCATTACAGAAGAAATTTATCGGTTTGAAAACGGCATACGGGAAGAGAATGGCGCACGCGTGTGGGATGTGGAGGCGCTGTTTGCCGCCGTACTCGAGGGCCTTCGCGCCTGCGCGAGCGCGGGCAAAATCCCCGAAACGGTAGCGATTGACACGTGGGGTGTGGACTATGTCCTCCTCGATGAAAATAAAAAAGAAATTCTCCCTGTGTACAGCTATCGCGATGGGCGCACAGAACGCGTTATGGAAGAGGTGGAAGCCCTTTTGCCGCCTGCGGAGCTTTACGCGAGATGCGGCATACAAAAGCTTTCTTTCAATACGATTTACCAGCTTTACGCCGATAAAAAGGCGGGGCGCCTTGAGAGGGCGGCGCATCTTTTGATGATACCCGCGTATCTTTCCTATCGCCTTACGGGCGTACTGCAAAACGAATATACAAACTGCACCACTACGGCCATGGTAGGCGCCGAGGAAAAACGGCTGGACCCCGTAATTTTCGAAACACTCGGCATTTCGGCGTCTCTTTTCGGCGAGGTTTCGGCGCCGGGCGCTTCCCTTGGCAACTTTACAAAAGAAATTGAGAAAACCGTCGGCTTTTCTGCAAACGTCCTCTTTTGCCCGAGCCACGATACAGCCTCCGCTGTGGCGGCGTGCCCGCTTTCGGAAGGCGATATCTATATTTCCTCGGGCACGTGGAGCCTTATCGGCATGGAGCTTTCCTCGCCCGTTTTAACGGAAGAAGCACGCCGCGCAAACTTTACAAACGAGGGCGGCATAGACTATCGCTTCCGCTTTCTCAAAAACTATATGGGCATGTGGCTTTTCCAGAACATCCGCAAAAATGTAAACAAGACTAAGACGTATGACGAGATGATGGAAGAAGCACGCGCCGCCGAAAAATACGAATATATCGACGTAAATGCGCCGGAATTTGTGGCGCCGGAAAATATGATAGAGGCGATTCGCACGTATCTCAAAAGGCCCGACATGCCCCTCGGCGAGGTGATAAACAGCGTGTATCACTCCCTTGCAAAGTCGTATCGCGATGCGTTTTTGGAGCTTGAAAAGATAACGGGCGTCAAAAGCGAAAGCATCCGCATTATGGGCGGCGGCAGCAGGGATACCTATCTCAATACACTCACCGCCCGCTATACAGGTAAAAAGGTGTTCGCGGGGCCCGTGGAGGCGACCGCTATCGGAAATCTCATTTCCCAGATGTACGCACAGGGCGGCTATACGCTCGAAGAATTACGAAATATAGTAAAACATTCATTTGGTATGGAGGAGGTAACAAAATGAGCCGATATGAAGAGGCAAAAGAAAAGTACAAGGCGCTCGGCGTCGATACAGAGGCGGCGCTTTCGGCGCTGCAAAACGTCAGCATTTCCATGCACTGCTGGCAGGGGGACGATGTAATTGGGTTTGATAGCGACGGCGCGCTTTCCGGCGGCATACAAACGACGGGGAACTATCCCGGCCGTGCCCGAAACCCGAAGGAGCTTATGGAGGATATCGACAAGGCGCTCTCGCTCATTCCCGGCAAAAAGAAGCTGAATCTCCACGCGTGCTACGCGATAAAGGACGGCGACGCGGTCGACCGCGACAGTATCGGTCCGAAGCATTTTGCGCCGTGGCTTGCGTTTGCCAAAGAGCGCGGCATGGGCATTGATTTTAATCCCACCTTCTTCTCGCACCCCATGGTGCGTGATAATCTTACGCTTTCCTCGCCTGACGAAGAAGTCAGAAGGTTTTGGGTAGAGCACGGCAAACGCTGTATTGAAATTTCGGAATACTTTGCGCGCGAGACGGGCGAGCCGTGCGTCATGAATATTTGGATTCCGGACGGGTATAAGGATATCCCCTCGGACCGTCTCGGTCCCCGTGCGAGATTTAAAAAATCACTTGACGAAATCCTTTCCGTGCCGTATGATAAAGAAAAGGTGCTCGTGTGCCTGGAATCGAAGGTGTTCGGCATCGGTATGGAATCGTATACCGTGGGGTCCTCCGAGTTTTGCATGAACTATGTGAATACAAGGGGCATCACGCCGCTTATGGATAACGGACATTACCACCCCACAGAATCGGTGGCGGATAAAATTTCTGCCATGCTTCTCTTCAGCGAAAAGATTGCCCTGCATATTACAAGAGCCGTCCGTTGGGATAGTGACCACGTGGTGCTTTTTGATGACGAAACGCGCGAAATTGCCAAAGAAATCGTGCGAAACGATGCGCTTTCGAGAGTGTGCATCGCTACCGATTATTTTGATGCGTCCATCAACCGCATCGCCGCATGGGTAACGGGCATGCGGAGCGTGCAGAAGGCTCTTCTTTTTGCCCTGCTCGAGCCGCACGAAGCCCTTCGAAACTTGCAGGAGGAAAACCGCGGCACTGAGCTTATGGCGCGGATGGAAGAGCTTAAAACGGCGCCGTTTGGCGATGTGTGGGAAGAATATCTGCGCCGCGAACATGTACAAAGCGCGTACATTCCCGAAATTTTAGAATATGAAGAAAAGAGGCTTTTAGAGAGAAAATGAAAAACATACGAAAAGCGCCCTTTGTGGTAGAAATGCAAAAAATGACGGCGAATATGTACCGCCTCGGCTGGGACGAGCGAAACGGCGGCAACATAAGCTACATGCTCCATGAGGCGGAAGTGGCGAAATATATAAATCTTAAAAAAGTCATCCGCACCATTCCGATTGGCTTTACGGCGAAAGAACTCATCGGCAAAATTTTCATCGTAACAGGCACGGGCAAGTATTTTAAGAATGTCGAGGCCGACCCCGAAACAAACCTCGGCATCATCCGCATCGCCGAGGACGGGCAAACGGCCGAGCTTCTCTGGGGGTATAGGGATGGCGGCAAATTCACCTCCGAGCTTCCCGCGCATCTTATGAGCCATGCGGCGCGCCTTTCGGTAGACCCTGAAAACCGTGTAGTGATGCACTGCCACCCGACGAATACACTCGCGATGAACTATGTGCACGAGCTTGACGAAAAAAAGTTTACCCATTCTTTGTGGGAAATGTGCACCGAGTGCATCGTAGTATTTCCGGACGGCGTAGGCGTTCTCCCGTGGATGCTTTGCGGCACAAACGAAATCGGCATGGCGACGGCGGAAAAAATGCAGGAATTTCGCCTTGTAGTATGGGGCATGCACGGCATATACGGTGCCGGTAAAACGCTGGACGAAACCTTCGGCCTTATCGAAACGGTGGAAAAAGCCGCCGAGGTGTATATGCTAACGGCACACCTTCCGCGAAAAAACACCATCCGCGATACGGAAATGGTAGAGCTTGCCGAGTTTTTCGGTGTAAAATACAGAAAAGACTTTTTAAATCTTTAATCCAAAAAGGCACTCCATGGAGTGCATTTTTTATTTTGTGCGGAAAGAACTGGGCGGTATGCCGTATTGCTTTTTGAACACCTTGGAAAAATATAACGGGTCGCTATACCCGGCCGAGAGGGCAACCTCGCAAATCGAGTCAAAATCACCGCTTTCGAGAATGGACCGCGCGCGGAGAAGGCGCTTTGTCGCGATATATTTTTGCGGCGTCTGTCCAAACCGCGAAATAAATATCTTTCGAAAATACGTATCGGACATGCCGCATAGGCGCGAAAGCCGTTCCGTTTTGAGTGCAGGGTCATAAAGGTGTGCTTTCAGATAGGAAACGCCATTTTCAATAGCATCCCACTTTTTGCTTTCCGCATAGCCTGTATGCTCTGCGCCCGAAAGATGCGACAGGAGCGCGTAGAAAAGAGAAAGGCAGTTGTATTTATCCGCCGCCGCACCCATATGCCATGCATCGGGGAAATGGCGGCTGATGAATTCAAAGCCGTAAAAATTCTGCAGCGAGAAAACAGCGGGCGCCGCGCCCTCTATTGTGCCTTCAAAATGGATGGCGATATACGTGCTTGGTTCTTCCCCTATGGTTTCATACGCATAGCATACGCCTTTTGGCAAAAACATCATTTCGCCGCTTCCTACGATGAAGCTTTTATCAGGGAATGTATAAAGCACACGGCCGCTTGTGCGGATGATAAAGGAATTTGTGGCACGGTTTATAATTTTATTGCGCGCGCGACTCTCGCGCCGCAAAGAAGAGACAATTTCTAAATTTTCTATATTTTCAAACATGCGCTCACCCCTATTTCTTTATATTTTAGCATATAAACAGCAAAAAGTCCAGAATAATAGTTCGGAAAAATCCATATCGTTCTCTAAATTCCATTTACAAAGGCGAGAGCGGCAGTATAATAAAGACGAAAAAATATGGGAGGGATACATATGCAGGAAGAAAAAAAGAGAGGGTACACCTGGGTGATTGTGGTGCTCTCATTTTTAATGGTTATGGTGTGCCTCGGCTTTTGCTCATCGCCGAAAAGTCTGTTTATCGTACCGGTTACGAAGGCGCTTGGCGTAACACGAAGCGCGCTAGCAATAGGCGATAGCCTTCGGTTTATTACCACCGCCGTCATTAACATTTTCTTTGGGGCGCTCATATCCCGCTTTGGGGCGAAAAAGCTCATTTTAGCAGGTGTTTTATGTCTTATCGCCTCGCAGCTTACCTATTCCTTCGGTGAAAATGTGTATGCCTTTTATGTCGGCGGCGTTCTCTTAGGCCTTGGCCTTTCCTGGACCACGACCACCATGGTCGGCGCGGTTATTAACCGGTGGTGCCAAGAGAAAAAAGGCACGATTATGGGCACTGTGCTTGCGGCAAACGGCGTTGGCGGTGCCATTGCCATTCAGATTTTAACACCCATAATTGAAGCGGGCGTCGATGGCTTTCGGAATGCGTATCGCCTGGCGGCGGCGATTCTTCTGTGCCTTTTCCTTTTGCTTGCCATTTTCTTTAAAGATAAGAAGGGAGACGGCGCAACGCATAAAAAGAAATCCCGCGGAAGGGACTGGGACGGTATCGCGTTTTCGGAAGCTGTGCACCGCCCGTATTTCTATGGTGCGGCCGCTTGTATTTTCCTCACGGGATTTGTGATCCAAGGCGTGAACGGCGTGTCGGCCGCGCATATGAAGGACATTGGCTTTTCGCCTTCGTATGTCGGCACCGTTTTAAGCATCCATTCCCTCTCGCTTGCAGGCTTTAAATTTCTTACGGGATATTTATATGATAAACTCGGCCTTCGCACCACGATAGGCATTTGCACCGGCACAGGCGTCGTGGTTATGCTGATGCTCGCGTTTCTAACGAATTCTCCCGCAGGAAGAGTGCTCGCGATGCTGTATGGCATTTTCTCTTCCCTGTCGATTCCGCTCGAAACGATTATGCTTCCGATTTACGCGGGCGACCTTTTCGGGCAGAAATCCTTTAATAAAATTCTCGGCATTTTTGTGTCTGTCAACACCGCGGGCTATGCGCTCGGTGCCCCTGCCATCAATTGGTGTTATGACCGCTTCGGTACGTATCAGGGCGGCTTCCTTTTGGGTGCTGTTATCATGGCGGGCATCCTTCTCTCTTTGCAGTTCGTCATCACCGCAGGACATAAAGAACAAAAGAAGGCGGCAGGCGCCAAGCTTTGATTTGACTATTTTCTTAAGACGTGGTACAATAGACCTATCCTAAAAGAAAAGAGGACAGGACAAGATGTACCATGCAAGTGAGACACGATACGAAAAACAGCCGTACCGAAAGTGCGGTGAAAGCGGACTTCGGCTTCCTGCCGTGTCGCTCGGTCTTTGGCATAATTTCGGTGACACGGGAAACTTTGCCAATATGCAGAAAATGTGCCGTGCGGCGTTTGACAATGGTATCACACATTTTGACCTTGCGAATAATTACGGTCCCGAGGAAGGAAGTGCCGAGCGGAATTTCGGGCGCATTTTGAAAAAGGATTTCAAAGCATATCGCGACGAAATGGTCATAAGCACGAAAGCCGGCTATTATATGTGGCCGGGGCCGTATGGTGAATGGGGCAGCCGCAAGTATCTTGTGGCAAGCCTCGACCAGAGCCTCGCCCGAATGGGGCTCGACTATGTGGATATTTTTTATCACCACCGCATGGACCCCGATACGCCCCTCGAGGAAACAATGGGTGCGCTTTCGCAAATCGTAAAAAGCGGCAAGGCACTTTATGCGGGGCTTTCAAACTATGACGGCGAGAATATGAAAAAAGCCGCGGAAATTTTAGAAAACCTTCATTGCCCGTTCATTATAAACCAGAACCGCTATTCGATTTTCAACCGCACTGTGGAGGAAAACGGCATTTTAGCTGCTGCGCGGGAAAAGAAAAAAGGGATGATTATTTTCAGTCCCTTAGCACAGGGCCTTCTCACAGACCGCTACCTTTCGGGCATCCCGAAGGATAGCCGCATCCGTACCGACGGGCGCTTCCTCAAAGAAAGCACCCTCACGGAAGAAATGCTCGGTAAAATCCGCGCGCTTTCGGAGGTTGCTGCGCGCCGCGGGCAAACCCTTGCGCAAATGGCGCTTTCGTGGCTCTATCGAAAGGAAGAGGTCACAAGCGTTCTCATTGGCGCTTCCCGCTCCGAGCAGATACTCGAAAATATAAAAATGACCGAAAACATCGCGTTTTCTTCGGAAGAACTGCAGGAGATTGATAAAATCGCACTATAATAAAAAGGGCATAGCCGAAGGCTATGCCCTTATATTGTCGAAACATACCTTGACAGTGTAAGACGCAAAATGGTATAATAAACAAAATAAAAAAGAAGGGGGATTTTTGGTGCGTACGGGACTTATTCTTGAAGGCGGCGCGATGCGCGGCATGTTCACAGCGGGCGTACTCGACGTGTTTTTAGAGCGCGGCATCACGTTTGATGGCACTTGCGGCGTTTCGGCAGGGGCAGCGTTCGGCTGTAATATTAAGTCGGGTCAGGCAGGGCGCGCCATTCGGTATAACATGCGCTTTTGCCGCGACAAGCGCTACGGCAGCTTTCATTCCCTTCTGAAAACGGGCGATTTATACGATGCCGATTTTTGCTATCGGGAAATTCCGGAAAAGCTCGATATTTTCGACACGGAAACCTTCCGCAAAAATCCCATGGCCTTTTATGTAGTTTGCACGGACCTCGATACGGGCATGCCCGTATATAAAAGAATTTATGAGGGGATAGGCGAAGAGCTTCTTTGGATGCGCGCCTCGGCCTCGCTTCCGTTTGTGTCCCGCCCCGTTTTGGTGGGCGGACGAAGGCTTTTGGACGGTGGCATTTCGGACTCTGTGCCCCTTCGGTTTATGGAGGGCATAGGCTATACGAAAAACGTGGTTGTGCTGACAAGGCCGTACGGCTATGTCAAAAAGAAGTCCGGTGGTTTTCTTATGCGTGCGGCCCTTCGAAAAGAGCCGTATTTACTTTCGGCAATCGAAGAAAGAGCCGACATGTATAATGAAACCCTAGCATATATTTGTCAAAAGGAGAAAAGAGGAGAAGTTTTTGTAATTCGCCCCGCACAGGCGCTTTCGGTAGGTAGGATGGATAAAGACCCCCAAAAGCTGCAGGCGGCGTACGAGGAAGGCAGGCGGGCAGCAGAAGCACAAATGGAAGCACTTCTCCAATATTTGAAAAACGAATGAAGAAACGCTACTTTTTCTGGTTTTCTGCGGCGTTTCTTCTGGGAATCGTGCTTGCTTCGGGTATGCAACCGCATGTGGTTTTGTGCTCGGTGGCAGGCACTTTTTTAGGGGCGGCGCTCTTTTATAAATACGGATACGGAAAAACATTTCTGTTCGCCGCTTTCGGTGTTTTGCTCGGCGCTATATGCTTTTCCTGGCATTTTTCGGGTTACCGAAGCGAACTGGAGGAGATAGACGGAAAAGCTGTCACCCTCTCAGGGCGCGTTACCAAGGCCGAGAAGCAAGATGACGGCATGTGCCTTTTTGTGCGCGGCCGCATAGAGAGCATAGGCTTTTTCTGTGACGATATAGGCGCGTATGTCTATACGGAAGGAGAGACCGCGCCCGCCTACGGCGATATCATAACGGTACGCGCGGCCGCTTCCGTGCCGCACGCGGCCAAAAACTTCGGCGAGGTGGACATGCGCGCATTTTATATGGGACGGGGCGTTTCGGCCTTTCTTCATCCAAAGGCAGAGGATGTGGAAGTAATAGGCCATTCGTTTTCTCGCATACGTCCCGCAGATGCCGCCCATGCCCTTCGGCAGTGGGTGCAAAAACAGCTCGCGGCGCATACAGACGGAAAAACGGAAGGCTTTCTTCGTGCCTTTTTAACAGGAGATAAGAGCCTTTTAGCGGCCGAGGAAACTACACACCTCTCCAAAGCCGGCCTTTCACATATTGTGGCGGTTTCAGGGCTTCATCTCGGGGTGGTGCTCGGCGGGGTTTTGGCGTTCTTCGGTATTTTGAAAATGCGGCGCCGCCTTTTTTCGGTGTGCTTTTATCTCCTTTTCATCTGGTTCTTTGTGCTCTTCACAGGCGCTTCTGTTTCCGTTTTGCGGGCGGCGATTATGCTTTCTGTTTTCTTTTTGGCCGATTTCTTTCGGCGCCAAAACGACAGCCTCACCGCGCTTGCCTTTGCGGCATTTTCTCTTTGTCTTGTAAACCCCGGTGTTTTATTCGACGTGAGCTTTCAGCTCTCCGCGTCCTCGACGCTCGGCATCTTGCTTTTTGCAGAGAGCTTTTCTAAAAGACTTTCGTTTTTGCCGCGTGTGGTGTGTACCACGTGCGCGGCGTCTCTCGCCGCCTTTTTAGGGTTTATGCCGCTGGCGGCGTATCATTTCGGCACGGTTTCTGTCGTGGGCCTTTTGGCGAATGTACTTGTATGCCCCATGCTTGCGCCGCTTTTGTTTTTGGGGTTTGCGGCGGTAGCACTTGGGAATGTACCGCTTTTAGGCGCCGCGCTTTACTTTCTGCTTGACAAGGGCGTTCTGTATGTTTTAAAGGTTGCCGAGCTTGCGGCATACCTTCCCGGCACAGCCGTCTCTTTCGGAAAAATTTCCCCTTTTACGATTTTTGCATATCTTCTGTTTTTGGGTTCGGTGTATCTTCGCACGGCGAAGAAGAACCTGTGTGCCGCGGGGTGCCTTTCTCTTGCGATTTTGGTTTCCTGCCTCACGCTTTTGGGGAATTTGTTTACATATCACCATACTGCCGTGACGTTCCTGTCCGCCGCACAGAGTGATGCCGCAGTCGTCACGCACGGAAAGGTCACGGTACTGTTTGACGGCGGCGGAAGTCTCTATACAGACACGGGCGAGAGAACGGTTCTTCCGTATCTTAGGCGCGAAGGCATCCGGAAAATTGACGCGGCGTTTGTCACCGCGTACCATACAGAAAACGTTCGGGGCGTTATTTCGCTTCTTGAAAACGGGTATATCGAAACGCTGTATTTGCCGTCCGCGGAAGGTGGCGAATGGAAGGCAGAGCTTGCACGCGTGGCCGGAAAGTGCGGCACGCGCGTACGCTACCTTGGGGACGGGGATGCGGTTCGAATAGGGGACAGCACCGTCTGCGCTATGGGTGCTTTCGCAAAAAGCGAAGAAAACCACGGCCTTGCCTATCGGCTTTCGGTGCCCGGCGGCAGTGTACTTTTTGCGGGCGATATAGAGGATAGCGGCGCGCGGCGGCTTCTGTGGCGCGGGGCCGACCTTTCTGCAGATGTTTTAAGCGTCGGCAAGCATACGGTGTTACCCGAGTTTCTCGCTGCCGTCTCGCCGAAGCTTTCCGTAGTTTCGGGAGGAGAAATGCCCGCGGCGCATCGCACGGACGAAAGTGCCGTCCGCGTGCGCATTTCCCCAAGCGGCGAAATACGGACGGAGCCATATCGCCTTCGGTAAAAAAGATTTGACGGCGCCGCCAGTATAGTGTATAATGAAACTATATGTAAGCATTTGGAAAATACGGCAGACATAAAGGGAGACGAGCATGGGAAATTCATATATTTTAGTAGTTTTAGGCATCATCATGGCGAAGGGCCTCGGCTTTTACAGGGATATGGTCTTTGCCGGCGCTTTTGGTACAAGCATCGCGGCAGACATTTATTTTCAAGTTTTTGGCCTTGTCAACCTGATTTTTACGGGCATCGGGGTCGCGCTTTCTACACTTGTGATTAAAAACATGAACAAGGCAGAAAACCGCGGCTTTGAAAAGGCATATGCTGCGCGGTTTTTGCAAAAGAGCGCGCTGTATTTGATTTTGGCGGCCTGCGTCATGGCGCTTTTGGCAAAGCCGATTGTACACAGCATTTTGCCTGCGCTTTCGCCTGCAAATTTCGAGCTGGCGGTGCGGCTTTTCTACATTATGCTTCCGTCACTCGTATTTCTGGTGGTCGCATATATTATCTCGGGCATCTTGCAAAATGAGAAGGTCTATTTCATAACGGCCATTATGAGCCTTCCCTTCAATGTGGCGATTATTTTGTCGCTTTTCGTGCCGAATGTTTCGATTGAAACGGTCGGCCTTGTTACCACCTTCGGCTGGTTTTTGCACATTGTCATTCTGCTTCCGTCCTTTTATAAAAAGGGCTATTCTCTAAAGGGCAGAAGCGCCGCTCGTGGCGGCTACAGCGGAAAGAACACGGAAATTCTCTGGATCTTCATTTCGAATATGATGTTCCAGCTTTGCTTTTATGTAGACCGCGCCTTCGTCGGCACCTCCGCCGGCATGGCGGCCACCTTCAATTACGCCTCCAATCTTTTTATTACGATTTCGAGCGTATTTGTAGTGGCCATGTCCACCGTAATTTTCCCCTCCATTTCCAAAAATTATGAAGAGGGACATATTGCATACGTCAACGCTCTTCTCCAAAACAGTATTAAAATTATGGTCAGCATCTTCCTTCCTTTTCTCCTTGTCATCGGCTGCTTTGGGGAGGATGTGATTCGCCTTCTCTATGAGCGCGGCTCCTTCACAGAAGAAGCCACGCGCGCGGTCGCTACCGTGTTTTTGATTTACGGCCTCGGCATTTTAGGCTACCTTTCGCAGGAGCTTTTCAATAAAATTCTGTACCTTGCAGAAAAGTACAAATATTCTGTTTTGGGCACGGTGGCGGTAGTGGCCCTAAACGCCGTAACGAACGTGATTTTGCGGGCTACTCTTCCGGATGTGCCCTTTGGAAATACAGGCCTTTCCCTCGTAGCATTTTGGACGGCGGCTTCCTCCGCCATTTACCTCACGGCCTACGCCGTTTTAATTGCAATCGGCATTCGCCGCGTGGTCGGGGCGTACTGGACGAAGCCTCTTTTACTTACCATTTTAAAAACATTCTTGGCAGGCGGCGCGGCCCTTTTGGTTTACGCCGTATGGCAAATGGCGGCGCCCCGGTTTACGCACGGCTATATTACGTTTTTAGTGCCGCTTGCCTCCTCCGGCGTCGTGTATATTCTGGGCCTTTTTGTGACAGGCGTTTTAAAAGAACTACTCGTAAAGAAGGAAGAGAGGTAACGATATGAAAAAATATTTAATTCGGTATGGCACGTTTATCCTTTTGCTTTGCATGCTCCTACTGCTTCTCCCCGGGTTTTCGCTTCGGCTTGCGAGTGAAGCGCAAAACAAAAATGTAACGATTTCCCTTCTTTACAATGATTTTCGAAATAAAGTCTCCAAAGAGCAGTTTGGGGAAATGCTCGAAAGCTATAAAGAGGCAGGCATCCGCACCGTTTCTGTGATGGAAGAGGATGTAAATGCACTTGTGGCGCGTGGCGATGCTACGAGCATTAAATACAATGTGCTTCGTCATAAGTATGATGCTGAAAGCATCGAAATTGCAGATTTTATCGCAGAAAACTGTCCGCGCGTCGGATACGACAGCCACGTCATTATTGCCGCACGCGAAGAGGCCAAGGCCCAGCTTCGGTACGTACTTCCCCGAAAGTACAGCGAGGAAGACTATATGGCCGTCGGCACGTTCCGAAATTTTGATATTTATGTTTTGTATGACGGGCAGCGTGACCTTTGGAACTATCCTGTTGGCTATAATGAGGCGGAGATAGAAATGCTCCGCGAACAAGGCTTTGAGGTTGCGCTCATCTATAAGGTAAAGAACTATCATAAAACGGAGTATCTCGAGGATCTGGAAAGAATTGTGCGCACGTTCGACGTTTCCCTTCTCAATATCAAGGCAGATGGCGAAAAACATGCGCCCGAAGAAGTCATTTCGGCAAACTACGAAAAGGTGGCTGACCTTATTCGGAAAGAGGATATGACGCTCGTAGTGACCGAAAACACGAGCCAACTGTCGAATCAGGCGTGCCTCGGGTACGAAGAGATTTTCGCCGCCGCCGAACATGGCCCCGGCAAAATCCTGCGCGCGTATGAAACGTATGACGAGTCGCAGGCGGATGAAACGAAGTATAAATACAGAGTCACGCAGTATTTTAATTCTACCATAGACCGAAATATCCGCTTTATCACCGTAACGCAGATTGCGCCCGCCAAGGTGCCGTACAGAGAATGTGCGGAAAATACCCTTCGCGCCGTTATCGAATATAAAGAAAAAATCGAAGCTGTCGGCTTTTCGACAGAGGGCGGCGCCGCACCGTTTTCGTATACGGCGGCGACCCGTAAAAACGCCGCAGCCGCACCCGCCATCATGGTTTTGGCTCTCCTTTTCATGGCGGAAATGATTTCGGGCAAAATGCTTCCGAAGACGCGCACCCTCGCCATGCTCTTTAGCCTTTTGGCGTTTTTGGGTACGTTCGTCTTGCCGATATCGCTCGTAGCGCTGTACC
>JAZNJV010000150.1:0-1637 GCA_045578225.1 Clostridia bacterium | reverse complement strand
ATTTCCCCAAGGAACACCATATCCTGCGGAATAGTTATGCCTTTAAAAGCAGAAACAATAGCGGCGGCGATCGAAAGGTCGGCCCCCGTTTCGTCTATACGGAGGCCGCCGATTACATTTACATATACGTCCTGGTTTTGTAAGTTCAGCCCCACGCGTTTTTCCAAAACAGCAATCAAAAGATTCATGCGGCCAAGGTCGATACCCGAAGCCATACGTCGGGGGATGCCAAAGCCGGGAGGCGCTACAAGCGCCTGCACCTCGGCGAGAAGGGGGCGTGAGCCCTCCAAAGAACAAAGAACGGCAGAGCCCGGCGCATCTGTCGGGCGTTCGGATAAAAGCATAGCAGAAGGATTTAAAACCTCTGTAAGACCGCTGTCGCCCATGTCAAAAACGCCGATTTCGTTTGTGGAACCGAAGCGGTTTTTTACAGCGCGCAGAATGCGATATGATTGGTGACGGTCCCCTTCAAAATAGAGAACGCAATCGACCATATGTTCTAAAACACGAGGGCCGGCAATGGCGCCGTCCTTCGTAACATGACCTACCAAAAAGACGGCCGTACCCGTTTCTTTTGCAAAGCGCATGAGCCGCATGGTTACTTCACGCACCTGGCTTACACTGCCGCTTGCGCTCGAGACGGAGGAAGTAAACATCGTTTGCACGGAGTCCACAATCAAAACAGCAGGCGATAACGCTTTTATATGTGCCATGGCCGCGTCTAAATTGGTTTCGCTTACAATATATAGATTTTCAGGGTGAATAGAGAGCCTGTCCGCGCGAAGCTTCAGCTGCCGCTCCGATTCTTCGCCCGAGATGTAGAGAATATTTCCGTGCTTTGCAAGGGCGTTGCAAATCTGCAAAAGAAGGGTGGATTTACCAATACCAGGCTCGCCGCCAACTAAAACGAGGGAGCCGGTTACAAGCCCGCCACCGAGCACGAGGTCAAGCTCGCCTATTCCTGTCCCTAGGCGGCTGCCCTCGCGATCCGCTGTGACCTTGTCAATCGCCACAGGGGTGCTTTGAAACGAGGAGAAAAGGTCGCCCTTTGCAGGCGGCAAAATGGTTTCCTCTACCATCGTATTCCAGTTTTGGCACTCTGGACATTTCCCAAGCCATTTTTGCGAGGTGTATCCGCATTCCTGACATACAAAATTTGTTTTACTCTTCATAAAAAATCACCGATTTTCAAAAAGAATTCTTTATATAATTATATCATATTTAAAGGAAAAAGCAACTGTTTTTCCCAAAAACGAAATGCACGTATTTTGAGTATAACTTTTCTCTTTTTTGTGCAATGTAAGAACGGTGATGATATGTCGAAAAAAATAAAGATTCTGTGTGTCGCTGCGCTTATTTTTCTTCTTGCTTGTCTTTTGGCAGTTGCCTGTTTGGAAGAGAAAGAAAAAAGTGCCGGCGCAATTTTTGTAAGGGAGGCAGAATATGCAAAAAACAGAATATAAAAGCTATGCGGAAAGCCATACACCGAATTCGCCGATTTTGAAAAATGTGATTTGGGCATTTTGCGTGGGTGGGGCCATTTGCACACTT
The DNA here is from genome assembly GCA_045578225.1 of Clostridia bacterium. GTDB lineage: Bacteria > Bacillota > Clostridia > UMGS1883 > UMGS1540 > SIG447. The sequence continues at coordinate 86 of JAZNJV010000150.1, read as the reverse complement.
GGGCAGGGCATTGTAGAATTCTTTCTTACCCGTGGTCTGCCAAAAGATGAGGCGTCCGCCGCCGCCAGTATCACACTTATCTTTTT
>JAZNJV010000149.1:0-2945 GCA_045578225.1 Clostridia bacterium | reverse complement strand
AAAACCCACCGCCGACCGCATCGGAAAGGAAATTCACACGCTTCCATGGCTTTCTGAAATTGATTTTCCGTATATTGCGGATGGCGACGAAGTAGCGCCTTGGGATATTTATCCGCATATCTGGACGAAGAATCCAAAGGTGGAAGATAAAAAGCTCTGGGCGACCGATTCTCTCTATGATGCGTTTCCGCTTCGAGAAACGGTAGAGAATGTACAAAAAGAACTGGATGCGCTTCTTCTCCAGCACGGCTTTCGGCATACCGGACGGCTTTTCGAAGTTCTACCGGGGTACGAAACCAGCACGGAAACGATTGCGCTTTTCTGCCACATGGGCCTTGGCAACACGCTGCTTGCCCATATCGCCGGCATTTCCACGCCGCTTTGGTGGCACTGTATGTTCCTGCCACCCACATCGGTGACAACGATTTACATGGAACGTCATGTACCCGAAACCGGCCTTGCAGTGGCACACTTTGCAGGCATTGGCGATATTTCCCACCTGTATCACGGCGGTGAACCCGTATCGACCTCGGGCCTTAAAAACTGCAAATTTCCCGTTTTCCCACCTTTACCCGAAAAATAATTGCACTTTTTAGATAAAACGGAGGTGCTCCATGCAAAAAAACACAGATTTTTCTAACATGACATTAGAAGAGCTTACCCCTATTGTTTCCATGCGTCCCGGCAAGGAATATACGCGCGAGGAACTTCGCGCGGCGCGCATTGCTTTTATGACGGCTCTTGGCATGCACAACGCCGAAAGCGCTGTGGAAACAGATGCTCTCACTTTTGAAGACGCAGAAAAAGAGGACGCTGCCGCAGTTTTCGTAGAAGAAACCTGTGCGGAAGCGCCCCTAGCCGAAGAATACACAGAAAAAGAACCTGTGCAAGAAGAAACTGTACAAGTGGAAGAACCCGCACTCATAGAGGATACTACTGAGGAAGGAATCGCAGACGAACCTTCTTCTCCCACTATGGAAGCCTCTATAGAAGTGGCACCGGTTCTCCCCAAAGAACCTTCGGAGCCGGAAGAGCCCGTTGCAGAAGCGCAGGAAGAAGGCACGACCGCGGAAGCGGACGAATTCATTTTAGAACATGAAAACCGCCCCGCTCGCCTTTTATACATTTTGTATGCGTACCTTCTCGTACCGATTCTTGCTATAGAATCTCTCTTATTCCTTGTAACAAGCGTGGCCGTGGCCGTTTGCGTGCCGGATATTCCTTTCCTTGCTCTACAAGTATTCTGTGCCATGATTTATCCGGTGGTAATTACCATTTCCTGGCACCAGCTTTTGCACCGTACGGAGTTTGGCCTTTTATTAAACCGTTCGCTCATTGCCATAGGCATTTTCCGCGCGATTTCACACCTTGTCCCGGGAAATACTCTTGTACTCGGCATCATAGAGCTGGCAGTTTTCTCCCTGTTTTTCATCTTCTTTGTAGGCTATGACAACACTTTTATTATTCCGTCTCCAAAGAAACAGCGTGCGCGATAGCAGGAATGCTCTCGCCTTGCAAGGTAGTTGTAGGCGATAATAGTGCGCCGGTTGCGACGAACAGCAGCCGGCGTATCTTTTTTTGCTCCAGTTTTTTCAAAAGATGACCGCAAAGCACAGAAGCACTACAGCCACAGCCGCTTCCGCCGGCGTGCGTATCCTGTTTTTTGCTGTCGAAAATCATCATACCGCAATCCTTATAGTTTTCCCCGAAGGCATACCCTTCTTTATCGAGGAGCTCCGCGGCAATTTCACGTCCCACGGCACCAAGATCTCCGGATACGATGAGGTCATACTCACTCGGGGTGCGCCCTGTATCGCGAAGATGTGCCTTCACCGTGGACACAAATGCCGGAGCCATGGCCGCACCCATGTTATTGGCATCCGTAATGCCCATATCTTCAATGCAGCCCGTAGTGGCGTGCGTGATGGAAACTGTGCCGCCAAACCCCACTGCGATAGCGCCGCAGCCGGTTACAGTCCACTGCGCGCTAGGTGGTCTTTGTCCGCCGTACTCAAGCGGGAAACGGTACTGCTTCTCCGCTGAGCAAAAGTGACTGCCGGCCGCCGCAAGCACATGTCCTGCATATCCACCGTCTACAAGCATGGCGGCAAGCGACAAGCCTTCCGCCATAGTGGAGCACGCACCATAAATCCCAAGATACGGAACGCGAAGTGCACGCGCCCCGAAGCTTGAAGCGGTACACTGATTTAAAAGGTCACCTGCAACAATATAATTGACATCTTTTGGCGAAAGCTGGCTTTTTCGAAGGCACTCTGCCGTAGCCTTTGAAAACAGCATGCTTTCTGCCTTTTCCCAACTCTCCTGCCCGAGGAGGGGATCCGTTTCTACATTTTCAAAATCGCCACCGAGAGGCCCTTCCGCTTCTTTCGGGCCCACAACTGCCGCCGCGCCTAAAATCGAGGGACGATTTGTAAACTCTACCGTCTGTGCGCCTAGTCGCTTTGTATACTCCATGCTCTCCCCCCCTACATCAAAAACATATAATACAAAATGCCCGCAACCACAGAGGAAACAACACCATAGGTAATAACCGGACCTGCCACCACGAACATTTTCGCGCCCACGCCTAAAATATATCCTTCTGTTTTAAACTCTATCGCCGGCGAGGCAACGGCATTGGCAAAGCCGGTAATCGGCACAATTGTGCCTGCACCTGCGCGCTTTGCAAGACCATCATAGATATCAAGACCTGTAAACACAATGCTCAGAAAGATAAGTGTGATACTGGCAGCGGCCGATGCTTCGTCTTTTGGAAGTCCGCGCGTTAAAAAGAAATTCGTAATCCCCTGCCCAAGTGTGCAAATGGCACCACCCACGCAAAACGCCCAAATCACATTTTTCAAAATCGGCGAATTCGGTGTACGGCTTTCCGCATAGCTTTTATATTCTGTTTTTTGCATATTCTGCCTCCCTTACAAAAATTG
>JAZNJV010000148.1:0-2840 GCA_045578225.1 Clostridia bacterium | reverse complement strand
CGGAAATCAAAATAACTTTGCAACGGAGAATGTTCTTTCGAACGGTGTCGGCAATTTCAGAAAGCCGACGCTCGTGCATAATTTCCGAGATATTGATGCAGTCTAAAATACTGCCGTCTTTCACAGCACGGTTTAAGGCATATACGTCGGAAATACCGATAACCTCACTCCAGGCGCGGTATTCGCGAATGGTTTCCATGATTTTTTTGCCCGTTTGAAAAGGCTGAATTTTCGCACCGGTATTCGGGTGTGGATACCGAAGCAAAAAGCCGGTTTCAAACGGATGGAGCTCAAAATCAGAAAGCGCGCCGGCATCTTTATATAGTTTTCCGTATACGCTGTAATACTTATTGCCGATAGGGAGAAGAGAAACAGAGGCGCGCGGAGTGTGCGACAGACTCTCCGCGGCCGCGGTGTCGCCGCATTTTTCGAGCATTTCGATAGCCGTTTTTGTATCATATGTCTCGGGGACAAGAGGGTATTTTTCAGAAATGAGGACATGCATTTCCCGGGAAAGGGCGGCAAGGTCCTCTTCCGAAGGAATGTACCCCGGGATTTCACAGTAGGTGGAACGGTTTACAGATTGGTGCACGGCGAGATTTTTACCGGGAAAAACACGTTCTGCCGCGGCGAAAAGCACAAATAAAAGGCTTTGTCTGTATATGCGATACTTTTCTTCTGTCGTAAAATCAATCATATAGATGCCTCCTACTTTCGAATTATATAAAATTCTTCCTTTCTGCGGAGTACTTCAGAAAATTCACGGGTATACCCGTCATCGTGCTTAAAATTGAATACGCGTACCACTTTGTCAGGCAGAAGAAGGCGGCTTACCCCTCCTGCGCCGAGCGCAAAAATGTGGGCGCAATCCGTCATCGTAACGGTGTTATAGAAAGACTCCGTACCCGGCAAAGAGTAACCGACGTTTTCTAGATTGCCGACGGTGGCTTTTTGTCTGTACATATAGTACGGGCGGTAACCACTGGCGATAGCTTCCGTATAGGTGTACGAGAGCATTTTAGAAATATCGGGCACGAGCGAAACGTTCTCTCCGCTTTGCCGAATAGCAGAGGCCCTTTTTATATAGAGTGTATGCACGGTAAGACTTTCCGGCGAAAGTGCGCGCACGGTATCAAACGAATGGCGGTACATGGAGAAATCCTCGCCGGGAAGTCCGGCAATAAGGTCCGTGTTAATATTCGTAAAGCCGGCATTTCGGGCCATCTCGAACGCAGAAAGGAATTCGGCGGTCGTGTGGCGTCTTCCTATGCGGCGCAGCGTTTCGTCATGCAAGGTTTGGGGATTTATGCTGATGCGGTTTGTGCCGAATTCTTTTAAAACCGCAAGTTTTTCGGGCGTTATGGTATCGGGGCGGCCTGCCTCTGTGGTAAATTCCATATTCTCAGATATCGGCAGGAAAGCCTGAATGCCTGCGTGTAGTTTTCGAAGCAAGGGTGCATCGAGGCTCGTAGGGGTGCCGCCGCCAATATATATAGCGCGAAGGCGAAGCCCCAGGTCTCGTATAATTTCGCCGGTCCGCTCAATTTCCAAAAGCAAAAGCCGTACATATTCTTCTTTTGTGGCCACGGCGCCGGTGCCGGAGATAAAGGAGCAATAGGCGCAGCGCGTGGGGCAGAAGGGGATGCCAATATATACACAAACATCCTCGCGGTTTCTGGGGTGCTTACCTTCTTCAAGGGCAACCGAAACGGAAAGGTCAATTTTATCGTCATCCACAAGATACGTATCTTTTAAAATGCGCCGCACTTCCGCTTCGGTATTGCCCTCTTCGAGCAGTATGCGTACAAGCTTTGCAGGGCGCACGCCGGTTAAAATCCCCCAGGGCGCCGGGAGAGGCGAGAGGGGACGAAGGGCGAAGAATGCGCTTCGCTTTATAAGGTTTCCCAAGTCGCGCTTTGCAAGAGAAGTTTCTTTTGTGACTTCTGTGTGCGAGCGGCTTTGCCCCAAAACCGATACTTCTGTTGTGACAGCGGTTTCGTCACCGCTTTCGTAAAGTGTACTTTTTAAAGTAACATCCTTGTGTTCGGGAAAGAAAAGCAGAACTATCTGTTCTGCTTCATATTCCATCGTATGTCCGTGTGCTAGTATGTTCAATTATTCCCACTCCCAATCGAAATTTGCAAAGGGATTTTCGCGGCGTTCTCGTAAAATAGTAGTTTCCCCCTCGTGCCCGGGAAGCACATGTGTATCTTCTGAGAGGGCGAGAAGGCGCCGAATGCTGTCCTTCATTTTGGCTTTGTTCTCACGCTGAAAAATGCCTATAGACCCGCGAAAAAGCGTATCACCCGAAAAGAGCACGTCTTCATGCAAAAAGCACGAGCTGCCAGCTGTGTGTCCGGGGGTATGGAGCACTGTAAAATCCGCGCCACCTATAGAAAGCGTGTCGCCGTCCCTAAAAAGGATATCGGGCGCAAACTCTTCATACGGAAAGCCAAACTGCGTAGCGAGGCTATTCTCCGCGCTCTTTACCATCACAGCATCGTTTTCGTGGATATATATAGGTACAGAAAAGTGCGCGCGAAGGTCGGCGGCGGCGCCTACATGGTCGAAGTGACCGTGGGTTAGAAAAATGCCCGAGGGCGCAAGACCTTCTGTTGCCGCTATAATCGTTTTTGCATCGCCACCGGGGTCAATAATCCCCACATTTTTCCCGTCCGCTACCAAAAAGCAGTTCGCACCAAGTGGCGGCAGGCGTAAAACAGAAATTTGCATAGCTACTCCTATTGATGCAGGCGGATGATGTTAAAAACGCCCGGAATTGTATACAGCCGTTTAATCATGGAGTTTAGCTGGTCGGCCGTTTCAATTTCCACCGTGAG
>JAZNJV010000147.1:0-15296 GCA_045578225.1 Clostridia bacterium | reverse complement strand
GTATTCCTATCCGTTGGCCGAAGCCGCCGTCAAGGGTACCCCGTTCGACTTGCATGTGTTAAGCGCGCCGCCAGCGTTCGTCCTGAGCCAGGATCAAACTCTCAATAAAAATTATTTTATTGAGCTTTTCTCTAAGCTCTTGTTTACTTTTTTGTACTGGCTTGTACTTACCTGTCTGATTCGACAGGTTCTATTACTCAAAAATTTCTTCTTGAGCCCTTTTACGCTATCTAATTTTCAAAGTCCGGCGCCGCACCTGCGGCGGATTTTTATTGTACCACGGCTTTCGGCATTTGTCAAGACTTTTTTTAAAATTCTTGGCGCCGTCAACCGCGACAGCTTTAATAGTTTACCACGCCCCCGGCGAATTGTCAAGCTTTTTTTGAAAAAAATCCAAAACTTTTTTCAAAGTGCCGTTTTTATGCGGTTTTTCGACCTTTTGCATGCTCGATTTCTTCTCTGATTTTCGATGTTTTTCTACGTTATTTCTCTTTCTTCCTATATAAATATATTTTACACGTTTTTCTTATTGACAAAGCATAAATAATGTGGTATAATTTTAACACCAATTTTCAATCTGAGTACAATTTTTAAGGAGGTTCTAATTATGAAGAATTGGAAAAAGGCACTTGCTGTTGTATTGGCGCTCGTATGTGTTCTTACAATGGTAAGCTGCAAGAAGGCAACCACAACCTATAAGTTTGCAAGTGGCGGCACCAGCGGTACATACTATGCAGTTGCAAATGCTATGGCCCCCATCATTGGCGGTGCAGCCGGCATGACAATCCGTGTAGACTCTACCGGTGCGTCTAAGGCAAACATTCAGCTCATCAACAACGGTGAAGTTGATTTTGCTATCGTACAGAACGACGTTATGGACTATGCTTATAATGGCACAGACCTCTTCGCAGGCGAACAGATTACAAGCTTTGCAACCGTTGGCGCTGTATACGCAGAAGTTTGCCAGATTGTTGCCACACCTGACATCGAAACCGTTGCAGACCTGCGCGGCAAGACCGTTTCCATCGGCGACTCCGGTAGCGGCGTTGAATTCAATGCTATCCAGATTCTCGCAGCATACGGTCTTACAAAGGAAGATATCACGGTTGTAAACGCTGACTTCGGTAACTCTTCCGAACAGTTTAAAAACGGCGCTATTGATGCATTCTTCTGCACAGCAGGCGCACCGACAACCAACATTACCGACCTTGCAAGCTCTGCAAAGGAATTCAAGCTTCTCACAATTGATGACGAGCACATTGCTGCCCTTAAGGCTGACTATCCCTTCTACTCTGCATACTCCATTCCGGCCGGCACATACAGCGGCATTGAAGAAGATGCACAGACAGTTGCGGTAAAGGCTACCATCATTTGCAAGGCTGACCTTCCGGAAGCTGATGTATATGCTTTCACAAAGGCACTCTTTGATAAGGAAGCAGAACTGGAAGCCGCACATGCTAAGTTTAAGGAACTCAACCTTGAATATGCAACCGATGTCGGTTCCGTTCCCTTCCACGCTGGCGCACAGAAATACTTTGACGAAGTAAAATAATGCGTTCTTCAGTTCGAAAACTGATTTGGGTGGCGGCCGCAGCTTTTCTACTAGTTGCGGCCGTAGCCTTATCACTTCATCTCTCTACCCCTTCTCTCGTCCTTACGGACAGAGAAAGCGGCAAAACATTTGCAAGGTTTCCTTTTGATGACGATGACACATTTTCAATCTCGTTTATTCATTCAGTAAACCAATCCGCCGTAACAGATTACTATAGGCGTGGCGAAGATAATTCTTTCATATTATATGCCACTCACTTTCATGCCTACGGCGCCGGCATCCCGGAAAGCTGGCCGGAGGGGGCGATTGTCGAAACCTCCCCTGCCGGTATACATGTGCGTAATTTACACATTTCACTTCCGGATGTCACCTATATCGTCGGCACTGTGTCCGACCATACACTTACCATCGGCGAGAAAAATATAAGTCTTCGCGACTTATGCGGACAAAACGCCGAAGTTCTGTTTATTCTCTCGTAAAGGAGGATTCCTATGAAAGACCCTGAAAAAATAAATGTAGCAGCCGACGCACCGATTGATGCGGATGCGCTTATGGCTGAATTTGACCGCGAATCCAACACGCGTCACTTCACAGGTGCAAAAAAGGTAGTTATCAATTGTTTGATGGTCTTTTTTGCCGTATTTGCCCTTTGTGTGGCACTTCTCGGCCGCTTCCTCAATAAAATACCATTCCTTTCTTCTGTTATGGTTTGGCCCGGAAACTGCGCCGTATTTTTGGCTTTAATTCTTTTAATTGCCTATCTCATTTACCCTGCTTACAAAAAGCAAGCGAAGCGCGTGAATTTTATCCCTTGGTACGACTATGTGCTGGGTATTCTCTCTTTCCTTTGCTTTATGTATATAGCGATTAACGCACGCGAAATTGCCATTCGTGCAATCAATATTAACATGACAGATAAGGTTGTTGCCGTGATGGCAATTCTCCTTCTGGCCGAAGCATGCCGCCGCGTGGTTGGTCTTCCCATCTTGTGCGTAATCGCCGCACTCATTGCGTATACATTCTATCAGGGCACAACCTTCCCCCGTTTCTTGCAGACACTTGCATATACAAAAGACGGGATTACCGGTACACCGCTTCAGATTTGCACAAACTACCTGGCTCTCTTTATTCTGTTTGGTGCATTTTTAGAGAAGACGGGCATTGGTGCGTTCTTTGTGGACCTTGCGAACTCCATTGCAGGCTTTGCTTGCGGCGGTCCTGCTAAGGTTGCCGTTATTTCAAGCGCACTCGAAGGCATGTATTCGGGAAGCTCTGTAGCAAACACAGTAGGCAGCGGTTCCATTACAATTCCCACCATGAAGAAAGCAGGCTACAAGCCGGAATTTGCCGCTGCGGTAGAAGCGGCCGCGTCCACAGGCGGTCAGATTATGCCGCCGATTATGGGCGCCGCGGCATTCCTCATGTCGGAAATTACGGAAATTCCGTATATCACGATCGCTGTTGCCGCTATTCTTCCGGCCATTTTGTACTTTGCCGGCATCTTTATGATGATTCACTTTGAAGCAAAAAAACTTGGCCTTCGCGGTCTTAAAAAAGAAGACATTCCGCATTTTGGAAAGCTCATGCTTCGCCGCGGATACCTTCTCCTTCCGGTTTTGGTGCTTGTGGTTCTGATGGGCAGAGGTATGACCCCTGCATACTCGGTATCGCTTGCAATTCTTGCCGCCATTATCGTCAGTTTCTTCGCAAAAGACACCCGCCTTTCCCCCTCCAAATTCTTAGAGGCTTTAACAGGCGGCACCAGAAGTACAATCGCCGTTGCAATTGCCTGCGCGGTGGCCGGTAACGTGGTTGGTCTTGTCAGCCTTTCCTACCTTGGACAGGAGCTTATGGATCTTTTGATTATCGTTTCTGGCAGCAGCCTTTTCCTAGCACTTGTGCTGGTTATGCTTGCCTGTATCGTCCTCGGCATGGGCGTACCTACCACGGCAAACTATGTAATTATGGCTACCATGGCAGCGCCCCTCATTTTGAAGATTGCTCCCGGTACGCCGGTTTTGGCCGCACATATGTTCGTATTCTATTTTGGCATTGTTGCGGACATTACACCGCCGGTAGCGCTCGCCGCGTATGCCGGTAGCGCCATTGCAAAATCCGATCCTTTGAAAACAGGCCTTACGGCAACGCGTCTTGCCATCACTGCTTTCATTATCCCCTATATTTTCGTATTACAGCCGAAAATGCTCTTTATCGACGCAAGCTTTGTGGAAGTGGTTAAAATTGTTCTTACTTCCTTTGCCGGTATCGTAGCTATTTCTGCAGGTATGGAAGGTTACTTCCGCACGAAAATGAGCTGGTACGAACGCATTTTCATTCTGGGTGCTGGCCTTTGCTTAATCACACCCGACACCACGACAGATATTATCGGTATCGCACTGTTGGCAATTTGCATTATCTTCCAAGTCCTGAAAGGAAAACGAACAGTGCCGAAGGCATAATTTAAAAACGTAAAAAGCCTGAGAAATCAACTGATTTCTCAGGCTTTTCTTATTCCGGAATTTCTCTTGCAAGTGATGCGTTTGTGTACCTTCTGTCCTCCGTCACCTCGCGAAGGACGTATACGCCATCAGGTAGGCTAAAAGTCTCTTCCTCGTGCAAAAGCTCGACTTCTAAAAACGCACGGTCCTTCCAAAACGGGAAGACATCAATTTCGAAGATATGACTGCCTCCTCGTATGCGGTATCTAGTTTTACAGATTGTTTTTCGCATGGGATCGGCTTTTTGCAAAAGAGCGTCATACTCGCCCCGGGAAATTTCCCGTTCCGTTTCCTCGCGCTTTATATCTGAAATGCGGCGCTTTACGGTAAGTACATATTGCACAGTATCTTTGGTTATTATCTTACGTACGCGCGCGCTTTCCCCCTGTTCTGCCAAAAGGTACGTTTGTTCAATTTCCCAAATTTCGTTTGCAGATGCAATAAGCCATTCTTCTTTCGGCATGGCAATTAAGAACTTTCTTTCAATTTCAAAGGTAGTCTTCTCCATTTTTATTCCTCACTTCGACTCAAAAGAAATACGGCGCCTAAAATCAAAAGGATCCCTACGCCCTGGAACATATCCGGCATCTCAGAAAACAGAATTGCGCCAAACACGGTGGCCGCCATCGGCTCGATAATACCAAGGGAAGAAGCCGTACCGACAGGCAGTGCACGAAGCGCAAGCGTATACAGAAAGTACGGCAAAACGCCGGTGCAAATACCAAGCGCAAGAATAGCCGGCAAGAGTACTAGCGGATTTTGCGCGGTGATGCTTACCATTTCCGCGGGGTTTGACACCATGAGCGCAAACGCCGCCATAAAGACCATTGTATAAAGCGTAGCTGTCATAGGGTGACTCTTTCGGCGCATCTGAATTTTAGTAAAGATGTTGTACGCGCTATACCCTATGCCAGACAAAAGGCCAACCATAAGCCCTATTTTATCGTACATGAGACCATCTACTACGCCTGACACCAAGACGCACCCGATGAGCATGCACAAAACGGACACTACTTTTTTAGCATTAAGCTTCTCGCCCAGAAACAGTACAGAATATATCATGACGAAAATCGGTGCTGTATACATGAGCACTACCGCCGTGGCAATCGATGTTTTCTGCATGGCGGCGTAATAGGCGCTCGCGGTGATAAACATAGAAATACCACTACAGGCAAAAAGGACTAGCTCCGAATGGCTCGCTTTGAAAAGGGAACGATCCTTAAAAAGCAGAAAGGCGCACATAGAAAGCGCAGAAACCACGCCACGCATAGCCGGCATCTGTAAAGAGGAATACCCAAATGGCGCCAAAAAATGTACGAAGATGCCGGAAGTTCCCCAAAGAATCCCAGCGGCTATAATGTATAAAAAGGCACGTTTTTTCATTGTTCTGGCTCCTTATGCGCGAAAACTTTTAACCCATGTTACCAAAGAATTGTGATAGACATTCTCTCGCACGTCTTTTCGCATCTGCTCTGTGACAGGGCCGTTACGTTTCATCCTCTCCAGTATTGCTTCCTGCAGTTCTTCCACGGTCATTTCTTCGAAAGGCTTATTCTGTTTTTCCTCGTGGTCCCTTTCCGTTTTGACAGTTTCTTCCTCTTTTTGGGGTTCAATCGTTTCCGCCATTTTCTCTGGAATCAAAATTTCTATTGGCTTTACATCCAGTACAACCGGCGCCACCATTTCATCTTCCTCCCCCGCTGGAATCCAGATTTCGCCCGAATTTGCTTTTACGTGCACAGATATGTATCCGTCCTTGACAGAAACCGTTTCGCCGAAAAGTCCGCCCACGTATTCTGCAGCGTTTTGAGATGGGAGATGCATTACAAAATCATCGTTGCCATTATTTACAGTGACAAGAATGGATTTTCCATTGTAATTTCTTGCAAAGGCATACTGTTCGTTTGTTAAAAGTAACTCCTTATAGTCGCCGTAAGACAATGCTTTCGTCGCAAGACGTATTTCGCCAAGTCTTGTAATTAGTTTTGTGAATCCGCTATTTTCTGTGGCATGCATATATTCTTCAAACGAAATGGCAGGTCGCAACGAATCGTCAGACCCTCGCTGTTTTTGCCCCTCTATCCCGAATTCCGAGCCATAATACAAAGACGGAATCCCAGGGAGCGTATACAGCAGAACGTGCACCGGAAGAAAATGACTTTTGGTATGTAACTTTGTATAAATCCGTTCCACATCATGATTGTCAACAAAATTATATAGTTTGAGCCCGTCCGGCCTATTCCCGCCCATTTCATATAAACGTTTTACGGTGTGTGCAATTTCAAAATAGTTATGGTCATTATGGCCGGAATAGAGCGCCTTATGCAAATGATAATTGGTAACGGAATGTAAGGTTTCGCCATTCACCCATCGAGTATAGTCCCCGTGGATTACTTCACCCATGAGCCAAAAATCAGGTTTTACTTCCTTCGCCACTTGACGGAGCATCTGCATATAACTAAAGTCGAGCACATCTGCCGCATCAAGACGAATGCCGTCAATATCAAATTCCCTTACCCAAAAACGAATTACATCCGAGATATATTCCCTAACCTCACCATTATGTTGGTTTAACTTTGCAAGTAAATCATATCCGCCCCAATTATCATAAGAGAATCCATCGTTATATTCATTATTACCATAAAAATTCACATTGCAGTACCAATCTCTGTATCTGGAAGCTTCTCGATTGCGTCGAATGTCCTGAAACGCAAAAAAATCGCGTCCTGTGTGATTAAATACGCCGTCCAAAACCACGCGGATCCCTTGTGTATGGCATTCTTTAACAAACCTTTTTAAATCCTCGTTGGTGCCAAGGCGCGTGTCGAGCTTTTTATAATCAGTTGTCTCGTAACCGTGCCCCACCGATTCAAAAAGAGGGCCAATATAAAGCGCATTGCAGCCAAGTTTTTTAATTTGCGAAATAAAAGGCAGTAAGCTCTGTAGCCGATGCTCCGGTTCGCCGTAAGTGTTTTGTTTAGGGGCCCCTGTCATTCCCAGCGGATATATGTGATAAAATATTGCCTCATCATACCATGCCATATTGTTTTCTCCGTTCCCTTTATGTTGCCAAATTTACATCCATCTCCTAAGCGGTTAGTGCGTACCTTTAAACGCCTCTAAATCCGCGGCCAATAATTTCACTGCTGGTAGTCACAATTATGAAAGAACCGGAATCAATTTCTTTAATTCTCTTTTTAAGCTTGATGGCCTCTCCTCGTTTACATACCGTGTGAATCATGGTCTTTGGCTCCTTGGTAAACTCACCAACCACTTCATTCACAGTCACGCCATGATGCAGTGTTTCTATAATGTACTGTGATATTTCTTCTCGTTTAGTAGTAACTACAATAAAGTATTTACAAGTATTTAAACTTTCAATGACACTATCGACCAAAAACGCCTTTGTGAATAATCCGAGCAAAGAAAAGAGACCGGTTGGGATGTCAAAAACAACAAACGCGCTCAAGGCAACAACGGAATCCACCGCCAGCAAAGCCTTGCCTACATCGAGGCTTGTATATTTTTTCAAAATTAACGCCGCTATATCGGTTCCCCCGGAAGATGCATCACTATTAAAAATCATAGCAGAGCCAATGGCTGTAAGAAGCATTGCATACACTAGTTCTAAGAGCGGTTGATTTGTTAGCGGTGCAGAAAGCGGTATAAACAGTTCAAAAACATATGTAAGCGCCGAATAAAACATACTGCAATAAATCGTTTTAAAGCTATTTTGCCACCCCAAAAACAAAAATCCCAAAAATAAGAGTGCAATGTTTAAAATCCATATCCAAGCCGCAGGTGTTATGGGCAAGAGTTTCCCCAAAATTGTACCTATGCCGGTTACGCCACCCGTTGCAAAACCATTCGGGATTTTAAAGAAATATACCCCTGCCGAGAGAAGCACGCACCCTAAATTCATGAAGCAAAACTTCTTAATTTGTTTGTTATTCATATGTTTGTTCCTTCCAAGAGTGTCCAGATAGAATTAGACCAGTTCCAGTGTGCGAGAAACTGCTTTTGTATTTACAAAGCTGAATGCATCGTGTATCACTTCAAGCGTTGTTTCCTCAGCGTCCATAATTTCCCCGTCAATGCACATGCGCATCTTTCCGCACGCCGGTTTAATTACCATTTTGCGGCAGTCCTTATTGATAAGATACCGTCCAATATTTTTAACACCGAGAATCGTGCCATTCATATAGTGTGGCAACAAAGGGATAAACTGCAACCGTTTAATATTTTTTATAATGTTAACGTTCATGACGCCATCGCTCACCTTGGCAAGTGGGTTTGACTGAATGCCGCCTCCACAATAGGAACCATTGGCAATAGAAGTTAACAAAAGCTTTCCGTTGTGTACCATCTCCCCATCCATTTCCAGGGAAACATTGGCCCCCTTTTTCTTAACCATCGCGATGAAAATGGATAGGAGATATGCCATCGAGCCTGATACAAACGGTTTTTTCTTCATCTGCGCGCTCATGTCGGCGACGTTGCAATCAAAACCAACATTTATCATGTTGATGCAATACCCTTCTTTCTTAACTCCGCTTAAAACCGTGGTATAGTGTATTGCATCGCATCTTGAAGTTTCGCCTGTACTTTGATTTTCTATATCCCAAAAATCAAAGGGCCCATTAAAATTACGGCAAAAATCGTTACCGGTACCTATAGGGATTACTCCTACCTGTGCCCCGTCGCACCCAATAGCACCATTTAAGACTTCGCTTAATGTACCGTCGCCTCCGCAAGCAATAAAACGCGCAGGGCCCCTTTCGCGGCAAAACTCTGCTACAAAACGCCTCGCATCATCCACACATTTTGTACAGTAGATTTCCGCATCGACATTTTGAGAACGTATGTATTTTTCGATGGATTCTATAAAGCTACGGATGTTTTTTCCTTGCCCTGCTTTTGGATTGACAACAAAAACAGTTCTCATCACTTCGTTACCTTCTTTTGTTTTTTACTATTCATCTACTTTCGTATCTTGTGTTTTTATAGTAACGCTAAAAGTATTGATCACTTTTGAACTTTTGCCGTAATTATTCTACCATAGACTTTCAAAAGAATCAACAAAAAAGATGAAAACCTTCGAAAGAAGTTTTCGAAGGTTTTAAATGCGAAATACCAAAACAAAAAGCACGCGCGGGGCGTGCTTTTTAGTTTGGCTGCGGGAATAGGATTCCTTTTCTGCGGAAAAGCCGGCTCACGGCTCTTTCGTGCCACCGGCACGAAATTCACTACCGCTCGCTTCGAATCCTTTTAACATCTTGACAAACTAAAAAAGCACGCGCGGGGCGTGCTTTTTAGTTTGGCTGCGGGAATAGGATTCGAACCCATACAAAGTGAGTCAGAGTCACTCGTGCTACCTTTACACAATCCCGCAATATCTGCAACGGTTAACAGTATACCACCACCTGGCAGATTTGTCAAGTATTTTTTTATATTTTTTTAAGCCACAAGATGCTCTATCAAAATTTTAATTCCAATACCGATTAAGATGATGCCGCCAGCAGTCTCTGCGCCCTTCTTAAACTTTGCGCCGAACACGCTCCCAATCTTAACGCCCAGAGCCGAAAACAAAAAGGTAGTGACACCGATTAAGAGCACCGCCGAAAAAATGTTCATCTGCAAAACCGCAAAAGAGATACCGGCAGCGAGCGCGTCAATACTGGTTGCCACAGAAAGGACAAGCATGGTTTTAAAATCCATTGCATCACACGTTTCCTCTTCTCCATGCCCAAGTGCTTCATACAGCATTTTAATTCCCAGAAAAGCAAGCAGCGCGAATGCAATCCAGTGGTCATATGCCTCGATGGTATCCGCAAGATTTATACCGAGAAAATATCCAATCAGCGGCATCACTGCCTGAAAAACCCCGAAATACAGACCGACCAAAACGGCATGCCACACGCGATAGTGGCGAAGGGCAAGCCCTTTGCACATGGCAACCGCAAACGCATCCATCGAAAGGCCGATTGCCGTAATCAAAAGTGTAACGAATTGCATTTCACATCTCCCCGGAGAAATTTTAGTCCATTATACCTGTTTTGCTCGACAGTGTCAATGCCGAAACGAAAAAAAGCTTGGAATTTTTTATAAAACGATTGCATTTTTATTTCTTTTGCGGTATAATTTGTAAAGTTACTATAAAGAGAGGAAGCGATATACATGAGTAAATTCTTAGACCGCATTATTGAACGTGCAAAAACTGACAAAAAGACAATCGTCCTCGCAGAAGGCGAAGACATCCGTACCATCCGCGCCGCAGCGCAGGTACTGGAAAAAGGCATTGCAAACATCATCGTTTTAGGCGTTGAGGAAGATATCCAGAAAATGGCCGAAAGCGAATCCCTGAGCCTTTCCGGCGCTACGATTATTAACCCCGCAAAAGCCGAAAACCTTCAGAAGTTTGCAGACGAGCTCTTCGAGCTTCGCAAAGCGAAGGGCATGACACCCGAAAAAGCGCTCGAAACTGTACAAAACAGCCTTTACTATGGTGTTATGATGGTAAAGCTCGGTCTTGCTGACGGCATGGTTGCCGGCGCTGTAAACTCTACCTCTAACGTGCTCCGTCCGTGCCTCCAGATTCTGAAGACGGCTCCCGGCACAAAGCTTGTTTCTGCATTCTTTGTTATGGTTGTTCCGGATTGTGAATACGGCGAAAACGGTGCATTCATTTTTGCTGACTCTGGTCTTAACGAAGATCCGGACGCAGAGGCCGTTTCTGAAATTGCCATTTCTTCTGCGAAGTCCTTCGAGACCCTTTTGGAAGCAGAGCCGAAGGTCGCTATGCTTTCCTACTCGAGCTACGGCAGCGCCAAGAGCCACCTCGTAGAAAAGATGCAGACGGCTACAGCACTTGCCAAAGAAAAGGCTCCGAATCTTAAGCTTGACGGCGAACTCCAGCTCGATGCTGCTATCGTTCCCGAAATCGGCAAATCCAAGGCGCCCACAAGCCCGATTGCAGGCCAGGCAAACGTTCTGGTTTTCCCGGACCTCAACGCCGGCAACATCGGCTATAAGCTCACGCAGCGTCTTGCAAAAGCAGAAGCCTACGGCCCGATTACCCAGGGTATTGCAAAGCCGGTAAATGACCTTTCCCGCGGTTGCAGCGCTGAAGATATTGTTGGCGTTGTAGCTATCACCTGTGTACAGGCACAGAATCAGTAAGAAAGGAAGTAAACACTTTGAAGATATTAGTTATTAACGCAGGAAGTTCTTCCCTTAAATACCAGTTCATTGACATGGACAATATGGGCGTTATTGCAAAGGGTCTTTGCGAACGCATCGGCATTGACGGCTCGCGCCTGAAACACACCCCCGCGGGTCGCGACACCGTTGTCATTGAGAAAGACATGAAAAACCACACCGACGCTATCGGCATGGTTATTGATGCTCTTACCGACAAGGAGCACGGCGTAATTTCCGGTATGGATGAAATTTCGGCTGTTGGTCACCGTGTTGTGCACGGCGGCGAGCTCTTCTCTGAATCCGTTATAATTGACGAAGGCGTGAAAAAGTCCATTGAAGAGTGTATTGAACTTGCGCCGCTTCATAACCCGGCAAACCTCACCGGCATCGTGGCATGTGAAAACGTAATTCCGCATGCAAAGCAGGTTGCCGTATTTGACACTGCTTTCCATCAGACAATGCCGGCAGAAGCATATCTCTATGCCCTTCCCTATGACTATTACAAGGAACACAAAATTCGTCGCTACGGTTTCCACGGCACCTCTCATAAGTATGTAACCAGCCGCGCAGCAGAGCTTTTAGGGAAGCCTGCAGAAGACCTGAAGCTCATCACCTTGCACCTTGGCAATGGTTCGAGCCTTGCAGCTGTAAAAGGTGGCAAATCCATCGACACCTCGATGGGCTTTACACCGCTTGCAGGTCTTGTAATGGGTACGCGCAGTGGTGATATTGACCCGGCCATTGTTTCGTACGTTGCCGAAAAGGAAAACCTCTCTGTTAAGGAAGTTTCCGATGTTCTCAATAAGAAATCCGGCGTGCTCGGTATTTCCGGCGTAAGTAGTGACTTCCGTGATCTTGCAGAACAAGCACCTACGAATCCGCGTGCAAAGCTTGCACTTGACATGTTCTCCTACTCGCTTAAGAAGTGCATCGGTCAGTACCTCGCAGTATTAAACGGCGCAGACGCGCTCGTATTTACAGCCGGTATCGGCGAAAACAATGTGGAACTCCGCGCAGAAATTGCAAAAGAGCTTTCCTTCTTCGGTATTGCCATCGACGAAGAAAAGAACAAGATGCGTGGTGTAGACATGGATATCAGCGCACCGGATGCCAAAATTAAAACTTTGGTTATCCCCACAAATGAAGAGCTTATGATTGCTCTCGACACAAAGCGCCTTGTAGAAAATCTGTAAGATATACAAATTGCCGCCGCAGAAGTTTCTGCGGCGGCTTTTATGTGCCTATTTTTTGTTTGACAAGCCTTCCAATTTAGTGTATGATATAAAGGATGCATTTTATTTTGGAAGGATGCTTTTACATATGAAAAAAACACTGGAACTCATTTCCCTTTTTATACCGCTTGCACTTATTTTTGGCATCGGGTACTCTTTTGACGTTTCCGTTTCATTGCCCATAGAAAGTCTGACGATATATGCCATCTGTCTTCTTTCCTGCCCTATTTTGGGACTTTGCCGCCTTTCACCTCTCGCTCGTGGCACTCTGTTTGGCGTTTCCGTATTTGCATATGCAGTAGGCGTTGGGGCGGCTTTGTTGTTTGGCAGTCCACTATTGGCGCAATGCGTCTTAGGCATCGGCACGTTTTGCATGGGCACGCTCCTTGTTTTTTTCGCGCTGCCGAACGGAACCGGCGAGGAAACGCATCTTTTGCATCGCGGCCTTCGCCCTTCACACGCGCGGCGCACGCTTTTAAAGCAGCAAAGCTATGCTTTCTTCTTCCAAAAAAGTGGCCTTCTCTTTGGTATAACTACGCTCTATTCGCTCTTTATAGAAGACTCACTCACAGTTTCTTCGCTTTTTAGCGGCGCTTTGTTTTCGATTCTTGTAGGGATTTTGGGCGTTCTTTTATACTGTCTTCTCGGGGCGCCAGCATGCTCTCGGCCCCAGCCTACGCAAAAAAAGAGCACGTACATTTTCGGCTCCCTTCTCGTTTTCTTTTTGATTTTAATCCTCATATATGTTTATGTAGGTTCGCTCTATACTTCTCCAGATCCTGCGCTTCGTGATGCGCTTTTTGCCGTACAGCAGCTCCTAACGCCGGTACTTTTGGGTTGTGCCTTCGGTGTGGTTTTAGGCACGCTTCTCGGGTTCTTGCTGTCGCTTTTTGGGGTACGCGTATGGACGCCTATTTTGGGTGGCGTAGAACATATACCCTTTGCGCTTTGGACCGTTTTGGTGTACTCGTTGGCGCCTAGCATGCCACATGGGGCCTTTGGCGCAATTTGTCTTGTGCAAGCGTTATGCACTGCACTGTGCATTCTGCGCGCACGCCGCAATCTCCTGCCTTTTCGTGTGTTGCCGATTCAGGAACGCCGCCGCGCACTTACGCTTCCCCTCTTGCACCTTCCCTGCGTTGCGCTTTGGCCCACGCTTCTTCTTTCCGGCACAATTTCGGCTCTATGCATTAAAAGGGCCTCCCTTGCGGCACTTGGAGAGCTTCCGCTCGCCTTCCTGGCCGCTATCGTTTCTGTAATTCTTTGCATTTTGCTTATTTTGACCTATCTTACAAAGGAGGTGCATCACAATGCCTAAAGCCTTTGCACTTTCTGAAGTTTCGCTTTTCTATCGTGGACAACAAATTTTCACAGATATTTCGCTTTCTGCAGAGCGAGGCGAAATTATCGCCGTATGTGGCACGCCGGAAAACAACAAGCGCTATCTTGTAAATGTTTTAACAGACACGTATGCCGCGCCTCACACGCTTTCCGGACAGATTATGATCGATGGTGCGGAATGTCAGCGTCTCTCAGCCGAAGAAATGCGGTTTATGCGCATGATGAATATTGCTGTGCTCCCTGCGCCTAAGACAGTCGAAACCTTACACATGCCGGTGCAAAAATACATTACGCTCCCGTTTCGCGAAAGTGTAAAAAAATCTAAAACAGAAATTGTGGCCGACACGCGCCGAATTCTGGAGCTTTTAGGGTCTGGCACCACCGAGCGCATTTTTAAAAAATCCATGCATGCGCTTTCAGAAAGAGATCGCATGGCCATTGTGTACGGTTCTGCTCTTGCAACTGACCCTGCTCTCGCTATTATCACGGCTGATACTAGTGGTATGACCGCCGAGGAAGCGGACGCCTTATATACACTTATTATTAAAGTGTGTAAAATTAAAAGCATTGCCCTTTTGATACTTACGGATGACATTGCGTTTGCACGCCGACATGCCGAAAAAATATATGTGACGCGAAAGGACAGCATCTTCCCCTTGGAGGATGCAAGCGCACATGCCGACTATCTTACAGCCATGGCCGAAAGCCGTGCACTTTCTCTCCCCATTTATGGCGAAAAGGTGCTTTTGGAAGCCAAAAACGCCGTTTTAGAGCGACACGCGGCACCGGCAAACTTTGTCTTGCACGATAAAGAAATCATCGTTTTACCGGCAAAAAGCGCGTTTTCTGCGCTTTCCGGCAAAAAGAATCCCTCGCGAGGGAAACTGGCAGTACACGGTGTACCTGCAAAAAGAAGCAAAAACTACAAAAAGAGTATAATGCCCATCTTCGCCGGCATGCCTATTCCCCCTGCCGCCACCATTGGCACTGTGCTGAAAGGGTATGTCTCTCGCCCCTCACAGCGCACGCGCATCGTGCAAAACTACACAGCGCTCGGGCTGCCTGTCGACTATGAAAAAGCGCCCGTCCCCACTACCTTATATGAAACGCTTCGGCTTGGGCTTGTGTGCGCCGCAATTGCGGAAGCGCCGCTTATTCTTTTGAAAGACCTTGATCTACTCTCTTCTTCCATAGAACGGTACGGAATTCTATCCCTTCTAGTGGCAGTATGCGCAAAGACAGGCACCGGCGCAATTGTACTTTCGGATGCGCCGGATGTAAGGGAGGCTCTCCTAGGAAACGCCGCACAGCCACAGGAAGAAACACTTTTTGCCGGTATATAACCGGTTTGACGTACACGAAAGGACGGATTTTACTATGCGAATGCGACATAAAAAACATGAACGCGAAAGAATGGAGGCAGTTTCGGGCTATCTTACCACTTCACCCGCAGCACCGTGTGAAGATGCACCA
>JAZNJV010000146.1:0-2293 GCA_045578225.1 Clostridia bacterium | reverse complement strand
GTATGGACAAGGAAGAGATTATTTCCATAGCCAGAAAAATTGATAGCTATGAAACATCAATTTTGCCGTATGAAGATTGTTGTACAATATTTGTGCCTAAGCATCCCACAACGAAGCCGCGGCTTGAAAAGATTTTAGAATCAGAGGCACTACTGGATACAGAAAGCTTGATCCGAAAAGCAATAGAGGAAACGGTGCATATTGATGTGTAAAGAAAATTCGGTTTTTGATTTGCTTTTAGCGAAAAATATTACGGTTGCCACGGCTGAATCGTGTACCGGTGGCTTGCTTGGAGCTGCATTTACCGATTATCCCGGCATCTCTGCGGTATATCTAGAAGGTGCGATTACGTATGCAAACGAGGCGAAAATTCGCCTTGGCGTCTTGCCGGAAACACTTATGGCACATGGCGCGGTGAGTGCGGAAACGGCCGCGGAAATGGCCGAAGCCGCAAGAAAGCGTGCGGGTGCTGCTATCGGCATCAGCACAACCGGCATCGCAGGCCCCGGTGGCGGTAGCGAGAAAAAGCCGGTCGGCCTTGTATTTGTTGGCATTGCAACCGCCGAAAAAACAAAAACGTATGCGCTGAGGCTTTCGGGCGACCGTGACGCTGTGCGGAGAAAAACGGTTTCTCTCTGTCTCTATCTTTTACAAAAATGGCTCTAGAAGGAGAATACGCAATGATTAAACTTTGGGAAAAAGATGTACCGTACTATACTTCGGAACATAACCAGGAGGAACCTTGTCTTACGCCGTTTCTTATTGAAGACGGAAAGGTACATCCTTGCATGATTGTATTTGCGGGCGGCGGCTATGACCACCGTGCCGAACATGAAGGGGCGCCGATTGCAAAGTGGCTTAATACCATTGGCATTCATGCATTCGTGCTCGCATACCGCTTTGCACCGTATACGTATCGTGCTATTTTAGGCGATGCACTCCGTAGCGTGCGTGTGGTAAGAAGCCGCGCGAAAGAATTGAATATCGACCCCCAAAAGGTTGGCGTTATTGGTTTTTCAGCAGGTGGACATCTTGCGGCGATGACGGCACTTCGCCACACCGATGCGGAGCTTCGAGCTGCAGATCCTGTAGATGCTTTTTCCTCGCGCCCGGATGTAGCGGTACTTTGCTATCCGGTCATCTCTTTCCAAAAATTTTCGCATTTGGGAAGCGTGAAAAATTTCTTTGGCGCAGAAAGACAGCCTTATTCGATGTATTCTGCTGAACAACTGGTTGGGGAAGATACGCCGCCTATGTTTTTGTGGCATGCAGCAGATGACCCCACAGTACCGGTAGAAAACAGTCTTATGATGGCTATGGCACTTCGGGAAAAGAAAATCCCGTTTGCGCTGCATATTTATCCGCGTGGTGGACATGGAAAGAATTTAGCGGTTGGCATCCCTGAAACCTGTCGGTGGCCGGAAACCTGCGCCGCATGGCTCTATAACCAATTTGGCATAGAAGGAGAAACACATTGATAGACAAGATAAAGCTTTGGGAAAAAGACGTCCCACATTTTAAAAGTGAATACGGGCAGGAGGCGCCGGATATTACGCCGTACCTTCTCAAGGACGGAAAGGTGCATCCGTGTGTCATTGTATTCCCCGGAGGTGGATACACGGAACGTGCGTATCATGAGGGTGAACCAGTCGCAAAATGGCTAAATTCCATCGGAATTCATGCTTTTGTGCTCGCTTACCGCGTGGTGCCGTATACATACCCGGCTATTTTAGGGGATGCGCTTCGCGCGGTACGCGTGGTGCGAAGCCGTGCGGATGCATTCAAAATCAGCCCTAATAAAATCGGCGTTCTCGGGTTTTCTTCCGGTGGACACCTTGCGGCGATGACGGCTCTTCGTCATGATTTAGCCGAGCTTTCGAGTACAGATCCTATAGATGCGGTATCTAGCCGCCCGGATGCTGCGATTCTTTGCTATCCTGTACTTTCTTTTGAGCAGTATATACACGAGGGAAGCCGTATGCGGTTTTTAGGAGACGAGCAAAACTGGGAAAGCTACCATGCTTTTTCGGCAGAAGCAATTGTCACACCCGATGCACCGCCTATGTTTATTTGGCATACGGGAGAAGATCGCGGCGTACTGCCTGAAAATAGTATCAATATGGCAATGGCACTTCGTAAAAACCGCGTGCCGTTTGCTTTTCATCTATATCCGGAAGGCGAACACGGATTGGGCCTTGCAGAAAATGTCCCGCGCACCTCAATGTGGACAGACGATTGCCGCGCCTGGCTTTCTGAAACTTTCGAAATGGAGGCACAAGGATGACGAATCCCC
>JAZNJV010000145.1:0-1627 GCA_045578225.1 Clostridia bacterium | reverse complement strand
AGAAGAGTGGTACCGCGGAAACATAAATTCGATTTTAGCGTTTTCGTCTCTTTGGACAGCAAGGAGACGGGAGCGTTTTTTTGTTGGTGGGAACAACCAAATTTTTTAAAATTGAAAGGGGTTTTCAAAATGAAAAAAATCAAGGTAACAGACATTACGCTCAAAAAACTTTCCATGGAGCGTGAGGTCGCACTTCTATTCCGTGAAAAGACAGCGGTCGCCGCTTGTGCAGATACAATTGGAGTCGACGCAGTGGAGCTCCCGTCCATAAAGAATCTTCGCGAAGATACTATTATTTATAAAACGATTGCCAAAAACATTCAAAATGCGGTACTGGCTATTCCGGTAGGCTTTTCTACGGAAGAGGTTGCAAATGCCTGGGAATGCATTCGCGAAGCGAAAAATCCTCGGCTGCAGATTGAAGTGCCCGTATCTACAGTGCAGATGGAATACACTTACCATGTGAAGGCAGACAAAATGCTCGCCAAAATCGTTGAACTTACAAAGGCCGCAAAGGAATTTTGTGAAGACGTTGAATTCGTAGCGCTGGATGCTACGCGTGCAGATGTGGATTTTCTGACTTCCGTCGCAAAAGAAGCAGAAGCTGCGGGCGCCTCTATGCTTACAGTTTGTGATGATGCCGGTGCATCTTTGCCTGCAGAGATAGGGGCCATGGTAGGCGCGGTAAAGGCGGCAGTAGGCGTGCCTGTATACGCGCAGGTTTCTGACCGTATCCATATGGGTGTAGCCTCGGCTGTGGCAGCGATCGAGAAGGGGGCCGACGGTATTAAATGTGCAATGGCAGGAAAAGATGCGCTTTTAACAGGCGAATTTTCTGATGGCATTCGCGCTTGCGCCGCGGCACTTGGCACGGAAACAAATCTCAATAACACAAAAATTCATGCAAGCATTAAAGATATGCTCGCAAGCATTAGCCACGAAGCATATGAGAAGGATACAATAAGCGAAAAGAAAAAAATTCTCTTAGATGGGGATAGTACAATTGCACAGGTGGCGCAGGCGGCACAGATTTTAGGATATGACCTTTCCGACGATGACTTCGGCAACGTGCATAAAGCGCTCCTGCAGATATGTGCAAAGAAGGATGCAGTGGGGGCAAAAGAACTGGAGGCGCTTATTGCAAGCTCTGCTATGCAGGCTCCGTCTACATACCATCTGGAAAGCTATACCACAAACAGCAGCAATCTCGCGAGTGCCATGTCGCAGGTTACGTTAACCTGTAATGGGGAGAGTATGTGCGGCGTTGCCACAGGGGATGGCCCGATTGATTCTGCCTTCCGCGCAATTGAACAGTGCATAGGTCATCACTACGAACTTGATGATTTTCAGGTACAGTCTGTAACAGAAGGAAAAGAAGCGCTGGGTTCTGCTATTGTACGGCTGCGTAATAACGGAAAACTCTATTCCGGAAATGGCACTTCCATGGATATTGTGGCAGCAAGTATTCGGGCATATATCAATGCTCTCAACAAGATTGTGTTTGAGGAGGCGTAATATGAAAATTGTATTTTCCACTAAAAATGTAAATCGTGCACCTTTCCTAGATACATGCCAGTACGCTTATAATTACGGCTTTGCCGGCTTCGAGATATATGATGCCTTAAAA
>JAZNJV010000144.1:0-1816 GCA_045578225.1 Clostridia bacterium | reverse complement strand
CTTCTTTCGTATCAAGAAATCGGAGATATTTGCGGTTTTCCGGCTTTTCTGGGGTACTGGCGCGGCGTTTGTCGCGTTTTCTCAATGACGATGACAACGTGTGACAAGTCTCCCCACGAAACGTCACGAATTTCGCGGATTTCTCCGCCTAAAATTTTTATAGCTTTTTCGGCGGCGGCAGCTTCCTCTCGCCCATCGCGCCCCTTAAGGGCTAAAAATACGCCGCCTAGCTTTACAAGCGGAAGGCAATATTCGCAAAGGACAGGAAGGTTTGCCACAGCACGGGCACATACTACGTCATACGCCTCGCGGTGGGCGCTGTGGCCGGCATCTTCTGCCCTTGTGTGCACCGAGACGGCTTTTTCAAGGCCGAGCTCCGAAATGACGACATCCAAAAACGAAAGGCGCTTTTGGAGGGAATCCATAAGTGTTACGGAAATATCGTCGCGCACAATTTTAAGGGGAATGCCGGGAAACCCCGCACCCGTCCCCACATCTGCAAGGCTCGCGCCTTCTGGGATAAGGGATTGGCAGCTGATGCTATCCACAAAATGCTTATCCACTACCTCGTCATGCGCGGTGATGGCCGTGAGATTCATTTTTTCGTTCCACTCGACGAGTAGTTTTTCATATGCAGAAAATCGGGCGCAAATCTCATCTTTTGGGTCAATTCCGAAAGAAGCGAGCCCTCTTTTAAGGTTTTCCATTTATCTCTTTCCCTTCTCAAGGTATACAAGGAGTACGCTGATATCAGCAGGTGACACACCGGAAATACGCGAGGCCTGCCCCACATTTTTCGGGCGATGCTTCGTGAGCTTTTGCCGTGCCTCTATGCAAAGGCCATCCATATGCATATAGTCAAGGTCTTCGGAAAGCGCCTTGTTTTCAAGCTTTCTAAACTGTTCTACCGCTTTCTTCTGCCGTTCGATATACCCTTCGTATTTAATACGGATTTCCGCTTCACTCCACACGGCTTTCGAAAGCGCGGGTCTTGTGGTATCCACCGGAGCGAGCGCCGCATAGGAAATTTGCGGGCGACGAAGTAAATCCGCAAGGCGAATGCCGGTTTTTAAGGGTTCGCACCCTGCCGCTTCCATAATTTCAGAAAGTGCGCTGCTTGGCGGCACGGAGGTTTTCTGAAGACGTAAAATTTCCGCCTCAATCTGCCGCTGCTTTTCGAGGAACGCATCGTACCGTTCCTTCGAAATAAGGCCTGCGCGATACGCTTTTGGCGTAAGGCGTGCGTCTGCATTATCCTGTCTTAAAAGAAGTCTATACTCCGAGCGCGAGGTCATCATACGGTACGGCTCGTTTGTACCTTTTGTAACAAGGTCATCAATCAAAACGCCGGTATAGCCTTCATCGCGCCCGATGATAAGCGGCTCTCTTCCAAAAATCTTAAGCGCCGCATTGGCACCTGCCACAAGGCCTTGGGCCGCCGCTTCCTCATACCCTGAGGTGCCGTTAAACTGCCCCGCACCGTAAAGGCCGCGAATCTGTTTGCTTTCAAGCGTGGCTTCGAGCAGTAAGGGATCACAGCAGTCATATTCAATGGCGTACCCCGCACGCATAATGACGGCATTTTCGAGGCCTTCAATAGAATGGAGCACTCCCTCCTGCACATCCTCAGGTAGCGAGGTGGAAAGGCCCGAAACATACATTTCTTCCGTATCGAGACCCATCGGCTCAATAAACAGCTGATGGCGCTCCCGTTCTGCAAAACGCTCATGAAGAATGGCATCCGCGTACCGGAGGACATCGCCCTCACGGGCTACGACGGCTCCTGGTTCGCGCTCATGCACCATCCGCAGATCAC
>JAZNJV010000143.1:0-2793 GCA_045578225.1 Clostridia bacterium | reverse complement strand
CGCGCACAAGCGTAGGTGGCTATGCGGAGGAGGATACCGAGTCAATTCAGTTTGAGATTGAGGACAGACGTACGCTCGACGAAGTGGTAAACTGGCTCATGCAGCTCGGATACATCCCCAGCTTCTGCACCGCCTGCTACCGCGAAAACCGCACAGGCGACCGTTTTATGCAGCTTGTAAAAGCGGGGCAGATTGCAAACTGCTGTCAGCCGAACGCACTGATGACGCTGCAGGAATATCTGGAGGATTACGCTTCGCCCGACACGAGAAAGCTCGGGGAAGGCTTAATCGCAAAAGAGCTTTTAAAGATTCCGAACGAAAAAGTCAGAAAAATTGCGGAGGAAAATATTGCGCGTATGCATGCGGGCAGTCGCGACTTCCGTTTCTAAGGAGGGGTTTTATGGAAACAGCACCGCGCGGGGCAAGAGTTCATATCGGGATTTTCGGGCGCCGAAACGCCGGTAAGTCCTCGTTTATCAATGCCCTCACAGGGCAGGAAGTGGCCATTGTGTCAGAAACGCTTGGCACCACGGCAGACCCTGTATATAAAAACATGGAAATCCGCGGCGTGGGGCCGTGTGTGCTTATAGATACCGCAGGGTATGACGATACGGGCGAGCTTGGGGCGCTCCGTGTATCTAAAACAGAGGAAGCCCTCTTAAAAACAGACGTTGCTATTTTGGTTTTTGCGGATGCGTTCGGGGATATGGAAATAGAATGGGCCGAGCGCTGCAAGGCAAAAAAAATTCCCGTTTTGCCTGTCCAGAATAAGATAGACCTCGGGGAAAATGTAGAAGCCAAAGAGAAAGCAGAAAGGATTTGCGGGCATCGCGTGCTTTCGGTAAGTGCAAGCCGTGGCGAAGGGTTTGATGCGGTGAAAGCAGCACTTATGCCATATGCGAGTGAGGAGAGAAGCATAACAGGGCGCGTTACAAAACCGGGCGACCATGTCGTACTCGTTATGCCGCAGGATGCTTCCGCACCACGCGGAAGGCTTATCATGCCGCAGGTGCAAACGATACGCGAGCTACTCGACCGCGGATGCATACCCACCTGCACAACGCCTGAAATGCTCGATACGGTCTTTGCAAACTGCAAAACACCGCCCGACCTTGTGATTACAGACTCGCAAGCCTTTTCCAGCGTATATGCGAAGATGCCGCAAGGTGTGCCGCTTACCTCCTTTTCCGTGCTACTTGCCGATGCCAAAGGCGATGCGGCGACCTTTTTAGAGGGGGCTGAGGTGATTGAAAGGCTTCGCCCTTCTGACCGCGTGCTGATTGCGGAAGCCTGTACGCATGCGCCCGCCACCGAAGATATCGGGCGCGTGAAAATTCCGGCTCTCCTTCGCAAAAAGATAGGGGCGGAGCTTTCGGTAGATGTAGTCGGCGGAGATGATTTTCCAAAAGACCTTTCGCCCTATAGCCTCATTATCCATTGCGGCGCGTGTATGTTTAACCGCCGCCATGTGCTCTCCAGAATTTCTGCGGCAAAGGAACAGGGCGTGCCGATTACAAATTACGGCATGACAATTGCAAAGCTTACGAACATTTTGGATAAAGTCATCATTCCGGGACGCGATACAAAATGAAAAAGGGACTGTAAACCTTATGTTTACAGTCCCTTTTGGTGTCTATTGCATGTTTTAGTCGAAAAGGGCGATTGCCGCTTCAAGCTGTGCATCGACCCCGGGGTCGATATTTTCCACCACGTGCGTCGGCTCAATTCCGTTTGCATCAATGCGATAGCCGCCTGCAGTGTAAAAATGCGCCACCGTAATTTTCGCGCCGCCGCGTCCGAGCTTAAAGATGCTTTGCACGCTTCCCTTACCAAAGGTTTTCGTGCCTACAAGCTTTGCGCGGTTGTTATCTTTTAAAGCACCGGCCAAAACTTCCGAGGCAGACGCACTGTTTTCGTTTATAAGAAGCACGATGGGGAGGGGCGTACAATCCGCATCGCTCTCATAGATAAACTGCTGTTTTTCGTTTTTGTCCTTCGTATACACAACCGTACAGCGCGGCAAGAGCATATCGGCAATGGAAGTAACGCTGTTTAGATAGCCGCCGGGATTATCACGCACGTCAATGATAAGGCCGCGCGCGTTTTGTCTTTCGGCAGATTCAATGGCGGCCGCCATTTCGCCGGCGGTCGGCGCATCAAAGCTTCGAATACGGATATAGGCGATATCCTCGCGCATTTCCGTCGTTACGGTTTTTAACGTGATTTCGCGGCGGATAACGGGAATTTCAAGCGTTTCGCCCGCGCGGATAACGGTGAGTGTAATCGGGGCATCGCCGTCTTTTGTACGCATGTGTGCAATGGCCGCGGCATATGTCTGCTCCGTCACGACAATGTCGTCTACTTTTTGGATAATATCCCCGGCCAAAACGCCGGCTTCTGAGGCCGGTGTACCTTCAAAGGGGGAGATTACCTGCATGCGTCCGTCTTTCAGTTGTACTTCAATGCCAATGCCGGTGTACGAAGCGTCGAGCTCTTCCATAAACATGGTGTACTCATCTTCGTCAAAATAGACGCTGTGTCTGTCGCCAAGGGCACTAATCATGCCACGGGCGGCCCCGTCAGAGAGCGTTTCGCGGCTGACTTCGCCTGCATAGCGGTGCAGAATCAGAATTTCCAGTTTGTCTGCATCCGTTAGTGTGCAAAACCAAATGCCGGCACATAGCAGCATAGTTATAACCGCGCTTACAAGCGCGGTTATATATATCGGTTTTTTGGGCAAGCGTTTTTCATCCCTTTCCGAAAATCAGTTTGTAAGAAGTATATGTACTTCCT
>JAZNJV010000142.1:0-4746 GCA_045578225.1 Clostridia bacterium | reverse complement strand
GACCATGTGGCAGTTTGGGCTACAAACGTGCCCCAGTGGTATATAACTTTCTGGGCAACCACCAAAATCGGCGCGGTGCTTGTTACGGTAAACACAGCGTATAAAATCCATGAGATTGAATATCTGTTAAAGCAGTCGGATACGCATACGCTTGTTATGATTGAATACTGCAAGGATATTAACTATAAGGAAATTGTCGAAGAGCTTTGCCCTGAACTGCAAACGCTCACGCCGGGCAAGCCGCTCTATTCGAAGAACCTGCCGTTTTTACGAAATGTAGTGACCGTAGGCTTTTCCATGCCGGGATGCCTTACATGGGACGAAATGCTTTCTCGCTCCTCGGAGATTCCAAGAGAAGAAGTGAGAAGACGCGCCTCCCTCGTAAAACCTGATGATGTTTGCAACATGCAGTATACATCGGGCACCACGGGCTTTCCGAAAGGCGTTATGCTTACGCACCGCAATATTGTCAATAACGGTAAAACCATTGGCGACAGAATGGATTTGTCCACGGCAGACCGCATGATGATTCAGGTGCCTATGTTCCATTGCTTTGGCATGGTACTTTCCATGACGTCTATGATGACACATGGCGGCACGCTTTGCCCGATTCCGTACTTCTCGCCGAAATCTTCGCTTGCTTGCGTAAATGATGAGCATATCACATGCTTCAACGGTGTTCCCACCATGTTTATCGCCATGTTCAACCATCCCGATTTTGCGAAAACGGATTTTTCGTATATGCGTACCGGTATCATGGCCGGGGCCAACTGCCCGGCAGATCTTATGCGCCGCGCATCTGTCGAAATGAACATGCGTGAAATCATTTCCGTATACGGGCAGACGGAAGCCTCTCCGGGCTGCACGATGGGCGAGGTGAATGAAGACCTTGACCACCGCGTAGAAACTGTGGGTAGTGCGTTCCCGGGCGTAGAATGTAAGATTATCGACCCGGAGACAGGTGAAGAACTTCCTGATGGCGAAAGCGGCGAATTTGTGGCACGTGGCTTTAATATTATGAAGGGATATTATAAAATGCCGGAAGCCACCGCACAGGCGATAGATGCCGATGGATGGCTCCATTCCGGTGATATTTGCTGCCGAACAGAGGATGGCTACTACAAGGTCACAGGCCGCCTTAAAGATATGATTATAAGAGGCGGCGAAAACCTCTATCCGCGCGAAATCGAAGAGTTTTATCTCACAAACCCCAAGGTGCGCGACGTGCAGGTTGTAGGCGTGCCGGATGAAAGATACGGGGAAGAGTGCTGTGCTTGGATTATCCTCCATAAGGGAGAGACGGCGGATGAAAACGAAATGAAAGAATTCGGCAACGCTTCCATCGCACGCCATAAGGTGCCGAGATACTTCCTCTTTGTAAACGAATTTCCGATGAACGCCGCAGGTAAAATCTTAAAATACAAAATGCGCGACGAATCTGTCAAATTACTCGGCCTTAAATAATTTCCAAAATCCTAAAAAGGAGCTGTATTTACAGCTCCTTTTTCGTTTGCGGGCAAACAAAAAGAGCGAAAATTAAGTGAAATTTTAAATTTGTTTAATTTCGATTGAATAATTTAAAAATCATTGAAAAATATTTCGAGCGGGGTATAATGAGATTAAAAATGAATAAGGGGTGAAACTATGGACGCTATTGATAAAAAAATATTAAAAATTCTATCGGAAAATGCTGATATTTCAGCCACGGAAATCGGGCAACAGGTTAACTTGTCCGTTCCGGCGATAAACAAAAGGATTTTGCGCCTAAGCAATGAGAAAGTAATTGATTCCTTTACGATTATCACAGACCCGAAAAAATTAAATAAAACAATTATGGCTTTTGTTTTTATCGTAATACAATATGGTGACAACATAAATGCTGTGCTGGAGTATGCTAAAAATGATCCGGATATTTTAGAGTGTTACGCCATCACGGGAGAATATGATTATGTACTGAAAATCTGTGCAAAAGATATTGATTCCTTGGAAGGAAAGATACTGGATTTGAAAAAGAAGAGAGGCGTTTTAAAGAGCCATACCATGATTTCGCTTATGGAACATAAATTTGCGCCTACCGTTTTGCCGGATATGGGAGAATAGCGAAAAGCGAGAAGGAGAAAAACCATGCTTTCTATTTTGGAGGAGCTATTTGCATATGCAGTGGCTTTAAGACGAAAATTACATGAAAATCCCGAGATAGGCTTTGACCTACCCCGCACAGTGGGGATTGTAACGGATGCGCTTGACGCTCTCGGTGTTTCCCATACGGACCAGTACGGGCAAGGCAGCGTCGTTGCCGAAATTGGCAAGGGAGAAAAAATCATAGCACTCCGAGCCGATTTGGATGCACTTCCCGTGGAAGAGAAGACGGGACTTCCGTACGCTTCTAAAATCACGGGGCAGATGCACGCGTGCGGACATGATGCCCATACCGCTGTTTTGCTTGCCGTAGCAAAGTATTTGAAGGAACATGAAGAAAAATTATCCTGCCGTGTGCGCTTGATTTTTCAGCCGAGTGAAGAAGGCGCCGTGAGCGGTGCGAAAATGCTGGTGCAAAATGGCGTTATGGACGGCGTAGACCATATTATCTGCACACACTGCGATAACACAACCGAGGCAGGGCAAATTGGAATATGCCGAGGGGCATATATGGCGGCCTGTATACCGGCAACCATCACTTTTTTAGGCAGAGCCTCACACGCTACCTCGCCGGAGTGCGGCATTGACGCCGTCGCTATGGCGGTGGAGGCATATGAGGAAATGAAAGACATGGTGCGAGAAGAAGCTAGGGACTTACAGTATATCTGGTCTGTAGGAAGCTTTCACGGTGGCCATGTACACAATGTGATTGCCGATAAATGCCGGATGGATATCTCATTTCGGTTTTATGACATGAATTTTGCAGAACGTGTGGAGAAAAGAGCAAAAGAAATATGCCGTCATATCGCAGCAAAACATGGCGGCGAAGTAGAAATGGTTTGGAACATGAGCACAGGCCCTGTATATAACGATATGGAAATTACAGATACCTTTGCAAAACGAATAGAAGAAAACGGGCAATGTGTTTCTGCCGTGCCGCAGCAAATGTCCTCCGAGGATTTTGGCTGGTATTTAGAAAAGGCAAAAGGAATGCTTTTTAGATTCGGCACAAGAAACGAGGAAAAGGGATGTACGGCACCTTTGCACCGCAATGATTTCCAAATAGATGAAGCCGGTATGAAAGAAGCGATAAAAGCGTTCATTATCTATACGCTTGGTTGTAAATAACGGAGGTGGAGGGAAATGAAAAAATACTTATTATCCAAAGCGGGGAATTTTTACAAAGCAAATTTACACTGCCATTCCAATTTGTCGGACGGCCATTTTTCACCCGAGGAACTGAAAGAACTGTATAAAGCCAAAGGATATTCCGTTTTGGCATATACAGACCATGATATGTTTATTCCGCATCACGAGCTTACAGATGATTCGTTTATCGCACTTGCAGGCTTTGAAGCGGAATTTAATGAAAACAGTTTATATCCGGGCAATAAAAAAACAAAGACCTGCCATATCTGCTGTATCGCAGGGACTCCGGATATAGAGTATCATCCTGCTTGGAACGAAAAGTACGCGTATGTGGGCAATTCCAAGAAGAACAGAAGCAAGGTTAAATTTGATAAGAACGAGCCTTTGTTTGAAAGAGAATATACACCGGAATGTATAAGCCGCATGGCAAAAATAGCGAGAGAAAAAGGCTTCTTTGTTACATACAATCACCCCGTGTGGTCCATGGAAACGAGCGAGCAATTTACAAAATACGAAAACCTTCATGCAGTAGAGATTTTTAACAATGACGTGAATTGTCTGGGATACCCGGCGGATTCAATTTATGCATATGACAATATGCTTCGAAGCGGCAAACGTTTATTTGCGGTGGCGGCGGATGATAATCATAATAAGCATCCGCTGGATACTGCAAAATGCGATAGCTTTGGCGGTTGGATTATGGTTAAAGCAGAGGAACTTACATACACTGCGGTCACCGATGCGCTTTTTAAGGGTAATTTCTATGCGAGCTGCGGACCGGAAATCCACGAATTATACATAGAAGACAACCAAATTCATATTTCCTGCTCGGAGGCTGCAAAAATTACCATAAATAAGGGCGTTCGTGGCGCGGGAGCGGTTTTTGCAGAGCGTGGCGAATCGCTGAAAGAAGCTGTGTTTAGCTTCGAAGAAGATGATGTATATTTTAGAATTACAGTTACGGATAAATATGGAAAAGCAGCAAACACAAATGCATATTTCCTGTAAAAGGCGTAACTAAACCGCAAAAAGGAGAGAAGTAAGAATGATAAGTGCTAAGGATTTGAGCTTTGCGGCACAAAACGCATTGCCGTCGGGCGTTCGCAGAATGTTCGAGCTTGCGAGTTGTTATGATGACGCAATCAACCTCACATTAGGCGAACCGGGATTTGTGACCCCTTCACATATTATCGAAGCGGGAATCAAAGGCTTAAAAGAGGGGAAGACAAAATATACCCCGAATGCCGGGATAAAAGAATTGAGAGAAGCGATAGCCTATAAGCTTCAGAAAGAAAACGGAATCGCGTGTGACCCCGCGAAAAATTTAATTGTCACGGCCGGCGCCACACAGGCGCTTATGCTGGCGATAGTAACGCTTGTAAACCCCGGTGACGAGGTCATCATCCAAGGTCCAAACTGGCCTGACTATAAAGGACAAAGTCGGAGGCCAAGCGGTCT
>JAZNJV010000141.1:0-3647 GCA_045578225.1 Clostridia bacterium | reverse complement strand
CGAAGTGAATATGCGGCTGCGAAAATCCGCACCACCGATAAAAGCCTTACAGAAATCGCCTACGACGCCGGCTTTAACTCCTTAAATACCTTTTGCCGCTGCTTTAAAAAGCATTTTGGGGCGACGCCTTCAGAATATAAGAAAACAAGGAAAAGCACCTAATGTTTACATCAGGTGCTTTTCCTGTCTTTTTATAGAAACTCCCTTATATCCACGGCGAGTTTTTCTTCTAGGTTTATGAGTCTTTTGGTGATATCTTTGGAGACCTCGTCTGCCCCTTCATATTTGTTCAGATATTTATTCAGCGTCTTCACACCCATATTACAGCCGTCCGTCATCACATCCGCAATCGTAGCATCCGATTTTTCCATGGCCATTTTCATGTTTGTTTTCATCCACGACATACCTTTTGCAATGGCCGCAGGCTGTTTTCCGTCATCATGATATTTGTCAAGGAGCTCCCCGATTTCCGCATCCAGCTTTTTATGCTCATTTTTGCAGTCCGTCAAAAGTTTTTCAAGTTTGCCACTCTCCACATCATCCAGCACATCTTCGATGGAGGATGTCCCCATCTTAACGCCTGCATCACATTCTCTTAAAAGTTTTATCGTATCTTGCTCTATCATATTTTTCCTCCCGACTTACATGGTTTTTACTATAGTGTATCCCAAAAGGGTGTTTTTATGCAGGAGCTACAAAGCGGAAAACAAATTACCGTTGCACCAAAAATAATTATATGATAAAATGATTTTATATAGAGAACGGAGGTGCTTTATGATAGATTCCGGTCGTATTTTAAATAAATTAGATGCGTTTTTAAATAAAAATGATTATGCCGGAGCGGAGAGACATCTTGTATACTGGCTGGAAGAGGCGAAACTTGTGGATAACAAAAAAGCGATGCTTCTCCTTGAAAACGAACTTTGCGGTCTTTACAGAAAGCTGCAAAGGGAACAAGATGCCCTTGCCGCCGTGGAATCTGTGCTCGCACTTGTCGCGGATATGGGGATAGAAAACAATGTCGGCGCAGGCACAACCTATATTAACGCAGGGACCGTTTTGAAAGCATTCGGGAAAGCACGTGAAGCGATTCCGCTATTTGAAAAAGCACGCGCAATATATGAAAAAGAACTTCCCGAAACCGATAACCGCCTTGGTGGACTTTATAACAATATGGCACTTGCTTTCGTGGATGTAAAAGAGTTTGAAAAAGCCTTGGAATTATATAAAAAAGCCATCCGCGTTATGCAAAGCGCGGAGGACGGTATGCTCGAAGTCGCCATAACCCACCTCAACATCGCAAGCCTTCGCGAAGCCGCACTTGGACTTGAAAAAGCAGAGAAGGATATAGAAGAATTACTGGATAAAGCAGCAAAAATCTTAGATGCGCACGAAAACAGAAACGGATATTACGCTTTTGTATGCGAAAAATGTGCATCTGTATTTGGATATTATGGATATTTTGCCTATGAAAAGGAGCTTACAGAAAGGGCGCGGGGGATTTATGAAAGGTCTTGAGCTTGCCGAAAAGTTTTATAAAGAATACGGCGAAAAAATGATAGAGGAGAACTTTGCGCACATAAAGCCGCACCTCGCCATAGGTCTATGTGGAAGTGGTTCCGAATGCATGGGGTTTGACGACCCTCTATCCCGCGATCACGATTTCGAACCCGGTTTTTGTATTTTTTTGCCGGAGGAAAGCATCGTTTCCACCAGAGATGAATTTTTACTGGAACGCGCATATGCAAAGCTCCCGAAAGAGTTTTTGGGGATTAAAAGAAATCCCTTGAATCCTGTTGGCGGAAACCGTCACGGTGTGATAAGAATCAGCACTTTTTTTGAGAATAAAACAGGTGATAAAAACGGAGAACTCACAACAAAAGGCTGGTTTTTTGTTTCCGAACAGTTTCTTTTAGAGGCGACGAACGGGAGAATTTTTTTAGATAATTTTGGCCTTTTAACGGAAATTCGCCAAAAGCTTTCGTATCTTCCTGAAGATGTGAGACGTAAAAAACTGGCAGGTAATCTTCTAATTATGGCGCAGGCCGGACAATACAATTACGAAAGATGCATAAAAAGAGGCGAAGTGGGCGCGGCGCAGCTCGCCATAGGTGAATTTGCAAGCGCCGCGTTAAAAGTGATTTTTCTATTGAACAAAAAATATATTCCGTATTACAAATGGGTTTTCAGGGCTTTGAAGGATCTTGAAATCCTCACCTCTCTCGGCGATGACCTTGTGTATCTTATTTCAAGCGCAAACTTTGAAAGCGACGTTCGCGCAAAGACGGAAATCATAGACAAAATCTCATCTAGCATTATAGACGAACTGCAAAAACAGGAACTTACACGATCTTCGTCGGATAGCCTTGAAGCGCACGCGTATTCCGTCAATGACAGGATAGGAAACTCCGAAATCCGGAATCTGCATGTACTGTATGCGGTATAAAGGGAGCTCAAAGGATTTTTGAATTTTGTAAAATGCGTGACGAGGGCCTTCGCACATTTAAAAAGAATTTGTTTACGCTTCGCTCTCAAAACTCGATATGATATACATCTCATTGCCGCAAGGCAACGTATAGAAAGTCTCGTCAGAGATTTATATCGATGAAAAAAGCACTTGCAACGGCAAGTGCTTTTTTGATGGAAGAGCCGAATGATTTAGATGTCACATAAAATCAGCAATATTTTCTGAACTTCAGGATTGCTTTGAACATATCACCGTCCAAAACAACCTCAAATTTACCG
This sequence comes from Clostridia bacterium, assembly GCA_045578225.1. Classification (GTDB taxonomy): domain Bacteria; phylum Bacillota; class Clostridia; order UMGS1883; family UMGS1540; genus SIG447. The sequence continues at coordinate 902 of JAZNJV010000141.1, read as the reverse complement.
TTACAAATCTCGGTATAACTCTTTGCGATTGCAAGACCAAGACCATTTCCTTCTTGTGTTCTTGATTCGTCACCTCTGACAAATCTGCACACAATTTCATCTGGATTGAAATCCATCGGGTAAGATGCTATATTTTTGAACTCCATAACGACTTCTCCGTTTTCTTCATAAGCAGAGATAAATACTCTCGTATTCTTCATAGTGTACTTGAGAATGTTACTTATCAAATTGCTTATTACACGGGACATCTTTCTGCCATCTGCAGAAATATATAGTTCTTTCGGAGCATTAACACAGAACGGAAGCTCTGATTTCTTTATTTCATTGTCATGCTCTCCGAGCGATTGATTAATAAGTAGTGATACATCAAGCTTTTCTAAAACAACACTTTCGTTTCCGCTTTGTACCTTTGATATGTCAAATAAGTCTTGTGTTAAGGTTTTAAGTCTGTCACTCTTATTTGCAATAATCTGAGCATAATCTTTAGCTTCTTCCGGTAAGCCTTCTACATTAGCCAATAGCTCTGTATAGCTAATTATGGATGTAAGAGGTGTCTTGAGATCATGAGATACATTTGTTATAAGTTCTGTTTTCATCCTTTCTGCTTTTACTTTAGCAGATACGGATTCATCAAGTCCTTTTGCTATATCATTGATATTGGTTGCTAACACTTTCATATCTTCGCTTTTAAGTTCAGGAATTTTGTATGCCACATTTCCGTTTCTGACTTCGCTGACACCTTTTTTGATTTCGTCAAGGTCTTTGGCACGGTAAGCTACAACAAAAGCTCCAAAGAAGAATAAAAGAACTCCAAAAACTATAAATAATTCTTCGTTGTATCCTAAAAATCCAAACATACCGATTAGTGCAGTATATACGAAAAGCATACTGATAAGAATTAT
>JAZNJV010000140.1:0-2845 GCA_045578225.1 Clostridia bacterium | reverse complement strand
ATCATCGGCGGCAAAATCTATGAAGGGGCACACGGCATCGCAGGCGAGGTGGGGCATATCCGCCTTGTACCTGGTGGTGAGGTGTGCGGCTGCGGACGGCGCGGCTGCTGGGAAATGTACGCTTCCGTAACGGCGCTCGTTCGGGATACACGAAAATATATCGAGGAAAACCCCTCGTCCGCCATGGCCGCATATGTCGAGGGCGACCCCTCTCGTGCAAGCGGCAAAACCGCGTTTGCGCTTGCAAAGTGCGGCGACGCGGACGGTAAAAAAATCGTGGATACGTGGATTTCCTACGTGGCCGAGGGCGTTACCGACCTTGTAAATACGTTTAACCCCGCGCTCGTTTTAATCGGCGGCGCCATAAGCCGCGAAGGCGAGACGATCCTCGCGCCCGTACGAGAGAAAGTATATCGCGATATGTATAAAAGCCATGTGCCCTTCCCCGAAATTCGGGCGGCGGAAATGGGGAATGACGCCGGCCTTATAGGCGCGGCATTTTTAGGAAAATTCTAACCCTTTTAGAAAGGAGCCCGTATGAACGAGCTGTTTTTAGAAATTGAGAGCATTTGTCCCTCTATTCGCCAAGCGGACATGCGAAACTATACGAGCTTTTCTATCGGCGGCGCGGCCGATCTTCTGGCCGAGCCCGAGGATGAAGAGCAGCTTGCACGCGTTTTGGCGCTACTTCGAAATACGCCGCACGCCGTGATTGGAAACGGCTCAAACCTACTCGTAGGTGACGGCGGCTACAGGGGCGTTTTGGTGCGCCTATCGGGCGGCTTTTCTCGCGTTCGCGTAGAAGGAAACCGCATTATCGCATCTGCCGGTGCAACGCTCGCGCACGTGGCGAAGGCCGCTATGGAGGCAGGCCTTTCCGGCATGGCACCGCTTGCCGGCATTCCCGGCACCGTGGGCGGCGCGATGGTGATGAACGCAGGCGCCTACGGGGGCGAAATGGCGGACGTGATTGAAAGCTCTACTTGCATTACAAAAGACGGCAGACGCGAAACGCTTTCTGACCATGGTTTTTCCTACCGTCACAGCGTATACGCCGAAAACGGCGCCGTGGTGACGGGGGCGGTGTTCTCGCTTACAGAAGGGGATACGGATGCCATCCGTGCAGAAATGCGCGCGCTTTCTATAAAGCGGCGCGAAAAACAGCCGCTCACTCTCCCGAGTGCAGGGAGCGCATTTAAGCGCCCACCGCAAGGCTATGCGGCGCAAATGATTGATGAAGCAGGTCTTCGCGGGTTTTCTGTGGGCGGCGCGGCCGTTTCCGAAAAGCACGCAGGCTTTGTGGTAAATACAGGGGGCGCCACCGCGCGCGATGTGCGTACTCTTCTTTCTCTCGTACAGGAGAAGGTACAGAAAACGCACGGCGTCCTTCTCGAGCCGGAAATCCGATTTTTAGGAGAATTTATATGAAATTTATCGTAATTACAGGTCTTTCGGGGGCAGGGCGCACCCGTGCGCTTCGGTGCCTTGAAGACATGAATTTTTACTGCGTGGATAATCTGCCGCCGATTCTCGTCAGCAAATTTGCCGAGATGTGCAGCCAGTCGCAAGGAAAGCTTGACCATGTGGCGGTTGTGGTAGACGTTCGAAGCGGCAGTATGTTCCGCGCGCTTTTAGGGGAGCTTGAAAGCATGAAAGAGGCAGGTCTTTCGTACGAGCTTTTGTTTTTGGACGCTTCCGACGATACGCTTATTGCGCGCTACAAGGAAACGCGCCGCGCGCATCCGCTCTCACGGGGCGGACGGGCGATTGACGGCATCGTGCGAGAGCGCGAGCTTCTGCGTGACATTCAAAGCCACGCCACCCATACGATTGACACTTCCAAGCTTTTGCCGAATCAGCTGAAAAAGCGCATCGGAGAGCTGTTTTCCGATTCAGCTGTCGGCATTCCGATGGCGATTGACATTATGTCCTTCGGCTTTAAGTTCGGCGTGCCGCTGGATAGCGACCTTGTTTTTGATGTTCGTTTTCTCCCGAATCCGTTCTATGAGCCGGACCTTAAAGCCCTGTCAGGGCTCGATGCGCCTGTGCGCGACTTTATTATGGCGTATCCCGAAACGCACGCCTTTTTAGATAAGCTTCTCGATATGCTCCGCTTCCTCGTGCCGCAATATGCAGAGGAAGGGAAAAGCAATCTCTTAATTTCCATCGGCTGCACGGGCGGACGGCATCGCTCGGTTGCGATTACCGAGCATATAGGAAATGCCCTTATGAAAGAAGGCATCGCCTGCCGCATTTTGCACCGCGATAAAGACAAAGCCTAAAAGGAGGCTTTTTAGATGTTCACGAAAGTAAATACTGCCTGCATCGCAGGTCTTTTAGGGCATAGCGCCACGGCGGAGGCCGATATTTCTTCCGGTCTTCCGGGGTTTGACATTGTAGGCCTTCCGGATGCGGCGGTAAAAGAAGCGCGCGAGCGCGTGCGTGCCGCCATCAAAAACTGCGGCTTTTCTTTTCCCGCAAAGCGCGTAACGGTAAATTTAGCCCCTGCCGACATTAAGAAAACGGGCAGTATGTTTGACCTTCCGATTGCTGCCGCCATCTTACTTGCGACGGAAGAAGTATGCGCGGAGGCAGACGAATACATGCTCCTTGGCGAGCTTTCGCTCAGAGGCGACCTTCGCCCCATCTGCGGCACACTGCCGCTTGTGATGGCCGCGGCAAAAAGCGGTATCCGTAAAGTGATTGTGCCGCTTGAAAATGCAAAAGAAGCCGCTCTTTGCGAGGATGTCGAGGTATTTGGCGCCGCCACGCTTTCGGATGCGATGGCGCATCTATCCGGCCGCGTGCCCCTATCCCGTACCGAGGTTTCGGTTTCTGCGCTTTT
>JAZNJV010000139.1:0-4668 GCA_045578225.1 Clostridia bacterium | reverse complement strand
CGGCAGGTCACCCGGATAACGTAGAAAACACAAAAAGCATCATTGCAAAGGTAAAAAATCACCCGGCACTTCTCGGCTACATGGTAATGGACGAACCGAGCAGTAAGTTCGCAAATAAGCTGGAACTCTTCGAAGAATCCTATAAGCTTATCAGAACGCTCGACCCGCACCACGTAGTATACACCGTAGAAGCTTCCCCGACTTACTACTACGATTTCTCTAAGTACGTTGACGTATTCGCAATTGACCCGTACCCGGGCATCGTATCCGGCGGCACTACCATCGACCACGTTCTGAAGTACAACGAAATCGCTCAGGATACAATCATCTACGAAAAGCCGGTTTGGTCTATCAACCAGGCAACAGGCTACGAACACCTCGTGCCGGATGAAGCTGCTATCCGTAACATGCTCTACACCGCTCTCTACAGTGGTGCTACCGCAGTAGGTCAGTACTCCTGGTACGATAAAACCCAATGGATGGACAACAAGGCGTTCCACCAGACGGAAAACCTTCAGGGTATGACAAATGTATACTCTAACGGCGATACCGATACGGCTTACTCTCACTTTGTAGACCGTGCATACCCCATCTTCAAGGAACAGACCTTTGATGAGTACTGGGTAAGCTCCTTCGTACGTAATGGCGAAGTTTACATGTACCTCGTAAACCGTGGCCCCGAAACTGTAAACGTTTCCGTTCCGCTCGTTTCCGACGGTGGCGCAGTTTCCATCGGTGACTACAGCGCAAGCATCGTTTACGGCGATACAAACGTAAACTCTGTTCGCATCGGTAGTGGCAACCTTGATTTCGCAATCGACGGCAATGCTGCATACCTCGTCAAGATTACACCGAGCGCACCGGTTGATTTCTCCGCTCTTAAGGTTACAAAGTACAGAGACCTGTATGTAACCCCGTGGGCAGCAGAAGCGATCCGTGAAGTAGAAAGCCTCGGCATCGTAAACGACTTCTCTACTACAAGCTATGCACCGCAGAACAAGATTACCCGTGGCGAATTCGCATACTTCTTAATTCGCACACTTGGCCTCACCGCCGCTGCAACTGAAAACTTTGCAGACGTAGAAGCTGATGCTTTCTATGCAAAGGAACTTGCTGTAGGTAAGGCTCTCGGCATCCTCAACGGTGTTGGCAACAACATGTACAATCCCGAAGCTGAGATTTCCCGTCAGGACTTCATGACCATCATCGCACGTGGCATGCAGCTCTCCGGCGCAGGCGCTGATCTTTCTGCATTCGTAGACAACGCTCAGATTGCTGACTATGCCCGCGATGCAGTAGGCGCCATGGTTCTCTCCGGCCTTGTAAAGGGTAACGCAGATGGCACCATGAACCCCTTAGGCAACACAACTCGTGCAGAAGCTGCCGTTATCATGCAGAGAATCCTGCACAAATAATCGCTGCACAGTTTAAACTTAAAGTAGCGTAACTTTCGGGCGGCAAACCTTTTTGCCGCCCGAATTTATTTTTAAATACCGAAAGGAAGAAAAGCATGAAGAAAATTTTAGCACTTTTCCTTTGCTGCATGATGCTTACCGCTCTCTCAGTACCGGCTATGGCCGCGGGACTGACTGTCGGAAGGCCTCCGGTAAAGAAAACGGTTCCGTCCCCGAATTACATCCCTATGCCGGAAGGCAGCGAAGAACTTCTGACGAATACAAGCTTTGAAGAAAGAACGGAGGGCGGCGGTGTTCGCGGCTGGTCGGCATCTGCAGGCGGCTGGACGGAACAGAACGAAAAGGTTCGTGTTTCGGAAGAAAATGCACATGACGGCTCTGTTTGCGTCAACATCAGTGGCTCCGGCAACCCGTATGTAACACAGCAAATTTATAGCGACTTTAAAAAAGGCGAAGTATATCAGCTCTCTACCTGGGTACGTATTCCCGAACAGGGCGCCCAGGGCTTTAAATGCGAATGGTATGATGAATCGAGCAGCTATTTGGGCGGTCATAATACAGAAAGCTATGCTACGCCCACGGGCGACACCTGGGTACAGCATGTATATATGATGGAAATCCCCCAAAATTGCGCTAGCATTTATTTCCTCGTTCGTAACTTCAGCGGCAGCGGTTCTATTTTTGTAGATAGCGTAAGCTTCTATAGAATCAGCCAGCCTGCAAAAGTGTTCCTCGAAGCAGAAAACATCTTCTTCTACACAGACGACGCTGCAAAGGGGCAGAAGGGAACTATCGAAGCACTCGTAAACAGCGAAGTGTATGAAGAACTTGAAGATTCTACCGTTTCTTTCCGCCTCAAAGACGGTAATACCGTTTTGGACGAAAAGACAAAGGTCGTGCCCGAAAACGCAAAAGCATACTATGAATTCCGTGCATCTTTGCTCAAAGAGGAGTGGAAGGCTTACACTGTAGAGGTATCTGTAATCGGCGCTGACGGCACCGTGCAGGTAAAGGCCGAAAGACCGGTTTATAAGTATCCGCGCCCGACATATCTCAACGAAAAGGGCAAAATTGTTCTTCCGGATGGTAAAGAACTGAACCCCACACTCTGGTACCACGTAGACCCCTCTGATTACGGCCGTCTTGTGGCTGCAGGCGGTACGGTTGTACAGACCAGATGGGAAGACTATGAACGCATTAAATTTTGCCTTGATGAGGCAGAAAAAGTGGGCCTTAAGGTTATGGCCGCACTCTATCGCGATATGAAGCCGGCAGCACATCCGGATAACGTAGAAAACACAACCGAAATCATTACAAAGCTCAAAGACCATCCGGCACTTCTTGGATACATGGTCATGGATGAGCCGAGCAGTAAGTTCGCAAATCGCCTTGAATTTTTCGAGGAGTCCTACAAGCTTATTCGTACGCTGGACCCCGACCACATTGTATACCTTGTAGAGCATAATCCCGGATACTATGATACATTCCGCAAATATGTAGACGTTCTCGCTATCGACCCGTACCCGGGCATTGTATCGGGCGGTGCGTGGATTGACCACGTGCATAACTATGCTACACGCGCCCTCAGTGTCACTGAATATGCAAAGCCCGTATGGTCTATCAATCAGGCCACAGGCTATGAATACCTCGTGCCGGACGAAGCAGCTATTCGCAATATGTTCTATTCTGCGCTTTTTGCAGGCGCTACCGCAGTAGGACACTACTCTTGGTATGACAAGACGCAGTGGATGGGCGGCAAGGCATTCTACGAAACAGAAAACCTCGAGGGTATGACGAATGTATACTCGAACGGTGATGCGGATACCGCTTACGCACACTTTGTAGACCGTGCGTACCCCATCTTCAAAGAACAGGAAACGGACGATTATTTCTTAAGTTCCTTCGTGCGCGGCGGTGATGTATATATGTACCTCATTAACCGCGGCGCAGAGGTTGTGAATGTATCTGTTCCGCTCACGAGTGACGGCGGCGCAGTTTCCATTGGCGACTACAGCGCAAGCATCGTTTACGGCGATACAAACGTAAACTCTGTTCGCCTCGGTAGTGGCAACCTTGATTTCGCAATCGACGGCAATGCCGCGTATCTCTTAAAGATTACACCGAGCTCTCCGGTTGATTTCTCTGCACTCAAAACTACAAAGTACAGAGACCTCTATGTAACGCCGTGGGCGGCAGAAGCCATCCGCGAAGTGGAAAGCCGCGGCATTGTAAATGATGCTTCGACCACAAGCTTCGCCCCCGAAAGAAACATTACTCGTGGCGAATTGGCGTACTTCTTAATTCGTACACTCGGTCTTACCGCTGAGGCGACCGAAAGCTTTGCAGATGTGGAAGCCGATGCTTTCTACGCAAAGGAACTTGCGGTAGGGAAGGCGCTCGGCATCTTAAACGGTGTAGGCGATAACAAGTATAATCCCGAAGCGGAAATCTCCCGTCAGGATCTTATGACGATTATCGCACGCGGCATGCAGCTTTCAGGCGCAGGCGCAGATCTTTCTGTATTCTCCGACAATGCCCAGATTGCAGACTATGCAAAGGATGCAGTAGGCGCTATGGTTCTCTCCGGCCTTGTAAAGGGCAATGCAGACGGCACCATGAATCCGCTTGGAAATACCACCCGCGCAGAAGCAGCAGTCATTATGCAGAGAATTCTCACAAAATAAAGGAAACTTGCAAAAAGAAAGTACGGCTTTGGCCGTACTTTCTTTTTGTCTCTAAAAATCGAAAAAGTTTCGTAAGTCAATTTATTGTGTTTTGTATCAAAATCGTGTAAAATGATACATATAGAAGTCGAAATTTCGGCAAGGAGGGATAGCCGAACCTCCGTGACCGAATTCGAATATAAAACAAAAAAGGAGCGAAAATTATGACAAAAAGAATTCTGGCTACTCTCCTTACTGTCGCAATGCTTTTGAGCTTTGGTGTTACGGCAATGAGTGCCGAAGCACCGAAGGATGCCGAAGTTGGCGAACTCCTCAAAAACGGCGGCGCGGAGGAATACGCAGGAAGCACCGTTCCCGGGTTTTCTCTGACCGGCGGTGCTGACAAGTGGGCAGTGTCCACTGACATTAAACACAGCGGCGAAGCATCCCTGAAAGTAATGGATGACGGTACACATTACATCTACGCTTTGGCGGCTGTTCGCGTGTATGAAAACACAGAGTACGAAGTAAAGGCATTTGCTTACCCCGAAGATTTAGGCGTTGGTCATCTTGCCATCAAGGTGGAATGC
>JAZNJV010000138.1:0-11134 GCA_045578225.1 Clostridia bacterium | reverse complement strand
ATGCACGATAAATACGCCTATGAAAAAACACAGATGGCACTACACGATACAGAAGTGGGCCGGTTTATGGCCTTTGGCATTGCCGGCCTTTCGGTGGTGGCAGACTCCTTAAGCGCTATTAAATACGCAAGTGTACGTCCCATTCTAAACGAAAACGGATTTATCACCGATTTTGAAACTCGTGGCGAGTTCCCGAAATTCGGCAATGATGATGACAGGGTAGACCTTATGGCAAAAGAGCTTGCGCACAAGATGATCACGGCACTTCGCAAAACACCTACGTATCGCGGCGCCGAGCACACGCTCTCTGTTTTGACAATTACCTCAAACGTTATGTACGGCAAAAATACGGGTGCTACGCCTTGCGGCAGACCGAAAGGCGCACCGTTTGCGCCGGGGGCAAACCCGCTCCATAACCGCGAAGAAAACGGCGCACTTGCGTCTTTGAACTCGGTTGCAAAAATCAGCTATGACGATTGCCGCGACGGCATTTCCAACACCTTCTCCATAACGCCCGAAGCACTCGGACGCACAGAGAATGAAAAAATCGATAACCTCGTTTCGATTTTGGACGGGTATTTCCAAAAACGTGCGCATCACCTAAACGTAAACGTACTTCGCCGCGAAACGCTTATGGAAGCGTATGAAAATCCCGAAGCATACCCGAATTTAACAATTCGTGTTTCGGGCTATGCCGTAAACTTCCACAAGCTCTCGCGTGAGCAGCAACGTGAGGTTATCAGCCGCACGTTCCACGAGGCACTGTAATGCATAGGGGGATTGTGCACTCCATACAGTCGCTTGGCACGCTCGACGGGCCCGGCGTTCGGTTTGTCGTTTTCCTAAAAGGCTGCAATCTCCGCTGTGGGTACTGTCATAACCCCGACACGCGGGATAAGGAGGGCGGCACCGAATATACGGCCGAAGCACTTCTGGGAAAGGCCGTAAAATACCGCGAATATTTCGGAGAGTGCGGCGGCGTTACCGTTTCGGGCGGCGAGCCACTTTTGCAGGCGGAGTTTGTGCGCGAATTTTTTGCACTTTGCCACCGCGAAGGGATCCATACATGCCTTGACACTTCGGGAAGTGTTTTAAGCGAGGACTCCCGCGCACTTCTCGAGGAAACCGACCGTGTGCTGCTCGACATCAAATTTACGGTCGACGCGCTCTACAAAAAGCACACCGGCATTTCGATAGAGGCACCCCTTCAGTTTCTTTCGTATCTTGCCGAAATCGGCATGCCGACAACGCTCAGGCAGGTGATTGTGCCATCTTTAAATGACACGTGCGAGAATATAGAAGCACTCGCCGCTATATGCCGCGCGCACCCTTGCATTGACAAAACGGAGCTTTTGCCGTTTCGAAAAATTTGTAAGGTAAAATACGAAAAGCTCGGCATCCCCTTCCCGTTCGCCGATTTTCCTACACCGACCGCGGAGGAAATGCAGAGCCTTGAAAAAATGCTTGCAGAATTTCTCGCATAATACAAAAAGGACAGTTTTCACTGTCCTTTTTCTTATATTTCTAAAAGTTCGCGGAAATCGCGGATGTAATGGTCTGCAATTTTCCGCATGTCCGCTTCAAACTCTGCGGAAGATGCATCATACACGCCGCACGTTGCCATGCCGGCTTTTTTTGCCGTGAGGTCTGCATTGTAGTTATCGTCCAAGAACAAAATACTTTCTATCGGCTTCCCAATTCTTTCTGCGGCCTTTTTATAGATTTCGGGGTCGGCTTTCGTGGTTCCGAAATCATCACAAGACCATACGTTTTCGAATATATCCCACATCCCAAGGCGGCGAAGACACGGGTCCAGCGCTATGTGCGGACTTGCCGTCAAAACATGCAGGTCCGCACCTTTTTCCCGAAGCGTGCGGAGCGTTTCGATTACATATGGCTTTGCAGGAATTTCTTCCAGATAGGCCTTCAAAATGTATCTCTGCATAGCAGCGAGAATTTCTTCGAGCGGCATATCAAGCCCCAGCGAAATGAAATGTTTTGCCGTGCCGATATAGCCGAGCGGCGTGATTGTTTTGACAAGGTCGTCGCCGTAGGCGATGCCGTTTTCATCGAGAATCCGCTTCATTGTGGATACAAAGGCCGGCATCGAATCGACAAGTGTGCCGTCAAAATCAAATAAATACGTAGAATATCGCATCAAAGTTCCTCCATAAAGTATGCACGCGTATCGGCGTGCTTTCCTTCCGCATCCTGTACGCTTATGCGGATATATTCTTCATCGCCCCGAAGCGGAAATACAGCTTCTTCCACAAAGCTACTGCGCTCTGCGATTACCGACTTTGCCGAGCGCGCGTTCGTGTTCATTGTGATGCGAACGGCCGGGGAGGTCTTTACATGCACCTCGCCCTCCTCGATATAAAGGTCATAAATTTTAGGACCGCGCGAAGCGTAGAAGTTGCCTTTGAAGAGCGCGTCTGTAATGGCCTCGTACTGCAGCGATTTCGATTTTATCATAACATAACCGCCGCCAATATCGCACTTTGGATTTGAAAGCGGAAGTCCGCTATGCGTATCGTCCGCCGCCACAGCGTAAATCTTTTTGCCACCGCGGAGCATATCGTCATACACTCCCGGCACATATGCTTCATAGCCGAGAAGGTACGTATCGGTATTAAAAATTTCCATCGCATGCATACCTTCGTACTGCATATATGTTTCATACCCCTCGAGTGACCATGTGGGGTGATTATACGTCACAAAAAAGCCTGCTTCTCTGCCACGGCGTATCATTTCATTGATATTTTCGGGCGTATATTCTCTTTCAAAAAACGGCTCGGTCACATCATATTCCACTTCGTCCACATGTTCCTTGGCGTGTCCTGGTGTGGCGTACTTCGGGTTCCAAAAGGGCTGCTTTCGCATGTCAGCGCGACCTGCTACAAAGCAAATATGGCAGGTTGGCACAGCCGGTCTCTTTGAATACCCCGGCGGGCATACTTCTACCTCAAAGCCGGAAAGCGCGAGGAAGTTTTCATCCGTAAGTTCCGTATGCGGAATAAAAATATCGTGATCCGTAAAAGCAAGCACGGAATAGCCAAGTTCTTTATACACTTCTTTCAGTTCCGCGGGCGAGAGCTTGCCGTCCGAAAAACTCGAATGTGTGTGTAAATTCGCCTTATAGAACTTTCCTTCCTTCGGCAATAAATACTTTTTCATGGAGCCCCTCCTAATTTTGCTTTTGCACCATTTTGTATTCGTCATAGAAACGGTAGTACGGGCAAGCACGACGGCTCGCGCATAGCATTGCCATCTCATCCTCGTCAAAATTTACCGTGCAGATGTATTCTTCCATTTCATCGTCATATTCGTAATAGGCGCAGGTTTCGCATTGCATTAGTCTCTTTCTCCTTTTCGACGCACTTTTTGCTTATTGCCCTCGGCATCCACAACATACACATTCCCGAGCGTATTTTCCATGCCCTGCCGAAACTCCTTTATATACTGCGCGCGAAGAGCGGCCTGCTCTTCTTTTTCCTCGGGCGAGAGCCCTTCTGCTTTCGATTTTTTTGCAAGAAAATTGATTCGTTTTAAAAGTTCTTCCGTCATATCCGTCTCCTCCAAATAGTATATATCTATTTTTCTTTCTTTGTGCAATGCCCACTGCAGCTTCCGCCGTACGGGCAACCGCTACATGGATTTCCCTTTTTTCGGGCGCGGTACAAAAAGCGAACCGCAAGCACAAGCATAGCGGCCAAAATGAAAATAATCAGTATATTTTGCATGCTTTTCGTATCTCCTCAAAATACATAAATGGCAGGGTTTCCCCTGCCATTTATTGTAGCATACGTTTTCCGCTCGCGCAAGCTTTTTTTAATATAGCTTCGTAAAGTGGAAAGAGTCGTCTATTCCAAGCTTTTCGAGTGCCTTTTCCTTCCGCTCGGCAATTTGTACATCGAGCGCATCGAAGTAATTGTTTCCTTCGGAGTCAATATCCACGATAAACGGGCCGATGTCGTTTAGTTTAAAAAACCATGCCGCTTCGATGCGCCCGAGTTCATCATAGAGATACACATCTTCCACCTCGATGGAATCAATCCATAAGTTCGGACTTACGGAGCGCGGCGAAACGTGCACACATTTTTTCTCGCGCATCATGCGTGCTGTTTCCTCGCCCATCGTGGTTTTGCCCACAATCATTTTAAGGTTCCACTCGTCCACGCTTTTGGCTCCCCACTTTTCAAAGCGTATGCTCGAAGTAGGCATAAACGAAACCAACCGCCATTTTCCGTTTTCCTTGACCACAATCGGACCGTTATGGATTAAAATATTTCGTCCCTCCGTCGAAAACGGCAACTCGTTTTTTTCGTCAAATATATACTTTTGCAGTCGAGAACGGCACGTAAAGGCTTCGCCGCTGATATATACGGTATCACCGATTTTGAGTTTTGTTACGTCCTCATCCGAAAGAGGCCCCCTCAAATGATATTCTGCCATGTTTCTCCCTCCTATCTATCCCCAAACCAGTTGGGACTTCTCATTTTCGTCACGCACCCACTCGCGTCAATTCGAGAAGACGCGCGCCGCGCAATCATGCAATTTGTGCTGGTAGCCACCGCGATACCTGCAATATGTGTATACGCATACTCTACATTTACTGCGAGCACAGAGGTAGCGCCGCCCGCCCCTAAAATGCCGATGCCGAGGCTGTTTAAGGCTTCGTATAAATCCTCTTCAATTTTTTGGAACATGGGGTCAGGATGCTTGGAACCTACCGTGCGGAGGCACGCCGCCTCTTTGGCAAGGTTCGCCGCCACATTGGCTGTGCCGCCGATGCCGATGCCCAAAACAGATGGCGGACAAACGGCGCCGGCACGTGCCGAGGCCACAAAGCTATCAATTACAAATTTTTCAATGCCGCGAACACCGTCTGCAAATGCCACAATTCTGTGCCGTGTGCCACCAAAGCATTCACTGCCGCCGCCTTTTGCGGCGTAGGAAATTTCTATCGCATCCCCATCCACAAACTGGTATGTAAAATCAGGGATATTCATACCGATATTGTTACCCGGATCATAGCCGGTTAGAGGGTGCTTCATGGTGGCACGGAGATACCCGAGTTCCGTCGCGCGAGCAACGGCCCGGCGCGCCGCATTTTCAAGTTCTACAAAACCGCCCTCAATTTCGCACTTATTTCCCACTTTAAAATAAAATATCGGCCAGCCGGTATCGACGCAAAGCGGATTTTCACGCTCTTTTGACATTTCCATGCTGCGAAGCGTTGCCATAAGGCCTCTTTTGGCATCCTCATTTGTTTCGCGGGCGATGGCGTTTTCAAACGCCTCCTGCACATCCGGCGAAATTTCCGTGGCTCCTCTTTTTATCGTTTCAAAAAGAGCCTGTTCATATATTTCTGTTTTAATCATCTAGATTTACCTCGATTGCATTTCCTTGTATTTCTATCTTTGTGCCAAACTGCTTATTTCTGTCACACAGATAGTTATAAATAATTTCCGTTTCTACCGCATCCGCGAGTGCAGGAAGGCCTGTGTGCATGTCAAGACGCAGCGGATAGAGCGTAAGCTCAGTAAGCTTTCCGTCCTCAAAGGTCATAAGCGGCATGAGGGAACGGAAGTTGTTTACATCCTGATGAAGCCCTCCATTCCCAAGCTTTGCTCTTTCCGCGATTTGCTCGCGGGCAGAAAGGCCGTGGGGCATTTTGTATTTCTCTCTGAAATCATCGGGCATGCAGAAAACCATATCGCTTTGGAAGATGAAGTTGCCAAGGCTATAGAAAATCGGTTTGCCTTTATAAATTTCCACGGCTTTGAGTTGGTGTGTGCCTGTGCCGATAACCGCGGCCGCACCGCTATCAATGCATTTTCTGGCAAACTCGATGAGAAAATCATCGGGCTCGTCGTCGGTGTCGTGCTTGATCTCGTGCGAGTGGATATTGACAATCACATTGTCGCATTCTTCGAGTGCGCGTTTTATGGTCTTTTCTGTGCGTTCCATATCCACAGAATTTACTTTAGAAAATTTCCCTTCTGTTTCGCTCTCCCTGAAAGCATACTCGCCAAAGCCAAAACAACCTTCGGGCGGCATCGGCGTATAGCCACCCATACGCGAGCGGTTTCTTCTGCCGTCAATATGCGTGCCGGCCGAGATTTCGCGAAGGGCCTGCATATGCTCCGGCGTTATGTGGTACTCTATTGAAAAACGAAGGGGATTAAGACCCGGTCTCCCCTGCAAATACTCGGACGCATGCCCTGCCCGTGCGGCATCGTTGAAGGTGGCACAGATGGAGATAAGAGCACATTTACCGTTTTCCGTTTCGATGACGACATAGTCTGCCGCTGCATCGAGATCCTTCCCTGCGCCGCATATCGGGAGACCTTGGCGCTTTGCGGCTGCAAGCGTATCAAAAAGACCGTCGTAGGAAAAGTCCATGGTATGGTTATTTGCAAAGGAGCACCCGTTAAAGCCAAAGCTGAGCGTATCGGAAAGTGTATCTTCTTTTGCCAGAAGCCATGTGCCGCCACAATACGAGGAAGCGTAAATTTGCCTGTCAGAAAGTACGTTTTCAAGGTTAAAGAGCTTTGCATCCGCCGTGTCAACAATCTCACGAATCGGCCTAATATCATAGTTTTCAGGGAAACGTTCGAGTAAGATCGCGTCGCCAACACTTATAATTTTCTGTTTCATTTTACACCGTTCCTCTCATCCGATTTTTCTACCTTTTCCATATCGATGCCGTGCATATTGTCAAGGACAAACTGCACGCACGTATCGCTTCCAAGGAGGAAAGCATCCTCATCAATCATAAAGTCGTTGTTATGCGGCAGGGTGGTGCAGCCTTTTTCCTCGTTTCGTGTACCAAGGCGAAGGAATACGCCCGGCTTTTTCGTAAGATACTGCGAAAAATCTTCGGAACTGAGCTTCTCGGGCATGTGCACGATATTTCCCTCGCCCACAACCTTCGCCCCTGCCGAGAGCACAAGATCTGCAATGTGCGGATTATTGTATACGACATATGCTTTAAGGCTCGTGTCAAGTACGGCCTCTGCGCCGATTTCCGCCGCTGCATTTTTTGCAATTTCCTCAATGCGGCGAATCAAAAATGCGTCCAGCTCCATGTCAAAAGTTCGAATTGTGCCGAGCATATAGGCATGGTCGGCAATGATATTTTGGCTTGTGCCGCCGGAAAGTTTCCCGATGGAGCACACATATTTCGAAAAGGGGTTAATTTCTCGTCCCAGCATATACTGGATGTTCGTATAGGTGCGAACTGCCGCACAAAGGGCATCTTTTCCCGACTGCGGCAAAGAAGCGTGCGCGGTTTTTCCGTAAAAATCAATGCGGAAGTTACGGCTTGATGCCATGGAGCTCCCCTTGCAAACGCCTATTGCACCGGACGGAAGCCAGTTTTCAATGTGCATGCCGAGGATCACGTCAATTTCCTCCATAACACCGCCATCTACCAGCGCCTCGGCACCGCTTCGGAGGCCTTCCTCGCTCGGCTGAAACAGGAGCATTACGCGGCAGGCGAGATCTTTTTCCATGGTTTTCAGTGCTTTAGCCGTTCCGAGGAGCATCGCGGTATGGGCATCGTGCCCACAGGCGTGCATCTGCCCCGGGATTTTGGACGAAAAAGGAAGATCTGTTTTTTCGTCTATCAAAAGTGCATCCATATCGGCACGAATGCCGATTGTAAAATGCTTTTTCTCTGGGTTTATGGTCGCCACCACGCTCGACTCGCCGTACGATTCAGTGTATTCTATCCCCATTTTTTCCAGTTCCCGTTTTACAACGCCAATCGTTTTGGGAAGGTCGAAGCCTATTTCGGGATATTCGTGAATTTCATGGCGAAGGGAAATAATATAGTCTTTATCGGCGTACATGGTATCACTCCTCTATCGTAATATTGGCAAGCGGCATGTGCTGTTGACAGCCGTATACATCGGTATCCTCCACGCTACCGCTGACATGGGCACGCGGAAACGTAATTTTGATGGAATTTACAATTTCGTACGGCAAAATGGAAATTTGTGCGGGGTCTACGCTGTAGGCCTTAGCTACCATCTCTTTGGTAAGTCCCTTTTGTACTCTTACCATGTCTTCCCGTTTTTCAAACATGATATCAAAAGTAATATATAAGGGCCCTGCATTTTTACTTCTTAAAAGTTTGGCAATGTCAATAAGTCTCATCGGCCCACCTCCTCTATGCTATACACGGCCGTTTCACCCAAATCCTCCGTTTCGGCCAGATGGAATACGCTGAACGCATATACGGCGCCCACGTGAATATCCGAAGGTGAAAACGGGAACGCCACGTTGCCCGCGCTCGACTTTCTGCCTAGAAAATCACAGTGCAACATGCGGGAACGCGCCAGCGAGCAAATCGTATCGGCTATCTCCTGGGTGTCCCCCACCACATCAATTACCACGCCGAGGCTCGATTCTGCACCGCCGTATGTACGGAATTGGAGTTTATAGGCCTCTTCCTTGGCGGACGCATTCTCCCGTACGAAATTACGAACCGTTTCCGAAATCTCCGGAAAATGCTCTATCGTATCGGTATCATAAATGCCGCCAATGCATATGGTGCGGTATCCCACTTTTTGTACGCCTTCAATTTTCAGTGTTTTCTTCTCCGCTTTTTGGAAAACAGCGCCGGAAATACGAACCGTTCGCTCGTCCGCCTGTTCGAATGTAGCATTTTGAATATCGACAACACCGTCCGGCTCGTAAATCATATACGGGTTTGTTTGCTCATACATCGTATGTGCCGCCGCACGGGCAGCGCTGCAGCGCCGCGCAGGGTTTGCCGGCCGCAGTTCGAAATAGTTTTCATACATATATCCTTGCATGACGTCCGCGGCGGCTACAGGCTCGGCGCACATGGCACCGCACTCCATAATTTTTGCCATATGGAACGCGAGGCCCTCGTCATATCCTTCATAAATACAAGGTGCGGCATAAATGGCCGTATCGCACGCACGCCCGGCCACAATAACGTCAACCTTTTTCTCGAGTAGCTTTATAATCGGTGCCACCCCAATCTGGCTGACAAGGTGTGCAGAATTTTCAATCGCAGCTTCGTCCGTCAAAAAGGCGTCGCTCATCGGTGTAAGTTTTCCGCTATGCAGCTTTTCAAGCACATATTCTTTATCCACATCGCTGTAAATCACGCCAAGCGTAAAAGAAAGCGCCTTCTCTTTTGCAATTTCACGAATAATCTCTAAAAGCCAATCTGTATGCGGCCGCGCGCCTGCACCACCGGCCGTGCCGATAATAAACGGTGCTTTATGCGAAAGCGCTTTCGGAAGCGCAAGCGCCAGATCTCTTTTTACGGCATTCCTGTCTGTAAACGACTTGCCGCTTCCCAAATAATACGGGCCCGGATCTGTGGAGCCTGCATCTACACCTACATAGTCCACCTTTTCCGAAAACGCCACCTCCAGCGCTTCCTCGCTGTACCCATACCCTAAAAGACCACAAAGGGATACCAGTTTCATTTTCCTTCCCCCTAACTGAAGTATTTACTTTTTATTTTAACATTTCTTTGAAAAAAAATATTGCATTTTGTTATTTTTATATTGCATTTTGTTCTTTTCTGTGGTATACTAAGAAAAGGGGTGAGGCATACGGAAATTCGTAATTTTGTTTTATCCTATTATAAAAATTCTACGGCAGATTTTCATATTCATAAAGTGGAAAAAGCGTTCGAAGCCCAGAAGCCGCATACGCATGTCTACTTCCAGATGTATTACATTGCCAAAGGAAAGCTCTTGCACTTTGTGGGGGATGACTCTATTGCGCTTTCGCGTGGTGATATGTTTATTATTCCGCCGGGCACGGTGCATCGTATCGAGCCGGATCCCGAAGCTGTTTTTTATTCTTTTTCCTTTATGCCTGAATTTTTAGGTGAGCAAACAAAGGCCAGCCGCCTTGCGGCGAATTTCCTGCGCCGCCTCGAAAGTGGCGGCGCGAGGATTCGCCCGAAAATTTCGCTCCCGGCAGAGGACCTTTTTTATGTAGAAAACTGCATGGAGCATATCCTTCGGGAATTTACAGAAAAGGCACTCGGGTATACCGAAACCGTTCACGCCTATGCAGTGCTTCTCGTCACGATGCTGGCGCGCGCCTATTTCGAAGAGGAAAAAAGCTATATCCCCGATTCTTTTGAAGACCATAAGCAATTTGTACTGCATTGTATTTCCTATATTGAAAATAATTTTACAGACGCCATTACCTTAGAAGAAATCGCACGGCGCAGTGCCATGGGCAAAGGTAAATTTTGCGCGCTGTTTTTGAAGCTTACCGGCTACACCTTTAATCGGTATCTAAATCTTTGCCGCATAAAAAAAGCCGCCGAATATATCCGGCAGGGCTACAAAATCACGGCAGTATACGGGCTTTGCGGTTATAACGATTTTTCCACGTTTTACCGCAATTTTAAGGCCATCATGGGGGTGTCCCCCAAAGCATACAAGAATACCAGCTCCGCTTTATAAGCATATAATTTTTTTCATGTAAAAAGAAATGACCCTCGATTACTTTGCATCTCGTAATCGAGGGTCATTTCTGTTCACTCTTAATATCTAACATCTTTGGTTAACCTCTCTTTCGTAGTTTGCCTTCCGCGCCTTACATCTTCCTCACACAACTTCTCTTTTTTCTCCCTCAGGCAGGGACCAACCCGGTGCTCCGATGTACTTTGTTTGCAAAAGGTGCAATCCTGACGCTTTTCATACGAAACGATTGTAGTCTTTAGAAACGCTATCTATGTAAAAAATCTGTTGTCTGCTCTATCTCTGTCTTCCCGTTTCCTTCTTGCGTTTCTTTTTTCCTTAGCTGTCTCTTCGTATGCTGCGCCGTAGTTCCTATTTCATTGGTCTGTACCTTTCCTTTCTTTTTGCCTTTGGTGCGTCTTCGTATGCTGCACCATGTTTCCTACTTCATTGGTCTGTACCTTCCTTTCCTTTGTTGATTTTAGTATAGCATAGTTTTATATGCTTTGCAATTGGCAAAGTATCAAAAAAATTACTGTATTTTTTATTAAAAACGTAGATTTTATTGCGTAGCTTCATTTTATTCTTTACAAACCGCATTTTCTTGTGGTATACTAAAAAAGTGGGCGGCAGAAAAATCGCGCTTATGCAAAAAGAGGACT
>JAZNJV010000137.1:0-5567 GCA_045578225.1 Clostridia bacterium | reverse complement strand
CAGCAAGTGCCAAATGGACTCACAAGAGGAACCTTGCAATGCTGGTTCAGATCATTGATAAATATTTCGGAAGACTTCACATGCGGATTACCTTTACGGAAGACGGGCGAATCGCTGTAGTTATGGATAAGATTGCAGAAGGTTTCTTGCAGGAATATGAAGGCTATGCCCAAATTGAAAACGGCGTAGGTCTTCTTCGAAGCCTGGAAGACGAATTTATGGAAGCACTTTCAGAAAACCCCACGGCCGACGCGCGGCATGTTTCGATTATCACGGGTGCGGCCGCCTATCCGCTTCTTTTAAA
Source organism: Clostridia bacterium (assembly GCA_045578225.1). Lineage (GTDB taxonomy): Bacteria > Bacillota > Clostridia > UMGS1883 > UMGS1540 > SIG447. The sequence goes on along the minus strand of JAZNJV010000137.1, from coordinate 5,263 downwards.
GCTAGCGCGCGCGGCTATGGAAAAATGCCCTGTGCTTTCGATAGACGTGCACCAAATCGAAAACCGATTTTTCGGCGAGAAAATTACGGTGGCGGGTCTTATCACGGGGCAAGATATCTTAGCGCAGCTCGAAGGGAAAACTCTTGGCGAAGCTGCTCTTATCCCCTCTTCTATGCTTCGAAGCGGCACGGATGTATTTTTAGATGATATGACTGTTCCCTCTCTTTCCGAAACGCTTGGTACGCCCATCTTTTCCGTGGAATGCAGCGGGGCAGATTTATGGAATGCACTTAGAAAGGACGAAAACGGATGACAAAACCGATTATAGCGGTTATCGGCCGCCCGAACGTGGGAAAATCCACGTTATTTAACAAACTCATCGGCAAACGTCTTTCCATTGTGGAGGACACGCCCGGCATCACGCGCGACCGTATTTATGCGGACGCCGAATGGTTTGGCCGTTCTTTTTCCGTGGTAGATACGGGTGGTATTGAGCCCGCCGGAAAAGATGTGATTTTACAGGAAATGCGCCTGCAAGTGCAGCTGGCTATGGACACGGCAGACGTAATCCTCTTTATTACCAATCTGCACGAGGGCGTAACGGCAAACGATATGGAAATTGCCGCCATGCTCCAAAAATCCGGAAAGCCTACGCTTTTGGTGGTAAACAAATGCGATGCCCCCGGCGATGTGCCGGTAGGCGTATACGAATTCTATTCGCTCGGCATTGGTGACCCGTATCCCGTTTCGTCTCTGCACGGCATGGGCGTTGGGGATGTGATTGAAAAGGCCATGGAATTTTTCCCGCCCGCAGCGGAGGATGCAGAAGAGGATGACACGATTAAAGTGGCCATCGTCGGCAAGCCGAATGCCGGTAAAAGCTCGCTTGTAAACCATATTCTCGGCGAAAACCGTATGATTGTCAGCGATATTGCCGGCACTACACGCGATGCGATTGATAGCTTTTTCGAAAAAGACGGACAAAAGTTTACGCTGATTGACACGGCCGGTATGCGCCGCCATAGTCGCGTGGACGATGCGGTGGAGCGGTATAGCGTAATGCGTGCGATTGCAGCTGTGGAAAGATGCGACGTGGCGGTACTTGTGATTGACGCTTCCGCCGGCATTTCCGAGCAGGATGCCAAAATTGCAGGCTATATACATGAAGCCGGAAAAGCCTCCATTATTCTCGTAAACAAATGGGATTTAATCGAAAAAGAAACGAAAACCATGAAAGTTTTCGAAACGAATGTATATAATACTTTGAGCTTTATGACGTATGCCCCGAATCTTTTCATTTCTGCTAAAACAGGGCAGCGTGTGGAAAAGCTGTTCCCGCTTATCCAAAGTGTATACCAGCAAAACTCCATGCGTATTTCGACCGGCGTCTTAAACGATATCTTAACAGATGCCACCGAAAAGGTACAGCCACCTTCCGACAAGGGCAAACGCCTTAAAATTTACTATATTACGCAGGCAAGCACCAATCCCCCCACCTTTATTCTCTTTGTAAATGACCGCGAGCTTGCACACTTTTCGTATATTCGGTATCTCGAAAACCGAATTCGAGAAACCTTCGGTCTTACGGGGACGCCCCTTCGTTTTATCATTCGCGAGCGGCAGGAAAATCGGGATTAGAAAGGATTTTGAAGTATGCTACTTATACTCTCTGCACTTTTGGGCTATCTTCTCGGCAGTATCAGTAATGCCGTCATTATCTCGCGCACGCGCGGCACCGATGTCCGCACGCTTGGAAGCGGCAATGCAGGCGCCACGAACATGTTACGAAATTTCGGCAAGGGCGCCGCGGCGACAGTATTTCTCCTCGATATTGCAAAAGGTGTTTTGGCCGTTTTGCTCGGGCGCTTGCTCGCCGGCGAATACGGCGGCTATCTTGGCGGCTTTATGTCCATCATCGGGCATAATTTTCCCGTATATTTCGGATTTCGCGGCGGCAAAGGCATTACCACCTCGCTCGCCGTAATGCTCACGGTGGCACCCGGTGCGGCCCTTCCGGCGTTTGTAATCGCAATTGTAGTAATGGCCGTTACGAAATACGTTTCGCTCGGCTCCATTTTAGGTGCATTTTTCTTTGGCGTTTTGGCGCTTTTCAGAAGTGAAGATATCTGGTTTTCCATCTTTGCGGTGGCCACTTCCATCCTCGCCATCGCGCGGCACGCCGGAAATATCAAACGCCTTATAAACGGTACAGAAAGGAAGCTTGGACAATGAAAATATCAGTAATCGGCTCCGGCGGTTGGGGAACTGCCATCAGTGCCCTTCTAAGACGAAACGGCCACGCGGTGACGCTTTGGTCTTGGAAAAAAGAAGAAAGCGAAAGCATTGAGAAATATCAAGAAAATCGAGAATTCCTGCCGGGCATACAGCTTCCCGAAGGGATTCTGTATACAGATGACCTCTCTCTGGCGAAAGACGCGGAAATGGTTGTGATTGCCACGCCCTCAAAAGCGCTTCCCAAAACGGTAGAAAGCCTCGCGGCGTATCTTGCGCCATCTGTTCCCATTGTAAACCTTACAAAGGGTATTTCAGACTCCCTCGAGCGCTTTAGCGAAGTGATAGGGCGTCTCTGCCCCGGGCATCCCGTGGTTACCCTTTGTGGGCCGACCCATGCCGAAGAAGTCGGGCGTGAGATTCCCACCACAATTGTAGCTGCCTGCGAAGATGAAGCGGTAGCACGACTCGTACAGGACGTATTTATGAACGACCGGTTTCGCGTGTACACCTCCTCTGACACAATCGGCGTAGAGCTTGGCGCAGCCCTTAAAAATGTGATTGCGCTTTGCGCCGGCGTTATGGATGGCCTTGGCTTTGGCGACAACACAAAGGCAGCACTCATCACACGCGGCCTTGCGGAAATGACCCGTCTCGGTGTGGCCATGGGTGCAGATGCGGCTACCTTCTCCGGTCTTTCCGGCATTGGCGACCTCATTGTAACGTGCACCAGTATGCACAGCCGAAATCGCCGCGCCGGTATCTTAATCGGGCAAGGGAAAACCATGGAGGAAGCGATAGAAGAAGTGCACATGGTTGTAGAAGGCGTGTATGCCACGGAAACCGCCTATCAGCTTTCGCAAAAGTACAATGTGGAAATGCCGATTGTTTCGGCCGCCTACGCCGTTCTTTTCGAAAAAGCGTCGCCCCGCGATGCGGTGCTCGAGCTTATGACGCGCGGCAAAAAGGCAGAAGCCTCGTTTTAAAACATACGAAAAATAGCCTCTCCAAAATGGAGAGGCTATTTTTGTTTTTTCTATTTTACTACAACAGCTTTCTTTGGACAAAGCTCCTGACAGCAGTAGCATTTAATGCATGCTTCGGGATGAATTTTCGCTTTTTTCTCTACGATTTCGATGGTTTCAGCAGGACATGCCCTTACACATTCGCCGCACCCGATGCATTTCTTCTCGAGTATCACAGGGCGCCGCTCTTTTCGAAGACGCGCCGCGATTGTGCGCGGTAAAAGCTTTAAAAGGCCTGCATCGCGGCTTGCCTTGGGTCTTTTAAAGCGATGCGTATATTTTGCGGGGTCTTCCCCGATGATGGAAAGCTCGGCCGTACTTTCGGGGCAAAGACCGCGCGCACGGCTTATGCGAACAGTATCCACCTCATCGGGTGTAAAGCCCATCATTTCGGCACAGAGAAGGTCGGCGGCAAAAGGATTTGCGCTTCCCAAAAGCGCGCCAACACGCCGCAATGTACCGCCGGCGGGGCCGTTCCCTTCCATCGCAACCACGCAGTCTACAATATTGACACATGGCGCATTTTCGAGACAAAGGTCTACGAGCATGCCGCAAAAATCATCTTTTTTCGGGTATCTTGCATGGTATTCTGCCTTTTTGGCACCGGGGATGGAGCCAAATAAGTTTTTGACAGCCGCCGTCATATTACAAAGCATGTGCGTTTTCATGCGGCTGATGCTGACGATAAGGTCTGCCTCAAGAAGCGGTTTTATGATTGTAAAATTGCCTGTATTTTCTGAAGAAGTATCGAGATTTAAAGTGGCACCCGACTCTTCTGCTGCCTTTTGCATGCCCGTGACGGCATACAGCTTTTCGAGTAGCTTCGCGCTATAAAGACCGCCGGGGCTATCGGCAATCACAACCGTAGCGCCTCGGTCTGCAAAATAGGAAGCTGCAATCGACACGAGCGTGGGGTTTGCGGTAACGGCGGCGGAAGGTGGGCGCTTTGCCAAAAGGTTTGGTTTTATGACAACCTTTTTTCCCTCCCAAGCGTTTGAAAATTCGTTATCCTTTAAAATGGATTCGAGCATGGGAATAAGCACAGCCTCTGCCTTTTCGCGGTTATAGTTCGAAAGCTTTGAAAGGTAGACGCGGTTTGTAAGGGCGAGCATGCGCTCCCCTTCTTTTTTACGCCACCACACCTGCCCTGCGAGTGTACTGATATCCAGAAGATGGCTGTTATCGCCGTCCACCAAAACGCTTGCATTCTCCCCTTCCCACTCGAGCACCGTAACAGAAGCGTTATCGCACCAAGCTTCTTCGGGCATTTTGGAAAGCGGGATACCGCGCACCTTGCAAAGGAGTACTTTTATCGCCGTGCCGTGCGTGGCGATTACAACGCTCTGGCCCTCGTGCGCCTTGGCAATTTTCATGACGGCGCCGTAAATACGGTCCGCGAAATCCGTCATCCGCTCGCCGCCGGGCATTTCGAGTAGGTGGGGTCTTTCAAGCCAATGTCCGTAGCTTTCGGGGAAACGAACGGGCAAATCGTCCCACGGGACGTCCTCCCATTCTCCACCGTGAATTTCACGAAGGGCCGCGTCTTCCAAAACGGGAAGTCCCTTCGAATCCGCTACGGCGTGCGCCGTCTCCCTCGTTCTTTTCAGGTCGCTCGAGAAAACAGCATCAATATGTATGTTCTCAAAATATTTGGGAAGGCGTGCGATTTGCGCGCGGCCGTTCTCTGTAAGGTCGGAATCATACCAGCCGTGAAAATTTCGTTCCACATTCCCTCTGGCCTCGCCGTGGCGCACGATGTATAGTGTAGTCATACCCTTCTCCCTTCTATATAGAAAGGCAGGAGCCATATTGTCCTGCCTTACCCGTTTTGTTTTTCTCTCAAAATTTGAAGTGTGCGTAAAAACGGCTCCGGAAGCGGCGCCCAAAAGCGCATCTCTTCCCCCGTTTCGGGATGTATGAAGCCGATTTCTCCGGCATGCAGTAGCTGGCCGGAAAGCTGGAAATTTTCTTTTTTTACGCCATACGTTTTATCCCCGACAATCGGG
>JAZNJV010000136.1:0-2705 GCA_045578225.1 Clostridia bacterium | reverse complement strand
TTGTCTTCCTAAGCCCGCTTGGCCTCCGACTTTGGGGCTTGACGTGCCGGAAATTACACGTGTAATGGAAGGTCTGCGGGCGCGTGGTCTTTCGGTTTCTAACGAAATTTACACGGTGGAAGCCGCAGAAGAGGCAATTTTGAAGCTTTTGGGGGATACAAATGCTTAGAGATATTACGTTGGGGCAATTTTTCCCGGGAAATTCCCCCTTGCATCGTATGGACCCCCGGGTGAAAATTATTTGGACGCTTTTTTTCGTCGTGCTTTTGTTCTTTGTAGATCATTATCTCGGCTTTCTTCTGGTTGGCATTTTTACGGCGGCAGTTGTTAAAATTTCCGGCATTCGTCCGCGTTTCGTTTTCTCAGGGCTTCGCCCGCTTCTGTTTCTTCTTTTGTTTACGGCTACTTTAAATGTATTTATGAGCGGCGGAGAAACGGTACTTTTTAAACTTTGGTTTCTAACAGCTACGAAGGAAGGCGTATATGCCGCGGGGCTCATGGTGCTTCGTCTTTCATTTTTGGTTATCGGGTCTTCTATGCTCACCTTTACCACCTCGCCTATTGTGCTGACGGACGGGATAGAGCATCTTTTGCGTCCGCTTTCAAAAATCGGGGTGCCGGCACATGAAATTGCGATGATGATGACGATTGCCATCCGTTTCATCCCCACAATTTTAGAGGAAACGGATAAGATTATGAAGGCACAAACGGCACGTGGCGCAGATTTCGAAAGTGGAAATCTTTTTCGGCGCGCAAAGGCGATGATACCGCTTTTGATTCCGCTTTTTATTAGCGCTTTCCGAAGAGCCGATGAACTTGCGGTCGCGATGGAATGCCGCGGGTATCACGGCGGCGAAGGACGCACCAGAATGCACGTCTTAAAGATTTCTGCGGTGGATATCAAAACGATTCCCTTCGCCATTTTGCTCATTGTAGGCGTTATAGCATCGAGGATATATGTATGAGAAATACTTTAATACGCCTTATGTTTGACGGCACTGCCTACCACGGCTTTCAGCGTCAGCATAATGGTATTACCATTCAAGAAAAACTGGAGGATGCAGTGTATGCGATCACGGGGAAGCGCGTTCCGGTGCTTGGCTGTAGCCGTACAGATGCCGGCGTGCACGCACGAAGCTATGTGGCCATGTTTGAGAACGCTTCCGGCATCCCGATGTCGCAGCTTCCAAAGGCTTTAAACAGCGCTCTGCCTGAGGATATTCGTGTACTCGAAGCCTCGGAGGCACCGGAAGGGTTTCATCCCGTTTTTTCGGCGAAAGAAAAAACGTATGAATATACAATTGTAAACCGCCGTATTTCCGATGTGTTCCAAAGAAAGTATGCTTGGTTTTACCCGATTGTTTTGGATGTAGAGCGCATGCAAAAAGGCGCACAGCATTTTCTGGGAGAGCATGACTTTAAAGCCTTTATGGCAGCCGGCGGCAGTGCAAAAACGAGCGTGCGCCACATACGGGAACTCGATATTACAGAAAAAGATGGAATCATTAAAATTCGCATAACAGCAAACGGATTTTTATATAATATGGTACGGATTATTACGGGTACGCTTGTATATGTGGGAAACGGCAAACTCGAAAGTGACGAGGTGGCTGAAATTATTTTGGCTGGAGACCGTCGCCGCGCAGGGATGACGGCACCGCCCGAAGGCCTCGCACTCGTTTCCACGGTATATCCGAATTTTACGTTTGAGGAGAAATAGAATGCGTAATGTAACAAAACGCGGCGCTTTGTATCTTGCAGTTTTTTTGCTTTTAGCTGGTCTTTTTTCGTGGTATGTTTTAAGTGGCCGTCCGCATATTTCCGGCCTTTTTAGTGACGGAGCATACGGAGATACTTTGGAAATGGACGCTTCGTTTACATATGCCGTGCAAAAATATAACGGCGGCGTGGCGGTATTTGGCAAAGAAGGCGTCTCGGGCATCACGAGTTCCGGAAAAAAGGCGTGGGAAGTGGATTTTCCTTGCACGGACCCGATTCTGTCTGCAAGCGGTCGGTATATTTTGGCGGCCGAACGCGGAGGACGTGCAGTAAAGCTGATTGCCGGGCGAAAGGCAGTGCAGGAGATGACGATGGACGGGGAGATTATCACCGCGTCCGTAAACCGAAAAGGTGCTTTCGCGGTCGTTACGAAGGAACGCGGCTATAAGGGGCGTATCGAGGTGTTTTCTGCCGGTGGGAAGGAACTATATGCATGGCATTCGGCGGAGCAAAATATCTTGGCGGCGGCAGTGTCGGAGGATAACAAAAAATTAGCGGTTTCCGTTGTGAATATGCAGGATCCGGGAAGGCTTTGTACCGTGTATCAGTTTGACATGAAGGAAACAACGCCGCAAAGTCTCGATGTCGGTAACGAAAATGTGGTTTCGAACCTTTCGTATGATGGCAATACGCTGCTGGCGTTTGGCGACGAGGCTTTGTATTGCTACGGTGCAAACGCTACGCAGAAGTTTAAGGTGGATTACGAGGGTAGAGAACTCCAGAAATTTAGTTTCTACAGCGGCGGCACGATTGCACTTGGCTTCCGGAGCGGCGCAGACAGCGGCTCACTTTTGGCTTTTTACGATATGCGTGGCAATGAGAAGGGCACGTGTCAAATCCCTGGCGAAATTTTCGGTATGGACTCTTTCGGGAAATATGCCGCTGTCAGCACAAGGGACGGTGTCTTAGTGGTTAGTCAAAACGGG
>JAZNJV010000135.1:0-9643 GCA_045578225.1 Clostridia bacterium | reverse complement strand
AAAACACATTCAAAGGCTTCGGCATAATTACATCCTGATTGCGCGCCTCTATACGCTGCAAGGCCTTCCAGTGCCTCATTGCTTCTCGGGTGCGGATACGGTCTCATTACGCCTCTGTACTGTGCAAGGGCTTTATTTTTCATAGAGATGCCATCTTCCCCCACTTCCACATATGTATTCGGCATAAAACGGTTCATAGCTGTATTGATTGACCATTCCGTAGAAGAAAGAACCTCCATAAACCAAACCTCACGAAGTGGCTTCATCTCCGGTCTACGCTGAAAAAGACGTACAGCCGCCTGACAAGCCATCGAGGCATGTAAATGATCATTGTTTGTATCAGAGGGATGGTGTGTGATTACAATATCGGGCTGTGTTTCTGCAATGGCCTTTTCAATAAACTGCACCAAACGCAAGTGCGATTCCGTATTCATTTCAATGTTAGGAAAGGACCCCTCATATTTATGGCGAATTCCCAACATTTTTGCGCTTTTATCTAGATCATCACTTAATTCTTCATCCTCAGGGCGAAACGCTCTCGCCTTGGCTTCGGTAGACAAAATACAAATGTCAACCGTATGTCCCTCTTGTGTTAATTTAAAAATCGTTGCACCTGCTCCGAGCACCTCATCGTCGGGATGGGCCACTACAACCAAATAATTCATCATTTCTCTCCTGCTTTATAAGAATAAGACTTTAGTTTTTGCGCAATATCCCGCAAAAGGAATTATTTCGCCAAAATGTCCGCAATTCGCTTGCACGCAAATCCATCACCGTACGGATTGCTAGCTTTGGACATGGCGTCATATACTTCTCTGTTTTCCAGTAAAAGCTTGAAATTATTATAGATTGTCTCCTCTTCTGTGCCTACAAGCTTTAACGTACCAGCCTTTATGCCTTCCGGACGCTCCGTAGTATCGCGCATAACAAGTACCGGTTTCCCGAGTGACGGGGCCTCTTCCTGAATACCTCCCGAGTCTGTTAAAATCATATAGCTTCGCGCTAAAAAGTTATGAAAATCTAAAACTTCCAAAGGTTCGATAATACGAATTCTGTCAAAATCCCCGAGTTCTTCGCTTGCCGCTTGGCGAACCACAGGATTCATATGAATCGGATAGAGTGCTTTTACATCCGGATGCTCTTCCATAACACGGCGAATCGCGCGAAACATGTTATGCATCGGCTCGCCAAGATTTTCCCGTCTGTGTGCCGTTATCATGATAAGACGACTGTCAGATGCCCACGCAAGTTCCGGATGCGTATAGTCATCTCGGACCGTTGTCTTAAGCGCGTCAATCGCTGTATTTCCTGTGACAAAAATCGTATCTTCCTTTTTCCCTTCTTTAAGAAGGTTTTCCTTTGAAAGTTCCGTTGGTGCAAAATTAAATTTTGAAATAATGGATACAGCCTGTCTATTAAACTCTTCAGGATACGGGCTGTAAATATCGTATGTACGAAGCCCCGCTTCCACGTGTCCCACGTCGATTTGCTTATAAAAGCAAGCTAAGGCCGTTACGAATGTGGTTGATGTATCGCCGTGTACAAGCACCACATCTGGTTTTACTTCGTCTAAAACTGCCGCGATTTTAGTTAAGATATTGGTTGTAATATCAAATAACGTCTGTTTGTCCTTCATAACCGACAAGTCATAATCCGGTACAACCTGAAATGCAGTTAAAACTTGATCAAGCATTTGCCGGTGCTGACCGGTTACACAAACAACCGTTCTAATTGTTTCACGCTTTTTAAGTTCATTTACAAGCGGACACATCTTAATTGCCTCCGGCCTTGTGCCGAAAACAAGCATTACCGTTTTCATTCCATGCCTCCTTCGGGGATACTAGCGCCGTCAAACTCACAAAAGTGTACACTACCCCATATAATTTATTATACCTTTAAAACATGTGCATGTCAAGAAAAAATCTATTTCCCCCGACTTTTGTATGAAATTATAAACAAAACCCCCAAAATTACAGGATGTAATTTGGGGGGTTTTTATCTTTTGGGTTATCTTATTTCACCATGCCGGCTACTTCGCTGGCAAAGTCGTCTACTTTCTTTTCAAGGCCTTCGCCCTTTTCAAAGCGAGCATACTTGAGAAGTTTTACACCGTTTGCATCCAGATACTTACCTACGCTTACGCTGTCATCCTTAACGAATGCCTGCTGAAGGAGGCAGTTCTGTTCGAAGAACTTGTTGATCTTGCCGCCAACCATTTTTTCAATGATGTTTTCCGGCTTGTTTGCGTTCTTCGGATCTTCCTTAATCTGTGCAATGATGATGTTCTTTTCCTTTTCAATATCTTCTGCAGGAACAACTTCCTTGTCAAGATATAAAGGATTGATTGCGGCAATCTGCATGGCTGCATCACGTGCTGCATCATAGGCTGCAGAAGCGGAAATGTCCCCTTCGCAAGCTACCATAACGCCAATACGGCCACCGCCGTGTACATAACCGATTACGTTGCCTTCGAAGCGTTCAAAACGTCTGACGTTCATGTTTTCGCCGATTGTAGCAATCTTTTCGGTCAGCATTTCACGAATGGTATTGTCGCCATCTACGAACTTGGAATCCAAAAGTGCTTCTACATCTGCCGGGTTAGTCTTAATAACCTGCTTTGCAACATCCTTAACAAACTGCTGGAACTCTGCGTTCTTTGCAACGAAGTCTGTTTCGGAGTTTACTTCTACCATAGCGCCCACATTGCCTTCAACCAGAATGTCTACAAGACCTTCCGAAGCAATACGGCCAGCTTTCTTAACTGCAGCAGCAAGGCCCTTTTCGCGAAGGAATTCAATAGCCTTGTCCATATCACCGTCAGTAGCAGCCAGGGCCTTTTTGCAGTCCATCATGCCACAGCCGGTTCTTTCTCTCAATTCTTTAACTGTGCTTGCACTAATCATAACTCTGTTTTCATCCTTTCCTACAAAGCTTATTCAGCTTCAACAGCTTCAGCTTCTGCTGCAGCTTCCATCTGTTCGCCCTGTCTGCCTTCCAAAACAGCGTTGGAAATTACAGAAGCAATCAACTTAACGGCACGAATAGCATCATCGTTGCCCGGGATTGCGTAATCTACTTCTTCAGGGTCGCAGTTTGTATCTACAATAGCAACTACAGGGATGTTAAGCTTCTTTGCTTCTGCAATCGCGATTTTTTCCTTCTTCGGGTCAACTACGAAGAGTGCGCCCGGCAGCTTCTTCATATCTTTGATGCCGCCCAGGTACTTTTCGAGCTTTTCCATTTCGCCGCGAAGCTTCATAACTTCCTTCTTGGTAAGAAGATCAAACGTGCCGTCTTCTTCCATTTTCTGCAGCTGATAGAGACGTTCAATTCTCTTTTTAATTGTCTTGAAGTTGGTCATCATACCGCCGAGCCATCTTGCATTTACGAAATGCATGCCCACGCGTTCTGCTTCTTCCTTGATCGATTCCTGCGCCTGCTTCTTTGTACCAACGTACAGGATTTCGCCGCCTGCGGCAGCTACGTCACGCACGAAAGCATACGCTTCTTCAATCTTCTTTACGGTCTTCTGCAGGTCGATGATATAGATACCGTTTCTTTCGGTAAAAATATACTCGGCCATCTTGGGGTTCCATCTTCTGGTCTGGTGACCGAAGTGAACACCTGCTTCCAATAATTGTTTCATTGCGACTACTGACATATCAGCACCTCCAAAAATGTTTATACCTCCGCCTGTTTCTACAGCGCTGCGCCTTTCGGAACTGCACCGCCTCCACAAGGCGTGCGTATTTTGTATCCCAAGTATTATACTACATATTTTTTGTAAATGCAAGCACTTTTTTCAAAAAATATGATTTTTTTACGTCTCTTGCGGGAGAATTTCTAAAAAGTACCGTTCCATATTTGTATAGGCAACTTTTCGAACAGTCGTTTCCGGGATGTTTTCCCGTAACATCCGGTCAATTAGTGCATACATATCCCGTGCGCCGGAGAGACCGCGTGGCACCGAGGATATACCGTCAAAGTCACTTCCAAACCCAATATAGTCTTCCCCATCCTCTTCCAAGAAATGCATGATATGGCGAAACACATCGTCGATGCTGTCACCGCCCAAAAACTCCGGATAGAAGTTTATGCCCAAGATGCCACGATTTTTGCGAAGTGCGGCAAATTGTGCATCCGTTAGATTTCTCGGGTGGTTGCAAAGCGTTTTTGCACAGGAATGCGAAGCAATTACCGGCTTTTTTGCCGTTTCCAAAACGTCCCAAAATCCCTTCTCTGAAATATGAGAGACATCCACCGCCATGCCGAGGGTTTCCATCTCCGCTATGACACGTCTCCCAAACTCTGTTAAGCCGCCGGGCGTTTTCGTGTCTAGTGCCGCATCCGAAAGCGTATTTGCGCCATTCCAAGTAAGCGTAATTAGGCGTACCCCTTTTTTAAAAAAAGAAAAGATGTCCAAGATTTCCGATATTGCCTCTCCACCCTCAATTCCAAGCAAAAAAGCCGGCCCTCTCGTATGCCGGCGTAAATCCTTTTTCGTTTTTAGTATGTATTCAGTGGGCACGTCGAGTCGTTCTATCCCCTTTTCCGCAAATGAAGTTGCATCTTCCAGCCGCTCCGGATCCATCCACACAGCCATCACCTGTACATATCGTGCATAACGGTAAGCGGCCGGCAAATTAAAGTGCAAGGCTGGATTTTCGAGCGTCCCGCCGCAGCGCAACTTATCAAGTGTGTCGCAATGCGCGTCAAATATGCTCCAATCAGCAGAAGGCATTTTCAATAATCTCCACATCTTCTTTTCTAATTTTCTCGTCTGCGCTCGTAATAACCACAACATCAAAGCGCACCGAAGGCTCTTCTCTATATTTCTGTAAGTAAAGCATTGCCGTCTTTTTAATGCGTTCCTGTTTTCGACGGTCTACCGCTGCCGCGCCGCCACCAAACGCATTGCTTTTTCGAAATTTCACTTCCACAAAGATAAGATATTCATCTTTCTCTGCAATAATATCAATTTCTCCAAATCGACTAAAATAATTTTGCTCCACTATTTTGTACCCACAGCGTTTCAAGTGCTTGGCAGCCGCCTTTTCTGCCAATTGGCCTTTTTCTCTCACATTGCACCCCCGTACCATTTTTTCAGGAAAGAACGTCGGTGTATGGGGCAAGGTCCTTTTTCAAATACAGCCTCCTTGTGTGCTTTTGTACCATACCCCTTATGTACAGAAAAACCATATCCCGGATATAAGGCCTCCATTTCCTTCATATATCTGTCACGCGAGACCTTTGCAAGTATGGAAGCTGCCGCAATCGAAAGGGAAAGACTGTCTCCTTTCACTATCGAAGCATTTGGAAAAGGCATGCCTTCTATCGGATTTCCATCAATCAGCACATAGTCAGGCAAAACAGACAAACCTTCGGCCGCGCGACGCATAGCGACATATGTGGCCTGCAAGATGTTGATTTCATCAATTTCCTCTGCACTCGCGCGTCCAATAGAGAAAGCAACCGCATTTTTCGTAATTTCATCATATAGCCTTTCACGCTTTTTCTCTGAAAGTTTTTTCGAGTCATTGAGCCCTTCGGGCAGAAAGTCATTCGGCAAAATGACCGCAGCGGCAAACACATCCCCTGCAAGCGGACCGCGCCCGGCTTCGTCTACCCCCGCGACCGTCGTATACCCATGTTTTATAAGTGCTTCTTCATATTTTCGCATTTCTAAGAGCCTTTGCATCTCGTCCATTTTGCTTCATCCCTTCGCGTAATCTTTTGTTTTTTCAAAAAAACTGTTGATTCTTTCCTGTTTTTGTGCTATACTATGTGCATATGCGGCTGTGGCGGAATTGGCAGACGCGCCAGACTTAGGATCTGGTGTCTACGACGTGGGGGTTCAAGTCCCTTCAGCCGCACCAAAATCGAAGCAAAGTTTCTTGCTTCGATTTTTTATTTATCCAAGCAGTACATCCGAGACCAGCATCAAGCAAAAGCCGACTAAAAGCGCATATGTTGCCCCTCTTTGACTTCCGTGCGCATGGGTTTCAGGAATCATCTCATCGCTGATTACATACAGCATAGTCCCCCCTGCAAAAGCGAGCGCAAACGGCAGGATAGCCGAAGCAACACTCACGGCAAAATATCCCAGAAGCGTTCCTGCCACTTCTACAAGTCCTGTGAGCATCGCACAAATAAAAGTCTTTTTAGCGGGCACACCACTTGCAAGCATCGGCCCGATAATCACCATGCCCTCCGGTATGTTTTGTAGCGCAATACCACCTGCGATGAGGAGCGCTTGCGCCGTGTCCCCTGCACCAAATCCCACACCGGCCGCTATGCCTTCCGGAAGGTTATGTATTGCGATCGCCGCAACAAAAAGCAGAACTTTATCAAGCTGTTTATTCTTATGGTCTTCCGCCTCTGCTCCTACTAATTTATGCAGATGCGGCACAACTTTGTCCATAACATTCAGACAAAGAGCTCCCGCAAAAATCCCCACAACGGTTATAACGAGGCCATATTCTCCTCCATAGGAAAGTGAAGGAACAATCAACCCAAGGACTGCCGCCGCCAGCATAACACCGGCAGCAAATGATAAAACGATATCCGAGAAAGCATGCGATATTTTTTTAAACAAAAAACCAATAAGCGCGCCAAACACAGTGGCCCCACCAACACCCAGAGCCGTGAGCAAAACCATTTCCATTATATCACCCCTAGTATGTAAATTTCCCGCATTTTGAATGCGGGAAATTTTTGTACATTATTCTTCAGAAAACATATCTTTCCCTACGCCGCATAAGGGACAAGCAAAATCATCCGGCAAATCTTCAAACTTTGTTCCCGGTGCAATTCCCATGTCCGGTGCGCCCTCTGCCTCATCGTACACCCATCCGCAGGCGTCACATACATACTTTTTCATTTCAATTCCTCCATTTATACTATTTTTTCAAAATCTGCAGCACCGTGTTTACAGAGGGGGCAAACAAAATCTTCCGGCAAGCTGTCGCCCTCATACACATAGCCGCAAATTTTACAAACATATCCTTTTTTGCCTTCCGTTTCAGGTCTGGGCTTTACGTTGTTCTGGTAGTAAGTATACGTCATAGTTTCTGCTTGCGTAATCACTCTCGATTCCCCAACAGTGCAAATAAACATACCATGCGTATCCAGGTCCACATACTCTTCCACACGCAAGGACATAAACGAATTGATGTGGCGCGGAAGGAATACAAGGCCATTATCAGATCGTTGTGGCGTACAGTCTGCAAATTTATCTACATTTCTGCCGCTCTGGAAGCCGAACTTTTCAAAAACGGAAAACGGCGCGTCTTTAGACAGACAGTTGATATTCAGCTTTCCGGATTGTTTAATCACATGGTGCGAATAATTCTCTTTGTTAATTGTTACTGCAATTCGGTTCGGTGTATTTGTCACCTGCGTTACTGTGTTTACAATCAGACCGTTATCTTTCTTTCCGTCATTCGAAGTTACAACATAAAGGCCATATCCAATATTAAAGAGTGCAGTTAAATCATTTTTGTTCGCCGTTGCATCCTGCTTCGCCAGATACTCGCCGCAAAGTTCACCGGAAAGCGTCTCTAGCTGCGCAAGACTTTCTTCGTTTAGTGCAGACTTAATAGTGACTACTGTTTCCGCAAAAGTGATGTTTTTACTCTTTTCAAACATGCCGCGCATCACCTTTGCCGCAAGCGGTGCCCAACTGCCGTTTTCGATGAATGCTACCGTGCGATTTGCAAAGCCGCGTTCCGTAAGGTGCGTAATAAACTCATGCATGAAGGGGAAAATTTCCGCATTATATGTCGTAGTTGCAAGAATTAACTTACTGTAGCGGAAAGCATCTTCCACGGCCTCCGCCATATCGCAGCGTGCAAGGTCATTTACCACAACTTTCGGGCAACCGTTTGCCTTTAATTTTTCCGCAAGCTGCAACACAGCCTTTTTTGTGTTCCCGTATACGGAAGTATAAGCAATGACAATCCCTTCTTCCTCAGGCTGATAGCTTGACCATGTGTTATATAGATTTAGGTAATACCCGAGGTTTTCCGTAAGAACAGGGCCGTGTAACGGACAGATTGTCTGAATGTCAAGTCCTGCCGCCTTTTTGAGAAGCGCTTGCACCTGTGCACCGTATTTACCCACAATGCCGATATAATATCTTCTGGCTTCACAAGCCCAATCTTCCTCTACATCCAGTGCGCCGAATTTACCAAAGCCGTCAGCGGAAAATAGGACTTTATCTGTGCTGTCATACGTTACAATTACTTCCGGCCAATGTACCATTGGTGCCGTTACAAATGTGAGCATATGCTTGCCGAGAGAAAGCGTATCGCCCTCTCCTACAACAATTCGTCTGTCAGCAAAATCTGTGCCGAAGAAATTCTGCATCATTTGAAATGCCTTCGAAGAAGCTACAATCTTCGCCTCCGGATATGCTTTTGAAAAATTCAGTATGTTGGCAGAATGATCCGGTTCCATATGCTGCACTATCAGATACTCCGGTTTGCGGCTCCCCAAAACATTCTGTACATTATCGAGCCATTCATGCGTAAAAGCCGCATCTACCGTGTCCATAATCGCAATTTTTTCATCTAAAATCGCATAAGAGTTATAGGACATGCCGTTTGGAACCACGTATTGTCCCTCAAACAAATCCACCTGATGGTCGTTTACGCCAATATACTTAATATCGTTTGTAATGTGCATTGCTTCCACCTCACTATTTTTTACAACACTATCATATTGTAACGAAGTTTGTATTATATTATATCATTTTATATGAATATTTTCAACCATATTTTTATTGATTTCTCTATTTTTTGCCATGTTTAGAAAATAATTGCACAAACACTGGACAAAATTAAAAAAAACAAGTATAATATCTTCACGAGGAATTTTATTTTTAAATTTTTACCATTTAAATTAGGAGAGTGTTAAAAATGAAACTGATCATCAAAAACAACTATGACGAAATGTGCGCATGGGCAGCAAATCACATTGCTGATGCCATCAACAACCACAAAGAAGACCGTCCGTTCATCTTAGGTCTTCCCACAGGTTCTTCTCCGCTTGGTGTGTATAAAAACCTCATTGCGATGAATCGCGCCGGCGCCGTAAGCTTCAAAAACGTAGTGACCTTCAACATGGACGAATATGTAGGTCTTCCAAGAGAGCATGACCAGAGCTACTGGTATTTTATGCATGACAATTTCTTTAACCATATCGACATTCCGAAGGAAAATATCAATATTTTAAATGGCATGGCTGAAGATCTCGAAGCCGAATGCCAGAGATATGAAGACAAAATCGCTTCTTACGGCGGCATTGATCTCTTCCTTGGCGGCAGCGGCGTAGACGGGCACATTGCCTTTAACGAACCCTTCACCTCCCTCAACTCTCGCACCGGCGTGCGCGCTCTTACGCAGGATACACTCATTGTAAACTCCCGTTTCTTTGACAATGATCCCGAAAAGGTTCCGAAGACTGCCCTTTCCGTTGGTGTTGGCACCGTTTGCGATTCCAAGCAAGTTCTTCTTCTCATCAGCGGTCATAATAAAGCACGTGCACTTCGTCACTGCGTAGAAGGCGGCGTTGACCATGCTTGGACAATTAGCGCGCTTCAGCTTCACAAAGACGGCATCATCGCCTGCGATGAAGACGCTTG
>JAZNJV010000134.1:0-10143 GCA_045578225.1 Clostridia bacterium | reverse complement strand
TTCAGAATGTCGTATTTATGCAGTATGTACGGAAAGTAGTCAATTTTTATTGTGTCCTTTCGCATGTACTGATGCGTAAGACGCTCAAAAACAGCGGATGTTTCTAAAAGATATTTCCTCGTCGCTTCCGGCTCTTTGGTGTATATGCCTTCCAGTGCTTTATCAAATGCGGTGATACCGGCTGTCTTATCCAGCTTCTTGCAAAGAAAATCTTTATGCGTTTGATCGACTGTTTCCCCGACCTTTATTTTTTGAATTTCTTCACAAAGTATTTTTTGAAAGGTTTCGGAATTTTTGGTCAGTGCTTTTTCTCTGTGCCTCAAAATGAAAACATAGATGATATTATACACAATCATGCTGATACAGATGGCAATGTACACATAAATCATCATCTCAATTTTCATTTCCGGCCGCTCCTTTCCATAAGTCCTGCAGTATATAATATGCGTCTTTCAATCTCTCGTGATAGGTTACCGTGTTGCCCCAGCCCGAAAGCGCAATCGGCTGAAGCTCTATTCTTGCCCCCGTGTCGCCGATACCGGCATAGATTTCATCGACGGTAAGATATTGAATGCCATAATTTTCGTCATAATAATCATCATGAATTTCCATGCGAGACGGGTCAGAAAAGTTTAAAAGCTGCCACGGCAGTCTCATTTCCACATACTCGCCGTTTGCGCAGAAATCTGCAAGAGAATTAAAGTCACTACAGTTTGGGTTTGCGTTACCGTAAAGCAGTTTCCCCGTTTCAAACGTAATAGGCTTTCTCCAGTTTGCAAGAACATCTTCTTTCCCCTGCGCTTGCATTTCCATAACGAAATTCTCGCCTAAAAACACATCTTCAAACTTTACCTTTTCTAAAAGAAGGTTTATCGGCACAAAGGTCGGAGAGTTACTTTCCGGCACTCTCTCTTTTTGATACGTATTATATTTGTAAAGGATGTTGCTATATGTCGAACGAAGAGCATCATACCGTTCCTGCACCAATATGCGACTATTCTCTTTTCCATCGATCAGAATGATAAAATCTACATCCCGGTCAAACTTTGCGCCATTGTCTTCGCAGTAGTTGCTACCGCTCTTCGGCGTTATATCCAGCGGAATATACAACCTTTCATTTTCAAAATTAAGATTGTCTTTTTTCACGAGGAAATACATGAATTTTTCATCGTATTTCACGGAAAGCTCGTGTGTGCCCGCAATAATTTTATCGTCCTCTGTCCACTCGGATATATTACCATCGACATAGCAGACGGATTGTTCTTTTCCGGGGTCAAAGGTTAAAAGCCCGAAAAACTGTTCTCCCGTCTGGAAATCAGACCAGTACGCCGTTCGCCTTAAATCCACAGCGTGCATGGTGTTCCATGTCCTTTTGCACCATTCGTCCTGCCACGAAAATACAATGGCGCCCTTGGCACCCGACGCCACAATATCTTCAAAGCTTCTCTTCAAAACCTCGCCCTGCTCGGTTTCTGTCATCTGTCCGCTGTTTCGCTTGGTATTTACATCCTGATAAGACATCGCCCTCGCTGTAGATGTACCAAACTCCGCAATCACGACCGGAATAGTATGGTGCCTCTCCAGTGCCGATAGATACGCCCTATATGTATTGCTAGTGCCCGTTCTATCCGTGAATTCTTCTTTCGTGATGCCAAAAGGCGTCCAATCCTCGGTGTATCTTAAAAAATCCGGAAAGTACGGGTATGCATGATACGAGGCAAAGTGCCCGGAAACCACTTTGTCTGTACATACAATATTTTCAACGTCAATGCTGTCTACCTTTGTGAAATACTTTTTGATTTCTGCGCTGTATTCAAAAGGATCGGTGATGGCATAATTCGAAAACGCAAGCAGTCTTTGCGTTTTATATTTTCTGCTTTCATATTTTAAAATCTCATTCCCGACTTTGGCCAAAACGACCTCAAAGGGTTTGCTGTCTTTTTTTGCGCACATGTATTCTCCGTCAAACGAAGTCCATGCGTCCAGATGCCCATACATCTCGTTGGTGTATGCAACGGTTGTAGGTTCCCAGTTGTCCCCGATAATATATCCGATAACCCAGGGCGAAACATCCTTCGTATAAGAGCCCTGCCCATATACGCCTTTTTGACTGAGTGTAAGCTTTCTTCTGCCGTGAATAACATCGACTGCAATAATCGAATTTTGGATCATCTGACCGAGGAAAGTATCGTCCGTACCACTGAATCTGCTGTTTAAAGTATAATCATCGATTCGCGTTCCCTGCAATAGCCATAAGGGCTCTGGGTTATTTTCATTAAATTGATAAAACGCATTATAGAAACTTTCAGAATACACAGAATAAATGCGTATGGTGTTTGCGCCCATCTTTTGAATGTTCTCAAACCAGCGTACATATGTTTCCTCGTCTATAGCATATTCCGTGGTCCAACTGCCCGGAATTGCAGACCCCATATCTACACCTTTGATAAAGATTTCCTCGTCTTTCCCGTTTCGGTTATAAACAAGGCGTTTGCCATCTGTTTTCACAAAGGCTGTGACGGGTTTTGCGGGGCGAAAATCTATATACCAGCCCAGCCGAAACCACATAAAGTCTGCCGCAAGAAATAGTAAGATAACGATGGATACGGCAATAATATATTTTTTCATACAAGTACCTCAAAATCAATGACTGACCTCGCTATACGGCTTAACGGCCGATTCCGCGGAAAAACTTTTCAGCGTCTCTATATTTTCATCCAGCCATTCCGTTCTGTCAGTTATGTACTGTTTAAGCTGTGCGACAGCCTCCTCATAGGAATGCAGATTGCGTTCTTTAGGATACAGCATCGGGAAATCTTCGGCGAACGTGTACCCCCATTTCTCGAAATTTCTGTCTATCGCCGGACCAAGATAGCGAATGGTTTCATCAATATACTTTAAAAGATATGCATCGCTGAAAAAGTTCTTTCTAAGCTGATAATACCGCTCTATGACTCTATCAGTAAATGCCTGGTCTGTTACGAGCTTTGAAAACCAAGTACGCTCCGTGAGAAAAAATGTTTTGGCAGAAACGTCACGGATGTAATTGCCGCAACACGCGTTAAAGTCCCAAATACACATTTTGTATATGCCACTCATGTCTCTGTACATAAAGGTGGAACGCCCGCCCGCGTCGTAGTTTACTGTGAGTTCATTGAGTAAAAAATAATCTACAAATGAGTCAACATCTATATAATTTTCGTATCCGTACCCTTCGTTATCATAATCATAGGAATATAAGGTTTTTTCAAAAATTGAAAAATCTCTTGCGATTTCTTCTGCAAATTCGGGAGTTAGATTTTTGCCCTTTGGGTACACAACGCTAATCGTTTTTTCTGCCATCCCCGTATACGTAGAAAAATTATTGATATTCTTATAGGGAGTGTCACTTGGGGAATCGAGTTTTATCATGTACCCATAGAACTCTTTGTCCTTAGCGTTTTTGGCAAGATTCAGCCTCGCCCCATTCTCCCCCGCAGTAATTTTTTCCATAGCCACATACACGCCCATGTATTCGTCATTTATCATAAGCTCAAGGAATCGGACGTTGGGGCTATACTCCATAATTTCCCCTGCTATGTTATACCACATATATGTTCGTATTAACGTTTTATCGAGGAACGGCCCATGCAGTGCCCATTCACTGTGAGCATCCATGCCCATAAATTCCACATCGTTATCCATGCCGTCTTTATCGATTAAATCCACGGAGTAGCCGAGCTTGTCAAAGGTCCTGGAAGAATTCCCTCGCGCGTGGACAATGGCATCGCTCACTAAATCGGGAACATCTTCGGTATGGTGGTTCACCCCGTCTCGACTTGTGATTTCTACTCTTGCGACTATTTCATCCTTGCCGTCAGGCGTCTGCTCATACGCCACGGTGAGCCCTGTTTCGGGGTCCACAATCGCTCTGCCCGGGATGTCCATGCCATCAGGCGTATAGATTTCCATCAAGGGAAGATGGGTGCAAAAAATATTCTCCGCATGATTGCATGCTTTGGGCGTTTCTGCTTCTAAGTGTTGATGATATCGAACGCTGCGGTCCTCCGGCTCGCTCGTCAAAAAAGAAACAACAAGCACCATAAAAAAGGCAACTATAATGGATGTAAAACCTATTATTTTATATTTCAATCCTGTCGCCTCCCGAAAATCAGTTTGAAACCTCGTCATTTTGCATTACGGTGTTCACGTATTCTATATTACCGATTTTATAAATCTCATCACAAATACCGATGTTATTTTTTCTTTCAGCCATCGAAAGGAGTTTGGCTGTAATTTCATAAATAAACTCCATGGAAGTTTCTGTAGAGTTTTTTACCCTGAGCACGGCTTTATCCGAGAAAAACTTATACATAACCGCTTGTACAGCCGATTCTTTTGTTCTGGCACAGCGAATAATAACAAGCATGCGGTTATTATTTTTAATAGCGCCAAAGAAAAGAAGCAAGAGGAAGACCACGGTACTGCCGATGCCTGCCACAACAAAGTCGCCCACGCCACAGCAAATACCTACAATGATAGTCCAGAATATGTAAACCGTATCGCGCGAATCTTTAATGGCCGTTCTAAAACGTACAATGGAAAGCGCACCAACCATACCGAGAGAAAGGGCTACATTGTTCCCAATAACGGTCATAACCATGGACGTGAGAACCGTGAGGACCACGAGAGATACGTTAAACTTTTTACTGTAAATCGTGCCTTTATGGGATATCATATAGGAAACAAAAATCAAAAATCCCAAAATTCCGGCCACTACAATGTTTGCAGCGATCTGCTCCCACGATAATGTTGTCTGTTCCTTTATTAAATTAAAAATCTGACTTTTCATGTGCAATCTCTCCTTTTATTATAGTTCGGTATAGCTTTGCTGGCGAGCAAGCGCATATTTACTCACAGACAGCTCGCTTTTATTGATGCTGTTTATAAACTGCCGAATATAATCGAGCAAAAACCCGTTGAACTTCACTTCCAAAACAACATTGAACTTATCGAGCACTGGGTACATAACGAGATTTTCCGAAAACAAATCAAAGTTCGTTTCTGTAGCTATAATGTTATTGTCAAACGTTATCCTAATTTTGTTTTCCTTGGCTATGTATGCCTTTCGGTTGTACTGTACAATCGTTTTGGGGCGGTAACATTTATACTGCATAAGCCCGTAACATTCTCTGGCAAACTCCTCTTCATACTGTAAGAGCACCTCGTATTTGCCGGCAATTAACGCCTCGGCGTCCTCTCGCGACATACGAAGGGAACGCTTTTTCTGTGAAGCGCCTTGCTTTTGTTTCATTTCAAGCATGGCAAAATCGTGCTTTGGATCATAAATCCGAAGCCGTATTTTCCGCCTCGTTTCAAGTCCGTCCAGCTTTTCAAAAAAATCGTCATCATATACAGTGTCAAAGTACAAAGACCGTATGATATATCCATCTATACCATTATGCTCGTCTTGCAGCATAAGACCGTCAAGATACTGCGATTTCGTTCGAAATTCCGCGAGGCTTATTAAAAATTTCTTTTCCTCTCTTGTGACTACATTCATAAAAATCCTCTCAAAAAGAAAAGCTGCAACAACAGAAAGCCCGAAAAGACCTTTATCATTGCAGCTAGACTAGCGTAGTATAAAACCTTAGCCTCTTTGCTTTGCGTCACCGACTTTCGCCGATTTTGCTAACGATTCAATTGAAATTATTGTAACATATCCCACGGTCTTTGTCAAACAAAATTTAATTCTTGGCAAAAACCCATAGCGTATCTTTGACATCTACAGCATCTTCCTCTAGCTTATACACGCTGAGTGTCACACTTTCTCCACCAACTTTTTTATAGGTAAACTTCGGTGTTTTCCCTTCTGCCATTTGGCGCTTTATCGCCTCATAATTTAAAAAGCTCATGGCGGCACGGTGAAAATCGGGATCCATGGTTTCTTCTATGTATTTTGCAAATAATTTCGAAAAATTATCTTCCTCTTCATTATACCCAAGATACGACGGCATAAGGATTCGGTGGGCACGGTCCGTTGCCAAAGATACCCTGTAAATGCCGTTATAATGCTCCTTGAGAATGGAAAGGATGGTGTCAATTTCCCGGATGCCGGTTTTCGTTTGTACATAGTTTTTGTCTTCGTCGCTCGACACGCTGCTTTGCTCTTTATTCTGATAATACTGCGCCTTCGCCTCGTACATTCTGATTTCGGCTTCCCGCACCATTTCTTCGCAGTTGGTATTTTGATTTCTGTAGGAGAGACCAATCGCCACATGGTATTCCTTCGGCTTTAACTGCTCGATAAATATCTCGATACTCTTTTTTACAAGTTCCTGACTGGTATCCTTTGTAAATACCAAGAATTCATCGCCACCCATGCGATAGATACGGTGCCCGAAAAACACCTCTTTTAATGTGTTGGCAATATAAATAAGCATTTCGTCGCCTGCGGCATGGCCGTATTTGTTATTGACGATATGTAGCTCATTCACATCGATATAGATGCATGCAAATTCTTGCGGTCTTTCTTCGTCTATCTTCAAAATATCTTTTTTATACGATACACGGTTCAGTACACCGGTAAGCGAATCGGTTGTGGCAGCAAGCTCAGTTTTGTTAAGATGATTTTTGTTATAGATAGCAATCGAAAAACAAACGGCAATATCCTCCAAAAGCACTCTTGCCATATAGCTTCGTTTTGCATTGATGACGCCTAAAACGCTCACATGGTTGTTCTTATCCGTGACCAAAGAAACGGAGACTTCACCAATGTCATGCGCCAGTAAAAAGCTGTATAACGCCGCATTTGTTTTTGCAAGATGCTTGTTAGGAAGTATGCGCACCGTCCCAACCGCAGACGAATTCACATTCCGCAAATTGGCCGCGTATCGCAAAAGTTCGCTTATCAAGTATTTTCTTTCCTCTCCGGAAAGAAGGCTCGCTTTCAGGGTAGGCAAAACGTCATGATACTCTTCCCCATCCGTATCCAGAAAGAATGCCGATCTTGCGCCCGAAATTGTCCGAATGGTTTTCAAAGCCGTAACCACGTTTCCCTGCTGCTGATTTACTTCCAAGAGAAGCTTTCTGATGCCGGAGGCATGCGTGGTTATCTGTGCCCGGCTTCTCTCGCGTTTTAATACGAAACAAAGGTATGCGGCTATAATCAATACGATGCTCGCAAAAGAAACGAGCAAAAGTACAGATATTGCGTGCGTTTCGGCAAACACTTGCGATTCATACCGCGCAAGCATAATACCCCAATCAAAATCCTCAATCGTAGAATAGTGTACGTATAAATCCTCGCCTGTTAATATGGACTTAAACGAGGAATACCCCTTATCGGATGTGATAAGTTCTTCATAGGAATAGCCATCGTTATATTTCCTTTTTGCAAACTGTGAGAGTGCCCCGGGCGGCTCGTTAATCGTATCTATAACAAATTTTCCGCTGTCCTTATCATACACAAAAAGCTGAGCGTCCAGTTCGCTTGCCATATTTTTATATTTTTCGCCAATCGTTTCCAGGTGAATAACGCCGTATAAAATACCAACTGTCTCATCGTCCACTTTAATCGGGACAGCGCTTCTTATGATTTCTTTGCCTTCCCTTGTAAGGTCCGGCACTCTGCCGCTGATGTATGCGCCTCGCGCACTTTCGTGGGCAAACGTAATCTTACCGCCGAGGTCTACTTTCCCCACCTTCGTAACAAACGTATTGTCAGGATTTAAAATGCCGATATTGGAAAACAAACCAATGGGTTTGAACGAAGCGAACATCCGATCATACCCCTCGCCATCTGCATAAAGTTTTGCCGCAAAGTTTGCCATCGTAATGAGATTTTCGCGGTCTGACTTTATCTGCAGCACGAGGTCGTCCTTAATCTGCTTCGTCTGTATATGCAGCATTTCATACGCTTCGTCCTCCGCACCGGTATAAAAAGCGCTCACCGTCGTCAAAAACACTGCGCATAGTAAAACAGCAGTAACTACTGTATGTATAATTGTACTTTGTTTATGTCTTTTTTTCCCATTTTTCGTCATCATTCTTTTTGCATCTTCCTTTAAGGTATTTTATCCTACATTTATAATACCACTATACTCCATTTTTTTCAAGTACTATTTAAAAATATGTGTTTTCACCAACCGAAAAGAAAATTATGGTATGTTTCGCCAATTTTTCTCATATGATGGAACAAAGTTATATGAGGGAGTGAAGGCTTTGAAGGATTATATAGAAGACCGAGCAATCGAGCTTGCAACCTATATAATAAGAAACAACGCCACAGTTCGTGACGCTGCTAAAAAATACAGCGTATCCAAATCTACTGTACATAAAGATATTGTCGAACGGTTGCCGCGTATTAACATCAGCCTCGCCATGGCCGTGCGTGCGATTTTGGACGAAAACAAATCGGAACGGCATATTCGTGGCGGGCAAGCCACAAAGCTTAAATATCTTGCGGAAAAGAATGCCGGCTAAAAGAGAAAGGGAAAGCAAATTGCTTTCCCTTTCTTATTTCTTACCGGCTATTTTTAATACCACATGCCCGGCGGCTACGAGCCCTGCGACGGACGGCACAAACGGAAGGCTTCCTATTGTGCTGTCTTCCCCTTTCTTTGGAAGCTCTTCGGAATACACGACTTGGAGCGCCGGAATACCGCGCGCACGAAGCTCTCTGCGCATCACGCGGCACAAAGGGCATACCGAGGTTTTATATATATCCGCAACGCGAAAAGCCGTGGGATCAAGCTTATTGCCTGCCCCCATACAGCTTATTACCGGAATATCCCGCCGCGTACATGCCTCAATAATAGCGATTTTCGCCGATACCGTATCGATAGCATCTATACAATAGTCGCAATTTTCCGGAATTTGCGCATCTACATTTTCAGGTGTGCAAAATATATCTTTTTCGGTGATGCATACGGAAGGATTGATTTCACGAATGCGCTCTGCCATCACACGCACCTTCTTCTCGCCCACCGTTTTCGCGGTGGCCGGAAGCTGCCGGTTTACGTTGGAAGGGGAAACCACATCAAAGTCGACAAGTGTGATATGCCCCACGCCGCTTCTTGCTATGGCTTCTGCGGCATACGAGCCTACGCCGCCCACGCCGAAAATTACGACCGAAGCACCTAAAAGGCGCTCCACCCCCTCTTTTCCGAGTAAAATTTCGCTTCGCGATACATCCATTTTTCTTCTCTCCTTTTTACAAGAACAAGCGCGCTATATTAGCAAACAGGAAGCACACTAAAAGGCCCACGAGTGTAGGAATACAAAATGCGGCCACCGTCCACTTTAAGCTTCCCGTTTCTTTTCGTATAGTCATAAGTGTTGTGGCACACGGCCAATGCAGTAGCGAAAACAGCATGGTGGAGGCGGCCGTCACATACGTCCATCCGTTTTCCAAAAGTACCGTGCGAATATTTGCTAAATCCCCAACTTCCGTAAGACTTCCGCCGGACATATACGCCATGATAATAATCGGAAGCACGATTTCGTTTGCAGGAAGTCCCAAAATGAAAGCCATTAAAATAACACCATCCAGCCCAAAAAGTGACGCCATAGGGTCCAAAAACCCCGTGCAAACAGCCAGAAGAGTCTCTCCCCCCACCGTCACATTGGCAAACAGCCATATAAGAAGGCCTGCAGGGGCCGCCGCACAAACGGCGCGTCCTAAAACAAACACGGTACGGTCAAAAATCGAGCGTACAATAACGCTTCCAATCTGCGGCTTTCGATATGGCGGAAGTTCAAGTGCAAAGGACGAGGGGACGCCGCGCAGTATCGTTTTCGACAAAACATATGACACCAAAAGCGTAACCGCCACCCCAAGGACAATAAGGCCTGCAAGGCCTGCGGCCGAAGCCAGCATGCCGGCGCCGCCTGCAAAAAACATGGTGATAATGGCTACAAGCGTTGGAAATCGCCCGTTACAAGGCACGAACGTATTTGTCAGGATGGCAATCAGTCTCTCGCGCGGCGAGTCAATAATTCTGCATCCCACAACGCCTGCGGCATTACAGCCAAATCCCATACACATCGTAAGTGCCTGTTTGCCGCAAGCGCGGCATTTTTGAAAACATTTATCGAGATTAAAGGCCACGCGCGGCAGATAGCCGAAATCTTCCAAAAGTGTAAATAGCGGGAAAAATATAG
>JAZNJV010000133.1:0-4445 GCA_045578225.1 Clostridia bacterium | reverse complement strand
CACAAAGGTTCAGATCGAAAAGATCAACGGCTAATGACAACGGTAGAATTTAAAAGGACGCAAGGAAAAATCACGGCCTTTACAGTTTCCGGGCACAGCGGCTTTGCAGCAGAGGGGGAAGACATTGTCTGCGCTTCTGTTTCAGCGGTTGTGTGGAATACAGTAAACGGGCTTTTGGAGGTAGCAAAGCTTCCGGCAGAAGTGGAAAACCGTGACGGATATGTGTCCTGTATCCTTCCGCCTCTTTCCGAAAAGGAGAGAGAAAAGGCGGACTTGCTTCTCGAAAGCATGTGTAGCTTTATGCACGAGCTTTCAGGGCAATATCAAGAGTTTGTGAAAGTAATGGAGGTGTAATCCGAATGTTCTCGCTCAATATTCAGTTATTTGCACATAAAAAAGGTATGGGTAGCACGAAGAACGGCCGCGATAGCGAAAGTAAGCGTCTTGGCGTAAAGCGTGCTGACGGGCAGGTTGTTCCGGCTGGTAATATTCTGGTCAGACAGCGCGGCACCAAAATCCATCCCGGTACAAACGTAGGCCGTGGCGGTGACGATACGCTCTTTGCTCTCGTTTCCGGCAAGGTTAAGTTTGAGCGCATGGGTAAGGATAAGAAAAAGGTTAGCGTATACCCTGTACAGTAGTGGAAAAAATCGCAGATATGAAGTATGTCTGCGATTTTTTTATTAACGAGAAAGTGGAGTTTATATGTTTGTAGATACTGCAACCATTACGGTAAAGGCAGGCAAGGGCGGAAATGGTCTTGTGTCCTTTCACCGTGAAAAATATGTGCCTGCCGGCGGCCCTGATGGGGGCGATGGCGGCAAGGGCGGCAATGTAGTTTTCGTAGCGGATAATAAGCTGACAACGCTTATGGACTTTCGCTATCGTAAAACGTATAATGCCCAAAACGGGCAGGATGGCCGTGCCCGCAGATGTAGCGGCCGCGCAGGGGAAGATACTTTCGTGCGTGTGCCGGAGGGTACGATTATTCGCGATGCCAAAACCGGCAAGGTGCTCGCGGATATGACGGGTGAAAACAAAACGTATGTTGCCGCAAAAGGCGGTAACGGCGGTTGGGGCAATGTGCATTTTGCTACCCCTGTACGGCAGGCACCCAAAATTGCGAAGCCCGGGGAACTTGGGCAGGAAAGAGAGATTATACTGGAGCTCAAACTTCTTGCGGATGTAGCGCTTGTGGGCTTTCCGAACGTAGGGAAATCGACACTTATTTCCCGCGTCAGCTCTGCACGCCCGAAAATTGCCAATTATCATTTTACGACGCTCACGCCAAATCTCGGCGTAGTATCGGTGCACGATAAATCGTTCGTAATCGCGGATGTGCCCGGTCTTATCGAAGGGGCACATACAGGTGCAGGCCTTGGGCACGAGTTTTTACGCCATATTGAAAGAACACGCGTCATTATTCATGTAGTGGATGCCTCCGGCATTGAAGGGCGTGACCCTCTCGATGACTTTGAGGCCATTTGCCGCGAACTTGAACTGTATAACCCCGAACTTCTTCTCCGTCCACAGGTCATTGCAGGCAATAAGAGCGATTTGCCGAGCGAAAAAGCGGAAGAATTCGCGCAGTTTGCAGTGGAATCGGGATATTCGTATTTTCCCATCAGCGCCGCCACAGGCGAAGGGGTAGATGCTCTTATGAAGCATATAGCAGAAATGCTCGATACGCTTGGGCCAATGCCCGTGTATGAGGCGGAGGAAATCGAGGAAGAAGTTATCGATTATACTGCGTATGAAATTACGGTAGAAAACGATGTGTACACCGTTTCCGGCCCGTATGTGGATAAGCTCTTGCGTGGCATTAACTTTGGTGAAGACGAATCTGTCCACTACTTCCAGCGTGCCATAAAGGCGCACGGCATCATTGACGCGCTTCGCGAAAAGGGCATCCAGGAAGGCAACACAGTTGTGTTTGGCGATATGGAATTTGACTTTGTAGAGTAGGGGAAAAAGATGGAACGAATTGGTCTCTTTGGTGGCATGTTTGATCCGGTACACCTGGGGCATTTGCACCTTGCAGAATCCGTAGCGGATGCCCTATGTCTTGACCGCGTCATTTTCATACCGGCGCATATTCCACCGCATAAAAAAGGCTGTTTTGCGGACGGGGTGCATAGGCTTCGCATGCTCGAAAAAGCAACAGAGGGCGATGCGCGCTTTGTAGTTTCCAATTATGAAATTATGAAGGAAGGCACAAGCTATTCGTATCTTACTGTAGAGCATTTTGCAGAGGAGTTTCCACGGGCAAAACTGTATTTTTTAATCGGGGATGAAGCGTATGCACAGCTTCATACCTGGCGCATGCCCGAGCGAATTCGCAAGGTGGCGGAGTTTGTAGTGGTAACCCGCGAAGGAATACTGCCACCGCTCGATGCCTTATACGTGAAAATACCGAAAGTACAAATTTCGTCCACGGATGTGCGTGCGGCCCTCGCCGAAGGCGAAAGCGTAGGCGCGCTCCTTCCACCGGGCGTGGCAGAATACATAGAAGAAAACAGATTGTACAGCTTGAGGGGGATACTATGACAGAACAGGCCATGATAGAAAAACTGCGCGGCATGGTGAGCGAAAAACGGTTTTTGCATTCGCTTGGCGTTCGTGACACCGCAGTGCTTTTGGCAGAGAGATACGGCGTAGATACCGAAAAGGCGCGCATTGCCGGTGTTTTACATGATTGCGCGAAAGATATTCCTAAGTCGGAGGCGTTTCGCATGTGCGACGAGGCAGGCATTTCTCTAAAGCCCGTATGTTACATAGAAAAGGGACTTGTCCATTCGTATCTCGGGGCGCATATTGCCAAAACTGAATTTGGCGTTTCGGATAGTGAGATTTTAGAGGCCATATACTATCACACTACAGGGCATGAAGATATGCCGCTCCTTACAAAAATCATTTATCTCTCGGATATCATTGAGCCGGGGCGGAATGTGCCGAACGTCGAAGAGCTTCGCCGAATTGCCATGGAAGACATCGACGAAGCCCTGATTTTGTCTATTAACCAAACGATTTCGCATGTACTGCAAAAAGGGTCTGTGCTGGATACCGACACCGTAGCCGCCCGTAATTTTTTGGTACAGCAAAAAAGAATGGAACTGTCAGCGGTTTAAAAACCAGATTCCAAAATTGAGATAGGCGGCGAAGAGAAGCCATAATAGATACGGAATTTGGAGATAGGCGGCCGCCGGCCGGATTTTTCGAAACAGGAAAAACATCCAAATAACAAGCGCGAGTAGGAGAAGGAGCCAGAAGAAGGCAAAAAGCCGCGCCTCAAGGTTAAAAAAGATAATCGACCACAGGAAGTTTACGACGAGCTGTACGGCATACACCCGAAGCGCCTTTTCGCGGTGCGGGCTTTCAGAAAGATACACCATGGCGGCGCCAATGCCCATAAGTATGAATAGAATCGTCCATACAACGGGAAAGAGCCAACCGGGAGGCGCGAGTGGTGGCTTTGCAAGCGCTGCAAAGTTTTCCATGCTGTCTTTTGTTAAGAAGCCCGAGAGAGCCCCTACAAAAAGTGCAATGAGAATGGATACGATATAGGTGCGGGTAGTTTTCCGCATACTAAAATCACCTCTTTCATGGATAGTATAGTGGAAGAGGGAACAAAATATGCATAAAGGGATTGGGAATGCCCGATTTTTAAATATTTTTGATTATTTTGGAAGAAAACTCTTGACAATTTAGCTGGTTTCTGCTATACTTTATCAAGTCCGGTTCCTGCGGGTGTAGTTCAATGGTAGAATCTCAGCCTTCCAAGCTGATCGCGTGGGTTCGATTCCCATCACCCGCTCCAATATAGCATGCGCCTGTAGCTCAGCAGGATAGAGCAACTGCCTTCTAAGCAGTGGGCCAGGAGTTCGAGTCTCTTCAGGCGCGCCAATATGGTGGGTATAGCTCAGTTGGTTAGAGCGCTAGATTGTGGCTCTAGAGGCCGTCGGTTCGAATCCGACTATCCACCCCACTTATTGGGCTGTAGCCAAGTCGGTAAGGCACAGGACTTTGACTCCTGCATTCGTTGGTTCGAGTCCAGCCAGCCCAGCCACATGATCCATTAGCTCAGTCGGCAGAGCACTTGACTTTTAATCAAGGTGTCCGGGGTTCGAATCCCCGATGGATCACCACGGAAAAACGCTGACCTTTCAAGGGTTTCAGCGTTTTTTTCGTTTTCGGGAAAAACTTCACTTTCAAAGTCATTGCACACTTCATTGCACACTTTTTTGCTCATGCGGTCAATGGCGGCAGAATTCCAACCTTCCAAAGCATGCACATAAATATTTGCAGTAGTGGAAGTTTGCGCATGCCCTAAAATAGCGGAAACAACAGAAAGTGCCGTTCCGTCTTGCAAGGCGTGGCTTGCCATAGTATGCCGCAAGCCGTGAAAGGTCACGTGCGGCAAGCAATGATGCGCAGCGCAAAAATCA
>JAZNJV010000132.1:0-3584 GCA_045578225.1 Clostridia bacterium | reverse complement strand
GTAATCCCTTTAATATCCTCTTTAATTAAGTCAACATCTGTGCGAGTACCTTCTGCCCAGTCCTTTTGCGCAGTTTGATGCTCCGCAGAAATACTATTGTACCGCTTTAATTCTTGGATAAATGACCTTGCCGTTGTCTGTATTTCTTCGTGATTTCCCTTTATCACAGCCGCAGAATACGCTGCTTCCGCACGCTCCGTCACGCTTTGCTGCGTTCGCAATGCATCCGAAAGCTTAGACACTCTGCTGTACGGCGTAGCCGCAATCTCGTCTCCTTTTTTCTTTCCGCTGCGAATGCGGCTATCAAACTCATCTCGCGTTTCTGTCGTGTTTATAAATGCGCTGTTATAGTTTCTGTAGGCAGGTTCCTCCTCTTTTCCCAAATATTTCATCGTCCCGCCCGCCGCATGCAGCTTCGCCTGCACGGACGCGTGCCCTTTTTCCTTTAGGTATTTATATAAATCGCCGCTTCCTCCCATATTCGTCCTCCTTATTTGTTAGCACCTTCTACTGTCTTCTGGCGCTCGCATCCATTTGCCTCTGCATTATAATGTTCGCCACCTTCTGGTCCTCTACATCGATTCCCAGTTTTTTCAGAAGGTATACCTTCTGCTCCGGTGTAAGGTCTTTTGCCGCGTCTACCTGCCCTATGATAAACTCCATGCTCGCAAAGTCCGGCTCGTATTGTCCTTCCGCCATTTTTTTCATACCCTGTTGGCCGTCGTAGTTTTCAGATACATATCCGTTTATTTTTTCAGCCCAGTTTGCGACTGTAGCATTCGGAAGCACCGTATTTTCTACCGTCTTCGGCTGTGTCTGCGGCGCCGGGAGTGGAAGCGTTTGCGGGGTGGCGTCCGTGCCTCTTTGCAAAATGGCGTTGATAAGACTCGGATCGCCCGCCTCGTTTCTGGCAAGTGCAAGCCTCAGCTCCTCCGTGGCCGCGTTCCGCTTCAGTTCGTCATCGTACAGGCTCGTATCAATGCCAAGTGCTTGTAAGCGCTTTGTATCCCCTACCTCCAGCGCCTCTTTGCCAAGCGCCAATCTCTCTTCCTTTTCTGCGTTCTCTCTTTCCAGTGCCTCTCGCTCCTTCTGGTCTTGGTACGCCCGTTCTTCCGTGAAACGCTCGTATTTGCTGTCATCTATGGTCTTCAGAATATCCGCATCGCTGACAAGTCTGTCGCGTTCGCCCGCCCAAACATCGTACGCGAAGTTACGCCCATCCCTGTAGTCCTGGACTTTATCGCGGTGCTTTTGATAGTCGCTTTCTTCGAGCGCCCGCAATACATCCAAATCCTGTATTTTCATCGCGTGCTCGTTCATATACTGGTTGTACGCCGCCTCGTAAAGCTCCGGAATTTTATCCGAAAGCGCCGCCGCATATTGATTCCCCGCCTGTGCCGCGGCCGTCATCGCATAGGAAGAAGGAATGCCGCCCGTCATCGCCGCCGCGACGCCCATCGCGTCCTCTGTCGCGCGCCGGCCTTCGCGTGTATACTGCTTTTTATACTGCGCAAAGCGCGGGTCCGTCTCCGCATCATAGGTAAACGGGTCGCGGTTTAAAATCTCGTTGCGAATTTTCTGCATGTCACGGTCGTTTCGGCTCACATATGTCGGCGCCTCCTCGTCATATGTAAACGGCTCATAGTTTACCACTTTATCCGCCGCACTCTGTACCTTGCCCGATACTGTCGGGAAGGAAGACGTCGCATCGCTCACCGGTTCCTTGTAGTACCAGTCTCCCGCGGCGCCGCCTGTATACCCGCCATACTTTTTGCGGACTGCCTCCGCGCCCTGGTTTGCCATCGCCCTTGCCTCGTCCGTTTCCGCGGCGTAGTAGTCCGTCTTATAGTTTAAAATCTGCATCCCTGCGTCCGGATTTTCCCTTGCAAGCTTCAAGTCAAAATCCGAAAACCGTTCAAATAAGCCTCTGCCCTTTGCCGCTTTTTCAAAATCCTCGTACGTGATATTCATCTAAAACCCTCCTTATAATTCGCTCCCCGCGTATGTTTCCTGTGTTATAGAATAGATTTTCCACATCCCCACACCTTCAATGCGAAGCCGGAAATGGTCGCACCGGCGCGGAATGATAGGAAGATAAAAGCTTCGCTTTTTCTCGGCGCGCACCGTCTTCACCTCGCGCCACACGCCGTCAGAATCAAACTGCGCAAGAATTCGTAAGACCGCCCCTTCCGAAAGCTCCGCGCGCATCTGCAGCTTTGCCACGCCCTTTTTATCCGGGGAGCCGCCCGTAAAATCGCCAAACTCCGCAAAGCTTTCCACAAAGCGCTCGCCGTCCTCGCCGTCCGTCTCCCCGTCGCACCAGGCGCCGTCCGCCCGAAGGCGAATAAGCCTCTGCCCGTCCCACGAAAAGGAGAACACTTTTTCTCCGTCCTCCCGATGCCACATCCTTTTTTCCGTGTCATACGAAAAGGTGTGGTATTTTCCCTGCATATCCTCCATCGAAATATAGTATTTGATGCCGTCGCTGCCGCCGACGGCATTTTTGTATTTCTCCATCCCGAAAGGCGCAGCGATGAGCTGCGGCGTACCGCCTGTGTATACTGCCACGCCGCCACGTGAAAGGTAGAAGAGCATCTCGCCTGCAATCGCCGCGCTTTTTCCGCTTCCCTTTGCGATGCCCATCGTCGCGCTTCCGAGTATCTGAAAGTTTTGCGCCCTGTCGCCGTACACCTTGTAGATATGTTCCTCTTTGAAAAAGCAAGGGTACCCGAGAAGGCTCGCGCATCCCGTAAAGTCTCCAAAGCTTCCCGTGTCGGCGGCAAAGCTGTCGGTGGAAATCCCGTCAAACACATTCCAGTTGAAAGGATCCCCGAGCTTCGAAGCGTAAATGGTATCGCCTCGGCAACCCCAAACGCGGTTTTCGTTCGCGCACATAAAGTCCATATCGGGTACATTTCTTCGAAGCACAATAGCTTCTTCCGCGTCTCCCCCTTCGCCTATCGTAAAGCTGTTTTCGTAAAAACGAAGTGCATCCCCCTCTATCTCGCGCACGATACTCTGCACGTTGTTCTCCTTATGTACCGCACAGCCGGAAATCTCCACCGCATCGCCCACGCGGAAAATTTTCTCCCAGTTTGCGCCTTCTGCATATATCGTGTTGGCCGCGGCCTCCTTCTCTGCATATGTGCCGTTTTGAATTTTGGCCGCGCCCGTCCATGCCGCTTCAAGGCTTCCGCTCTCCGCCGTTTTCACATTGTAGTATTTTTTGTCGGGGAAAAGCAGAATGTACGCACCAAACGCTGTGCACACCTTCTCGCCCTCTGAAAGGGAGAGGAGCGCCTCGCGCCGCCCCTCCTCGGGAAAGTATTCGTAAAACGCATCTTTTCCCACAAGATAATGGCGCCCGTCAAAGGCGTACCAGGCCTGTACGTCTTCATCCGCTTCTAAAAAAAGTTTTCTCGGTTTTCTCGGGGAGAGGATGGGATATAAATCACTCGTAAGGTTTTCCATGTCCCATATTTCCCCTTCGGCAGAGGCGGACGTGTGGTTGTATCCCCCGAACTGCACCTGTGTCGTTTTCCCGAGGCCGTCGCCGTACAGCATAGAAGGCAGTCCGTTCATAT
>JAZNJV010000131.1:0-3378 GCA_045578225.1 Clostridia bacterium | reverse complement strand
GCGGCGAGGCGCAGTACACCGGCAAAACGAAAAAAATAAAAGGCTGCGAGGAATGCTATCCGCACGAGCACAGCTACGTAACAAAATACGAAACCGTGCATCCGCATAAGAAGTATCTTGTATGCGAATGTGGGGATATTCAATATAAAAATGATACAAAGAAAATGACTGACTGTAAAGAATGTTATCCTGCTTCAAAGAAAAAAACGCTGAAACTGCAAATCGGTATTCCCGAGATGTATGTGGACGGTGTGGAGACGGAAATAGATCCCGGCAGAGGGACAGCTCCTGTTATTCGGAACGCAAGAACATTGCTGCCCATCCGCATGATTATGGAAAGCTTTGGCGCATATGTGGTCTGGGATGAAATTGAAAACAAGGTAACCATTTATGCGGGTGACACAGAAATGGACTTTTGGATTGGAAGCCGCAAAGCGGTTGTGGATGGCAAGGCATACACTATGGACGTGGAGCCTGTCATTATAAAAGACAGAACCTTCATGCCGATTCGTTTCATTGCGGAGAAGATGGGGCTTACGGTTGGCTGGAACGAGGCAAATCAAACAGTTACCATTGAAGGAAGTCTGTAAGAGAAAAAAGATAAGAAAAGCACCGCGTATAGGCGGTGCTTTTTATTGACTTCGTGATTTTTTTATAGTATAATAAGGAAAAAGAAACCAAAAAGGGGCGAGAGAGAATGAATCCTTATATTGGACATAGCGCACAGCTTTCCGGTGTGCAGGAATATAGACTCACGGGCGGCCGCGGGGACGGTATGCGAATGCTTTCTGTTCGAAACGGCAAGGGTCTCGACTTTGAAATTTCGCTCGATAGATGTGCTGATATTTCCCGTCTTTCGGCGGGCGGCGTCAATATGGGGTATTTCGCACCCTCTGGATACGTACATCCCGCATACTATGACGGCAAGGGCGCAGGCTTCTTAAAGTCCTTCACGGCAGGCTTTTTCACAACGTGCGGTCTTACCGCGGTAGGAAGTCCTTGCACGGACGAAGGGGAGGAGCTGCCGCTCCACGGCACGATTTCGAACACGCCCTCCATTCGCCACGCGGCTTTTGAGGAGGATGACGCCATCATCATCGAAGCCGAAGTGCACGATGCGGCGCTGTTTGCCCATAAGCTTCGTCTTGTGAGAAAATATACCGTTTCAAAGAAAGAAAACAAAATCACGCTTTCCGATACGATTACGAACATCGGAAGCACCCCGTCTCCGCTTCTTTTATTATACCACTGCAATATGGGGTACCCGCTTCTTTCAGAGACTGCGCGCGTGGACATTCCGTCGAGTGGAATTCGTGGCCGCGATGCGCTGGCTGCGGGCGATATTCCCACGTGCCTTGAGATGGAAAAACCGCAAAAAGGGTACACGGAGCGTTGCTTCTACCACGATACAAAAGAACGCGATGGCGTCTCTGCCTGCGGCATTTACAATTCTACCATTGGCCGCGGCATGGTCATGCACTACAAAAAAGACACACTCGGCTTCTTCACAGAGTGGAAGATGATGGGCGAGGGCGAGTACGTGCTCGGTCTTGAGCCCGGCAACTGCACCCCCGACGGGCGCGACGTGATGCGGAAAAATGGCACGCTTACCACCCTTGCAAGTGGCGAAGAATATAAAACAGAGGTTTCGTTTACCTTTATAGAAGGCGAAGCCGCTTACGAAAAACAACTTGGAGAATAAAATGGAAAGAAAACTAGGCATTCCCAAAAAAGTGGCGGCGATTCATGATATTGCCGGCTTTGGGCGAAGCTCACTTACGGTGGTGATGCCCACTTTAAGTGTTATGGGCCATCAAGCATGCCCTGCGCCGACGGCGGTGCTTTCTTCCATCACCGGTTTTTACACCGGCTATGCGATGGAGGATATGACGCCGTTTCTCTCCCGCCTCTTTGCCCATTGGAAAAAAGAAGAATGCGAATTTGATTGTATTTATACAGGATTTATCGGCTCTGCCAAGGGCGTGGAGGTGACGTGTGATTTCGTTTCGGAAACGCGCGCACCCCTCGTCGTAGTAGACCCCGTTTTTGCCGATGACGGTAAGTGCTATGACTGCTTTGATGCGAAGATGGCGGAGGCTATGTCGCAGCTTATAGAGCGTGCAGACGTCATCACCCCGAACCTTACAGAGGCCTGCTTTTTATCGGGCGTGCCGATGGAGGAAAATCTCGCGTGCGCGCGGCGCTGCGCGGAGAAGCTCCCCGGGGGTGCCGTTGTCATCACGGGTGTGCCGTGCGGCAAAACGGTAGCCGTTCTCGTCTACGATAAAAAAAGCGATGCGATGTATAAAATCGAAAACCCGTATATCCATACGCATTACCCCGGCACGGGCGATTTATTTACATCTGTACTTACGGGCGCGCTTTTGTCGGGCAGAGAGCTTTGCGAAGCGGCAGGAAAAGCGGCGGACTTTGTGTTTACAGCCATCCGCACGGCCAAGGAGCAGGGCGTCCCGGTGAGAGAGGGCGTGCCGATGGAGCTTATGGTGCCGCGGCTACTTGAAAACCATAGCCTTCCGGTGGTGAAGCTCTGAGATATTCGTCAAAACGTACAAAATTTTTCCAAAGATTTGGGCAGTCTACACATGCAAATACAGCCGAAAATATGATATACTGATAAAAATGCCGCCGAAAGGCAGCGGGAAAGGAAGAGGACAAAATGAAGGTTCTTGCATTTGGATGCCATCCGGATGACATTGAGGTAGCATGCGCCGGTACCATGGCAAAGTATGTAAAAGAAGGACATGAAGTTGTAGTATGCCACGTGGCAAACGGAAATTTAGGCCACGCCATTATACAGCCGGACGAGCTTCGTGCCATGCGCGCGGAGGAAGCGAAGAAGGCAGGGCGCCTTGCCGGCATTCGCGTTATCACCTGC
Source organism: Clostridia bacterium (assembly GCA_045578225.1). Classification (GTDB taxonomy): domain Bacteria; phylum Bacillota; class Clostridia; order UMGS1883; family UMGS1540; genus SIG447. The sequence continues at coordinate 482 of JAZNJV010000131.1, read as the reverse complement.
GATATCGGCGACGTTATGGTATACGCTGAAGACAAGGCGCAGAGAGATAAGATTGTGGATGTAATCCGCGCTGAACAGCCGGACGTTATCATCACACATTCGCCCCAGGATTATATGCCTGACCATACCGCGGTAAGTAAGCTCGTATTTGACGCTTCTTTTGCCGCAAGCGTAGGTCACTATGAAACAAGCGTGCCGGGCACCGCAGCGTTGACGCCCATTTACTATATGGACACGCTCGCCGGTATTAACTTTATGCCGACAGAATATGTAGACATTACCGACACGATTGACCTTAAGATGGAAATGCTCGAATGTCACGAAAGCCAGATGAAGTGGATGCGTGACCATGATAATATTGACTTTGCAGATTTCGTAAAAACATGTGCAAAGTTCCGCGGCCTGCAGTGTGGCGTACCGTATGCGGAAGCATTCAAGAAATGCTATGCATGGCCTAAACTTGTACCGACACGCCTTCTGCC
>JAZNJV010000130.1:0-3512 GCA_045578225.1 Clostridia bacterium | reverse complement strand
CGGTTTTTGCATCGCTGCAGCAGAATATGGCGTATGGTTTTGAAAAGCAAAAAACCGGAAAAGCGCCTGTTTCTCTGGCTTTTTACGCACTTTGCACGATTATCCGCCCGCATTTTACCGCAAACAAAAAAGCCATCTTCCGATGGCTTTTTGTTTGGCACACCCGGCGCGATTCGAACGCGCGACCTTCCGCTTAGGAGATACCGAGAGAAACAACGCTCGTATCCCTTATAATACCTAAAAATCCCCTGCTGTCAGGGGATTTTTAAGGTTAAAGTGTTTTTGTGTGTTACGCCGTCACCACTGATTTTATGTTGTTTTAGCTTGTTTAATTAGCAAGCAATTAGCAAGAGAGATGATTTCAGGGTAAAGGTAATATACGCGTCCGTTTCCCTTTATCTTCTTGCCAATTACTTTTTGTGTTTTACCGTATGCCGCTATTTGAGAATAACATAAGTAGTCGGAAGAATGCCGTTTCCATTATACGGCAGTAAATATTTGCGGTCATACAAAATTGCAGCAGGGGCAGATATAGCATCTTCAAACAAACGAAGATAGGCCATATCCTTTGCAAGTTTCTTCAAGTGTACAGGAATATGGTCCTTCAAAATCTTTGTAACCGTCTCCATCAACTTCTCAGCTTCATCTGCAATTTGAGCAGCTGTGTCAGCAAAAATATTTTTCAATGCATCGTGCTGTTCTTTCGTAAAGACCGGTGCATTTACAAAAAGACCTTCATCATTTGAAATAACATAACCCTTACGAACCATGTCTGCTGCTAAAGCTTTGTCGTTATCACTGAAAAGCTCAGTGTTGCTTTTAGCAATATCCAGGAACACATTAGTTACATTTTGTCGATTAAAGCAGTAACGATGTACCATTTCTCCATTGATAGGGAAATCCATAAACTGCACATAATCTCCGGCACTATTTACAACATTGGAAATACCAAAGCCAAACTCCGATTCCCATGAGGTCTGCCCGCTGGTCTCAACGCCCCAGATAAAGCATTCGGTACCAAATTTGTCCTTAGGATAAACTACCTTAATCTTATTCTGCAGAATTTCTATTGATCTATAGAGAATAAAACTTACCATTTGCCATGCAAAGGAATTGCCACTCATATCAGCTCCATAAAAGCCGATCGCACGGACATCTTTTTCATATTTGGCAACGGCATCAGTTAGCATATCCGCAATCTTTTCTCTTAGCTGGGCCGTTTTGTTATTTGCTTCTTTAGAAAAGTCTCTTGTAAAGATTACAATGCTAGTGTAATACCTGTTTCCGTCTTTTTTCAGAAGATCATATTCGCAAAGTTCCGCCAGTTTATCCTCCATATACGGAAGAGAGACGCCAATCTCCAGACTGATTTGCTCCGCACTGAGTTTATCGTTATAGCACGCAAATAAAATATTCTGTGATATTTTGCTATCACACAAGTAATAATAGCGATTCGCACCATTGCCCCAAAACAAGAGCGAAAGTCCTTTAGGGTTATAACTCTGTTGACCGTAGTTTCGTTCCATACTCATACCTTCTTTCAGAATTTGTCGTGATTTGAAAAGCAGGTATTTTACCATGCTTTCACTGATTGAGAGGCGATTGGATATTTCCGAACAAGACTTGTTTTCAATGTAGTACAAAACAACAGCTTTTCGATATTTTTCAGAGAGTAACGTCAATTCACGACGAAGTAGATACAACGTAGAATCATCTTCTGCTAACGGTTCTGCCACATCGGGCAAATTGTCCGTCATCTCGCATTCTTTGCTTCTTGCTTTGTTTTTACACCACTGTTTATAAACATTGCCTGCAACCGCCCACATGAAGCCATATACCGCATCAACATTCCGGATGTTACTGGAGGATTTATATATCTCCAAAATAATATCTTGAGCCAAATCTTCAGCTTCAAAATGGTTCGACGTTCGGGCGCTGCAGTAAGACAAAAGAGCCTTTGCTATCTCTTCAACCTTTGCATCAAGTTCTTTCTTATCCAATTCTACACCTCCTTTGCTTCATCATCACCGGTGATTTCATTTATATAGTGGAACGAAATTGCTTTTGGTTAATTTTTAGTCATATTTTTGCCGCAATAATTATAACATATTTTTCTCGGTTATTCAGTCCTAAAGTCTATGGATAGAACATACGCCTGTGTAAATTAGCAGATTTTTGCTAAAAATCCGATTAGCAGGCGATTAGCAAAACACTGTTTTTCTGCTAATCGCAATTAGCAAGAACATTGACAGGTAACGGTAAAAGTTCGATTTTGATTTGCTTCCCAAAAACAATAAAACTTACTCAAGAAAAATGATTGAGAAAAAAATAAAAGTGCCGAGAAGCCTTGATTTCTCGGCACTTTTTGGCACACCCGGCGCGATTACCCAAGGGTATCCCTCCGACTAACAAAAATTCATCGCCTAAGGCTCGAATTTTTGAAGTCTCCGGTATCTCACGGCGCGTTCTCATCTGCTGCCGCGGCAAACAAAAAAGCCATCTTCCGATGGCTTTTATATTATGCTGCTATTTCTGTGAAGGCGGGCACAAACCGCAAAAAGTTGGTAGCGCAGCGGCGGCGTTGTGAGCGCGCTTGCAAGCGAACAGCCGCAGCAAGCGTGACTTTTTGCGGGAAGGAGGAGCGACGGAACGGGTGAGAGATGATTTTTAATAAAAATCGTCGCGAACTAAGTGTAGTCCGCGACGACGTGGCACACCCGGCGCGATTACCCAAGGGTATCCCTCCGACTAACAAAAATCCATCGCCTGTGGCTCGAATTTTTGAAGTCTCCGGTATCTCACGCGCGTTCTCATCTGCAGCCGGGCAAACAAAAAAGCGATCTTCCGATGGCTTTTTTGTTTGGCACACCCGGCGCGATTCGAACGCGCGACCTTCCGCTTAGGAGGCACATGCCCTATCATGGGCAAACCCATAGATAATTACTGAAAAAGTCCCTGTTTACGGGCTTTTTCTGCATTTCTATCCTGTCCATAGTTTCCATAAAAGTCTGGTTTACTACAGGATTTACTACAGAGTGTGTAGTAAAAATGTAGTATAGCCACGGAAGATTACGGCTTATCCAGATGCGCGTTCAGCGAATCGATGGCGGCGTTCTGCTTGAAGCGGGAAAGATGGGTGTAGATGCCCAGCGTCATCTCAAGGCTTGCGTGCCCGAGGAACAGCTGCGCGCTCTTTACATCCACGCCCGCATCGTAGAGCATGGTTGCATAGCTGTGCCGCAGCATGTGCGCGGTGATGTTGTCGATGACCTGCACCTTCGGATGCCCCGGCGTGTAGGCGCGTCCGCCCGCCTGCAGGTTGAGGTAGTACAGATAGCTGTTCCATCCCCGGCGGTAGGCGGTGTCGCTCATGAGCTTTCCCTCCGCGCTGGGGCAGATGAGCGCGTGGGTGCGCGGTGCAGATTGCAGCATCTCCATCAGGCGGTTCGGGATGGGCACCTGCCGCATACCCGCCTTGGATTTCGGTTCCTTGACGGTGACAAAGTCGGATC
>JAZNJV010000129.1:0-5210 GCA_045578225.1 Clostridia bacterium | reverse complement strand
ATCGCACCGATTTCCGAGCTCAGATTGTGTTAAATTGTTCTTAAGCCGTAAATTCCTGATTTTATCGCCGATTTTAATCATACGATCTGTCCCATTCATTTCTTCTGAAATTTAAAAAAAATATACTTTTTGTTTACTTTTTGTAAACGCTTATTATTAAAGCATATTTTGTGTAATTTGTCAATAGATTTTGCGTATTTTTTGCATTTTTTTATGCCTATCCCGTTTTTTTCACAACATTTGACATTTCTCTGCAAGTTTGGTATACTGGTTGTGGCAAAGGAGGTCTTCTTCATGTCTTCCAAAGAAGAACTTTTAAAACTATTATTTTTCTATTCTTCCGATTATATTTCGGCCCAAACTTTATCGCGTCGCTTGGGTGTTCGCCAGAGCACGGTGTATAAGTATATTGAAGAGTTACGGAAAGAAGGGTTTGAGATTTCCGGCTGCACAAATCGCGGGTATATGCTCGGTGCTGCTGACGATCCCCTTTCTGCGGAGGAAATTGTTAAATTTTATCCCATGCCGAAAGAAAAAATTCGCATTTTTTCTTGTCTTCCTTCCACGAATACGACCGCGAAGGAAATGGCAACTTGCGGTGCGCCGGAGGGAACTGTCTGCATTGCCGAAAAGCAAACGCGCGGCCGCGGCAGAATGGATAGGCAGTTCTATTCCCCGGAGGGTACGGGACTTTACATGAGCTTCATTCTCCGCCCAACGCTTTCTCCAAAAGATGCGCTACATCTCACTACAATTGCAGCAGTTGCAGTGGCGGAAACTGCGGAGGCTTTGCTTTGTGATACTGTAGATATCAAATGGGTAAATGATGTATACTATAAGGGGAAGAAAGTATGCGGTATTTTGACAGAATCCGCTTTTGATGAGAAAGGAAATCTCTCCTATGTGATCGTAGGAATTGGAGTGAATTTGCTTTCGCCAAAAGGTGGTTTTCCCACCCCTATTGAGAATATCGCAGGTTCTCTTTTGGAGGCACCTTTAAAAAGCGCCAGAAGCCGCCTTGCCGCAGGCATTTTAGAACGTTTTTTTGCCTATTATACGCATTTTAAAGACAAGGCGTATATAGAGCCTTACAAAAAAAGAAGCTTTTTAACCGGTCGCACGGTGGAAGTTTTATGTGGTGACGCACGCTACCCTGCCAAGGTACTTGGCATAGAAGATGATCTCGCTCTCTCGGTAGAGCTTTCTGACGGCACGGTCAAAAAACTAGCCTCCGGCGAAGTTAGCATTCTCCCTAATATAGAAAAGTAATTTAAGGCGCACGATTTATATGTGCGCCTTTTTGCTTTGTAAAAATTTTCTTTAAAATGCTTGACAACATTTTTTCTACGTGCTATACTCTATTTAAGGTCAAAGTTAGTCAAAGTCAAAGCAAGGAGGTGTGAGCATGGGGATTTCAGATATTATTGAGCAGTTTTTGGAAGAAAAGATGCGAAATTGTGACGGCACGCTGGAAATTCAGCGTAAAACGATTGCAGACCATTTTGGATGTGTCCCCTCACAAATCAACTACGTAATTCGCACGCGTTTTACAAATGAACGCGGTTATCTTGTGGAAAGCAAGCGTGGTGGCGGTGGATATTTGCGCATAAGCCGTGTAGCACCGCGGGAAAGTTCGGCATACATGATGCATATTATTAACAGCATCGGCGACAGCATCAGCTTTCAAACGGCTACCGTGCTTGTAAAAAATATGGTGGCGAATGAATGCATAACCCTGCGAGAAGGTCGCATAATTTTATCGGGTCTTGCGGAAAATAAATTGCCGCTCCCCCTTCCCTTGCGCGACCGAACAAGGGCCGCGCTACTAAAAAATATGCTACTTAGTATTTCGCTGTAAAGGAGTGTTTTATATGTTATGTGAAAAATGCGGAATGAATCTTGCCAGTCTCCATTTAAAGCAAAATATCAACGGCAAAAAAACAGAAATGCACGTGTGTCAGAGCTGCGCTGCGCAAATGGGATACCTTGGCACGAATAATACGTTTATGACCGACTTTTTTAATCTTTTGACGCCGAATATTGCGGGGCACTCTCGTTGCCCCGGGTGCGGCGAAACATACGAGGAGTATAAGGCTACAAAGCGTATTGGCTGCGAAAAATGTTACACACATTTCCAAAGCTTTTTAGAGCCTGTTTTGAAGAAAGTACATGGCGCCGCAGTGCATACGGGAAAACTCCCCAAAAAGGCCGACAGCGCCCTGCGCATGAAGCGCGAAGCAGAGAAGCTTCGCCGTCAGCTGCAAGAGGCAATTTTAAATGAAGAGTTTGAAAAAGCAGCCGACCTTCGCGATAAAATCCGCGAGATGGATGGAGGTGACGCGAAATGACATGGTATCAAAACGCCGGCCCCAAAAACGATATTATTATCAGCACGCGCGTACGTCTTGCCCGAAACATAAGCGGATATCCTTTTGGTGGCAAGCTCACGCCCGAAGATGCAGAAAAGACTATTGACCTTGTGTGGGCAGCACTCGCCCCTATCTCGAAAGACTTTACACTGCATAAAATTCATAAGCTTTCCCCGCTAAAGCAACAGGCACTTATTGAAAAGCATTTGATAAGCCCCGATCTTACCGGTGGGAATTTCCCGCGTGCTGCCATTATCAATAAAGAAGAAAGCATTTCCATTATGGTGAATGAAGAGGATCACATTCGCATCCAATGTCTCTCTTCCGGTTTTACGCCGGATGAAGCATGGGATATGGCGAATCGAATTGATGATCTTCTCGGAGAAAGCCTTGATTTTGCTTTTCACGAAAAGTACGGCTATCTTACAAGCTGTCCCACAAACACCGGCACGGGTCTTCGCGTTTCCGCAATGGTGCATCTCCCTGCCATTTCTGTTACCGGGCGCATTTCCGGTCTTTTGTCGCAGGCGGCAAAATCGGGTATGGCTGTGCGAGGTCTCTATGGCGAAGGCAGTGATGCGCAAGGAAACTTCTATCAAATCTCGAACCAAATTACCCTTGGTGCCTCTGAGGAAGAGCTTATCGAACGGTTTAACAAGCTTGTTTCTTCGGTGTGCGAGGTGGAGCTGTCTCTTCGAAAACAGCTCGCGCAGGATGTGCCGGCCAAACTAATTGACAGAATCACAAGAAGTTATGGAGCCATGCGTCACGCATACATGATTAGCGGAAAAGAAATGCTAAATTTAATCAGCGATGTTCGTCTTGGCATATATTTGGGTATACTAACACCAATCCCCTTTGAAAAGCTTACGTCGCTTATGGTGGTTACCATGCCTGCAAACATTGCCGGCGCTTCTGCCTCCATGACGGCGGAAGCGCGCGATATTAAAAGGGCAAAAATCATTAAAGAAACTATACTGTAAAGGAGTGAATATATATGGATTTAAACGAACGCTTCACTGGGAAAGCAAAGGATGCAATTCGTCTTGCACAGGAGGCCGCCGCCTCCCTTGGGCACAATTATCTTGGTAGCGAACATCTTTTAATTGGCCTCCTTCGCGAAGGCAGCGGCATGGCGCATTCTGCCTTATCTGCCGCAGGAGTGACCGACAAAGAGGTCGTGCAAACTCTCTCTGAAATGATTGAAACGAACCCCGGCAAAGAAGTACAGTTTATGGGGTTTACGCCTAGAACGAAGAAAATTTTGACTCTTAGCTATTCCGAATCCGCACGGCTGGGGGCACAGTACATCGGAACCGAACATATTCTAATGGCTATATTGCGCGAAGGCAGCAATGTGGCACTTAGCATTTTAAGCGAGCTTGGTGTTCGCCCTGATGCACTTTACAAAGAACTTGCACAGCAATCGGAGGAAGATGGCACGATGATGCAAGGCGCCCCAAAGATGTCTGGCAGCGCGCCTAAAGGGAACAAAAAGACGCCTACACTTGATCAGTTTGGTCGCGATCTTACGCAGCTTGCACGCGAAGGCAAATTCGACCCCGTTATCGGGCGCGATAAAGAGATTGAACGTGTAGTGCAAATCCTCTCCCGCCGCACCAAAAACAATCCTTGCCTTATCGGCGAACCGGGCGTTGGTAAAACTGCTGTGGCGGAGGGACTTGCACAGCGAATTGTCGCCGGCAACATTCCGGAAAGTCTCAAAAATAAGCGTGTGTTCACCTTAGATCTCTCCTCTATGATCGCCGGTGCAAAATACAGAGGCGAATTTGAAGAACGTCTTAAAAAGGCCATGGAAGAAATTCAAGGTGCAGGAAATGTCATTTTGTTTATCGACGAAATGCACACACTAATCGGGGCAGGTGCTGCAGAAGGTGCTATTGATGCCTCGAACATCTTAAAGCCTTCCCTTTCCCGCGGCGAGCTACAGGTCATTGGGGCAACCACATTAAACGAGTACAGAAAGTATGTAGAAAAGGATGCAGCTCTTGAACGTCGTTTTCAGCCTGTAACCGTCGGCGAGCCAAGTATTGAGGAAACCATTTTAATTCTTACGGGGATCCGCGATAAATACGAAGCGCACCATGGGGTAAAAATCACAGATGAAGCATTGGAAGCAGCTGCAAAGCTTTCCGCAAGATACATCACAGATCGTTTTCTCCCCGATAAGGCCATTGACCTTATGGATGAAGCGGCCTCGCGCACAAGGCTTACAACGCTGACGGCGCCGAAAGAATTGAAAGAACTGGAAACGCAGCTCGCCGCTCTGAAAACTGAGAAGGAAGAAGCTGTACAAAATCAGGAATTTGAAAAAGCCGCAAGCCTTCGCGATCGTGAAAAAGAAATTACAGATGCACTTTCCGAGCAAAGAGATACGTGGCAGAAGAACAACGCTATAAAAACAGACGTCGTCACAGAAGAAGATATTGCAGCAATCGTATCGGACTGGACAGGCATTCCCGTAAAACGCCTTGCTGAGGAAGAAGGCGAACGTCTTAAGAATATGGAGGAAATTTTGCATCGCCGCGTCATAGGACAAGATGAAGCTGTCAGCGCTGCTGCAAGAGCCATTCGCCGCGGCAGAGTGGGCCTTCGCGATCCTAAGCGACCGATTGGTTCGTTCATCTTTTTAGGCCCTACAGGCGTTGGTAAAACTGAGCTTTGTAAAGCACTTGCTGAAAGTGTTTTTGGCGATGAAAAAGCTCTCGTTCGCTTTGATATGTCTGAATATATGGAAAAACACACTGTTTCTCGTCTTGTTGGCTCACCACCGGGTTATGTTGGTTATGATGAAGGCGGTCAGTTGACTGAAAAGATAAG
>JAZNJV010000128.1:0-3171 GCA_045578225.1 Clostridia bacterium | reverse complement strand
TTTATTTATTTGTTTATACTATTACAAAATTTTTCAAAATCTGAATAGTTTTCAATATAGTAGTCTGATATCATTTTAAGTTCCTCTTGATTTTCTTCATGAACATCAAAAACTCCAATGGTCACAAAACCATCCGATTTTGCTGTTCACAAAGCATGCACGACATCTTCAAATACAGCTGTTTCTTTTTTAGAAGTTCCGAGATGATTTTGTGCCTCACGGTATATGTGAGGTTCCTCCTTGCTATGTCCCACCGATGCACAGGTGAATACTTCAGAAAAATAATCCCTAACGCCAAGTCTATCCAATGAAATTTCTACTAAAGGTTTATCTGTAACTGTAGCAATACACATTTTTACACCTTTGGCTTTGAGTTTTTCCAAGAAAACTTCAATACCTGGCTTTAGTTTTACAGTTTCGGCATAATATCGTTCTACCATTTTGTTTACGCCGTCTATAATCTCATTTACAGATAAGGTGACTCCATAATTCTCTCTGTAATACTCTGCAGCCTGTTCCAAAGTAAAGGCTTTGAATGTTTCTTTCAGGTTCTCCTTTGGCTCTTTACCAAGAGAACGAAGATAATCTTCGCCGATTGTATCCCATATAAACATAGAATCCAGAATCGTTCCGTCTAAATCAAATATTGCTCCTTCGATCATTCCTTTGTAAGCTCCTTTGCCAATGCAAGCAGAATTTCCGCTTCCGTTTTAGGATCCTCGGCTTTCATAATTGCCGAAACCACACAAATGCCGGCGATGCCAATCCCCGCAAGTATCTGCACATTGTTTTTATGGAGTCCTCCAATAGCATTTACCGGAATCGGTACTGCCTTGCATATGGCATCCAAAGTTTGGGTGGATGTAAGAACTGTTTTTACCTTTGTTGTGGTGGGATAAATCGCACCTACCCCAAGATAGTCTGCGCCCTGTTCAAAGGCTTCAAGTGCTTGCGAGACCGTTTTAGTGGTTGCTCCAATAATAAAATCATCGCCGAGAATTTTTCTTGCGGTGTGAATTTGCATATCACTTTGTCCGAGATGAACACCTTCTGCCTTTACGCCGAGTGCCACATCCACTCTGTCATCAATAATAAGAGGCACATTATACCCCTTCGTGATTTCATGCACCTTTTCAGCAAGGGATATATATTCTCTTGTTGTCTTATCCTTTTCACGAAGCTGCACGAGTGTTGCGCCACCCATAAGTGCTTGCTTCACGCGATATAGAAATTCTTCTTCGCTATACCCTGTGCTGTCTGTGATAAAATACAGACTTGGATCAAACTTCCGCATTCTCATCAGCTCCTTATACATAAAGGTAATCATTTAAAACCGGTTGTAGGCCTTCGCCGGCAATGTCCTTATACATCTTTTCAAGACTGCGATTATCATCAATTTCAAACTGTTCATCGCCCTGCGCCGCATCGGTTTCTTTGCCGCTATATTTATTTTCGTGGTCTCCTATTCCCGTAGAAACGCCTGCGGAAACCTTTGTTGCAGCAATTTTTACTATGCCATTTCTAAAGCTTGCACTTTCACGGGAGGATACTGTAATCCCGACAAACGGCAGGAAAATACGGTATGCACAAATAATCTGGCAGAGTTGTTTTTCGTGCACATCCAAGGGGTTAATTTTGTCATTATTGATAATCGGTCTGAGCCTTGGACAAGACAGAGACATTTCGGCGTGTGGATACTTTCTCTGCAAATAATATGCATGAAGTGCGCTCGCCAAAGCATCCTTTCTAAAATCCGAAAGGCCTAAAAGTGCCGAGAAAGCAACGCCGCGCATTCCACCCATTAAAGCGCGCTCCTGTGCATCGAAACGATACGGCCATACACGCTTGTGACCGAGCAGATGTAATTGCTCATATTTATCCGTATCGTAGGTTTCCTGAAATACCGTTACATAGTCCGCTCCACACTCGTGAAGGTACTTATATGCATCGGTGTTTACGGGATAGATTTCAAGACCTACCATACGGAAGTATTTCCTTGCCAGTTTACAAGCTTCGCCGATATAGTCTATATTGCTCTCGGCATGGCTCTCCCCGGTTAGAATCAGAATTTCTTCCATACCGCTGTTTGCAATAACTTGCATTTCCTTTTCCATCTGCGCATAGGAAAGCTTCATTCGGTTTATGTGGTTATAACAGTTAAACCCGCAGTACACACAGTAGTTTTCGCAGTAATTGGCAATATACAGCGGCGTAAAAAGATACACCGTGTTTCCAAAATGTTTACTGGTTTCAAGCCTTGCTCTCTCTGCCATCTGTTCTAAAAACGGTTCTGCTGCAGGCGACAACAGTGCTTTGAAATCTTCTATAGTACAAGTTTCATGCATAAGTGCTGTTTTCACGTCTTTTGCGGTATACTTGCTATAGTCAAACGCATGCATCTGTTCCATGACGTTCCGGCACACATCGGATGCAATCTTTTCCATGCCCGGCATATATTCCATATGGTTTTTCCGTGCGGAAGGATCTGTTTCAAGGCGATGCTTTTTCTCCAAAGCTTGCGGCGATAAGTGCTCCGAGTCCACAAAAAATTGATTTTCCATGCTATTGCCCCCTAATCGCGCAAAAATCCCGTCAAGGGATCGGAAGCAGATGCCCCTCTTGTAAGCACCCTGCCAACTCCTGCAAGATATGCTTTTCGCCCTGCTTCAATGGCCTTTCGAAATGCAGCCGCCATAAGCGGGAGATTTCCGGCTGTTGCAAGTGCTGTGTTTGCCATAATCGCCGCCGCGCCCATTTCCATAGCTTCACACGCTTGAGAAGGCTTACCGATGCCTGCATCCACAATAATCGGCAAATCCACTTCTTCTATGAGAATCTGAATGAAATCTCTGGTTGCAAGACCCTTATTGGAGCCTATAGGAGACGCAAGAGGCATGACGGTTGCTGCACCTGCATTTTTAAGATCGCGGGCCACATTTAAGTCCGGATACATATACGGCATAACTACAAAACCCTCGTTTGCAAGAATTTCCGTTGCTTTGATGGTTTCCTGATTGTCGGGAAGCAGGTATTTTGCGTCACGCATGATTTCTATTTTCACGAAGTTTCCGCATCCGAGTTCACGGGCAAGCCGGGCAATTCTTACTGCTTCCTCGGCATTTCTTGCTCCGCTTGTGTTTGGCAAAAGGGTAACACCCTTCGGTATGTAAT
>JAZNJV010000127.1:0-2589 GCA_045578225.1 Clostridia bacterium | reverse complement strand
CTTGCAAGAAATTTTAAAAGCTCAAACTCGCGAAGCGTAAGCTCCACAGCCTGCCCATCCTTCGTAATCTCATAGCGGTCACACAAAATGCAAAAGTCGCCAAAGCGAATGACCTCACCGCTCTTTTCCTCGGTGTTATCTATGCGGCGAAGGTGTGCCTTGACTCTTGCCATCAGCTCGCGCACGCCAAACGGCTTCGTAATATAGTCATCCGCGCCCATTTCGAGGCCCAAAACCTTATCGAGCTCTTCATCTCTTGCGGTGAGCATGAGTATCGGCACGCGGCTCTTTTCGCGGATGCGGCGGCAAACGTCAAACCCGTCCATCCCGGGAAGCATAACGTCAAGAAGGATGAGGTCCGGTGCTTTGGAAAGCGCAAGTGAAAGCCCTGCTTCGCCGTCGAGCGCGTAGATGACCTTATAATTTTCACGTTCCAGATTGAATTTTAAAATATCCACAATCGGTTTTTCGTCTTCAATGATCAAAATTAACTTCTGCATGCCGTCACCCCACCATACATTTCTTTTTCCTATTATTATACAACACTTTCCCCCTATTGTCAAGATTTTGTGGCATCTTATATTTTCCCTTGACTTTATCTCCTAAACATGGTATACTTTCCCTAACTGAAAACTTTTTCGAAAAGGAGATGCTCCAACGTGAAAATTTTTGAAAAATCCATACATGAAGCAAACGGCGTTCGCGTGTACATGGCAGAAGAGAACGGTGTAACCTCCATTTACGCAGAGGGCGACCTTGGTTTTGCGGCCGAAAAGAAGGAAATCGACGGCAAGACCGTATACGTTGCCGCCAAAACGCATGAAAATGCAGACGTTCTTCGTCGTCTCTTCCCGTTCACGGCACCGACGCGTGTTCTTGGGAAAGAGCGCAGCTTCGGCGTGGGCGACCGTCTCGGTATTGCCACCCCCGGGCACATCGCCGTATTTGAAAAATATGACGCATATCCGGTGCTTGCACAGCAGTCCATGCGTGAGCTTACGCTTACCGACCGTACATATGAAGACGTACTTGACTGTGCAACCTTCACCGTTTTCCGCGAAGACTTTCAGAAGGGCTTCGGCGCGGACGGCGACCATTTAAAGCGTGCAGAGGACGTTCGTTACGCCCTCGACCTCGGCTACACGATGATTACGCTTGACTGCTCTGACCATATTGACAATGCTGCCGCTTCGTATTCCGATGCGGAAGTAGCAGCAGCCTACGTAAAGAACGAAGAAATCGAAGGCGAATACCTCGGCAAGACGTTTGACATCGGCGAAGGCATTTCCCTGACCTTTACCGAAGAAGAGCTTCGCCGCATCGTTTTAATCTACGGCAAAGCGATTGATTTCGCCGTTTCTATCTACGAAGAATTCTTTAAAGGCGGCAAGTATAATTCCGACTTTGAAATCTCGATTGACGAAACGCTCACGCCCACAAGTCCTCTCCAGCACTTCTTTGTGGCAAACGAGCTTCTCCGCCGCGGCGTGCACTTTGAAACGATGGCACCCCGTTTTTGCGGTGAATTCCAGAAAGGTGTAGACTATATTGGCGACCTTGCCCAGTTTACCGAGGAAATGACGGTACACAGCCAGCTTGCACGTCACTTTGGCTACAAGCTCAGTATCCACTCGGGTTCTGACAAGTTCTCCACCTTCCCGATTATCGGCGAGAAAAACCGCGGCATCTTCCACGTAAAGACCGCAGGCACAAACTGGCTCGAAGCGATGCGCGTGGTAGCGATGGTAGACCCCGCACTTTACCGCGAGGTACATGCCTACGCACTCGAAGCGTTTGACGAAGCGACGAAGTACTACCATGTAACGACCGACCTTACAAAGATTGCCCCGCTCGCTTCGGTTTCCGATGCGGATTTACCGAAATACTTTGACGAAAACGACCCCCGTCAGCTCATTCACATCACCTACGGCCTTATCTTAAGCCGCAAGAATGCAGACGGCAGCTTCACCTTCCGCGACAGACTCTACACGCTCTGGCGTGAATACGAAGCTGTGTACACAGACAGACTCGTTCGTCACATTGGCCATCACCTTGACCTTTTGGGTGTTGCAAGCAAGTAAGAAACTCTAAAGAAGGGGGCGCTTTCCGCGTCCCCTTTTGTAAAATGGAGGAAGTTTATGTTCTGTGCTGAAAAAATTAAAAACGATTGCGTTTTATGGATTCGCGATTTCTTCGAGAAAAACGGGCCCACCTCGCCTGCCGTTATCGGCATTTCGGGCGGGAAGGACAGCTCCGTGGTGGCGGCGCTTTGCGTCGAGGCGCTCGGCCGTGACCGCGTTGTGGGCGTTTTAATGCCGTGCGGCGTGCAGGCCGATATCGAGGCGGCGCGCATGCTTGTACGCCATCTTGGCATTCGCCACTATGAAATCAACATAAAAGCGGCAGTGGACGGGGTGCTTTCGAGCCTGCCTTCCGACTTTGCCGTGTCGGTGCAGGCCAAAACGAATTTGCCGCCGCGTATTCGCATGTCTACGCTCTATGCCGTTTCGCAAAGCCTTGATGGGCGCGTGGCAAATACGTGTAACCTTTCCGAGGACTATGTGGGATATTCCACACGCTACGGCGATA
>JAZNJV010000126.1:0-13601 GCA_045578225.1 Clostridia bacterium | reverse complement strand
GGCGAATCTGTCAAGGTACGCTTCCGCCCGCATCACTTCCCGTTTACAGAACCGGGCGCCGGAGTGGATATTTCCTGCTTCGTTTGCGGCGGGGAAAGGTGCAGAGTATGTAAGGGCGAAGGCTGGATTGAGATACTCGGTGCCGGCATGGTACATCCCAAGGTACTGCGCGGCTGCGGCATTGACCCTGAAGAGTATAGCGGCTTTGCGTTCGGCGTAGGTCTTGAGAGAATCGCCATGCGCCGCTTTGGTATTGACGATATCCGTCTGTTTATGGAAAACGATATCCGTTTCCTTAAGCAGTTTTAAATAAGGGAGGAAGAAGAAATGAAATTACCGCTCAGTTGGCTGTATGAATATGCAGATATTCGGGACGTAGATCCCAAAACATATGCCGAGGCACTTACGATGTCCGGCTCTAAAGTCGAGGGTGTATTGGCACTCGGCGAAGAAGTGCAGAATGTTGTCATCGGTAAAATTCTCACGAAAGTAAAGCATGAAAATGCAGATACGCTCTGGGTTTGCAGCGTGGAAGTGGGGGAGACCGAGCCACGCCAGATTGTTACGGCTGCACAGAATATGAACGAAGGGGATACCGTGGCGGTAGCGCTTTCCGGCGCCACGCTTCCTGGCGGCATTTCGATTAAAGCAAGCAAGCTCCGCGGCGTGATGAGTAGTGGTATGTTCTGTTCGCACGAAGAACTCGGCCTTTCGATGGAAGATGTGCCGGGCGCGTGCGAAGACGGTATCATTATTTTCCCCGAGGCACATGCACCGGGTACGGACGTTCGCAAAGTGGTAGGGCTTGACGATGTGGTGGTCGATTTTGAAATCACCTCTAACCGCCCCGATTGCCTTTCTGCTATAGGGCTTGGCCGCGAAACGGCAGCAACGTTCGGCAAACCCTTTACAAAGCGCACGCCGAAAGAAACGGGCAACGGCGAAAACGCGGCAGACTATGTAAAGGTTTCAATTGAAGACACCGAAAAATGTACACGCTACACCGCACGCGTGGTAAAAGATATTAAAATCGGCCCGTCCCCGAGATGGCTTCGCAGTCGCCTCGAAGGATGCGGCGTTCGTTCCATTAACAATATTGTTGACATTACAAACTACGTCATGCTTGAGTACGGCCAGCCGATGCACGCGTTTGACAGAAGCTTTTTAAAAGGCCAGGAAATCATCGTGCGTACCGCACGCGAAGGTGAAAAGATTACAACGCTCGACGGCGAGGAAAGAAACCTCACCCCCGAAATGCTTGTGATCGCGGACCGTGACCGCGCTGTGGCTGTGGCAGGCGTTATGGGCGGCGAAAACTCGGAAATTCAGCCGGATACCAAAGAAGTTGTGTTTGAATCGGCAATGTTTAACGGCGTTTCCGTCCGCCGCACGGCAAAGGCACTCGGCCTTCGCACGGAGGCCTCGGCCAGATACGAAAAGGGTCTTGACAGTGAAAATACGCTCGAGGCCGTAAACCGCGCCTGCGAGCTTGTAGAACTGCTCGGCGCCGGCACCGTGGTAGGCGGCATGGTGGATGTGTACCCGAAGGCACCCGAAAAGAGAAGAATTCCGCTTTCCGCGGAGAAGGTCAACGGCTTCCTCGGCACCGATATTTCTCGCGAGGAAATGCTCGAAATCCTGACTTCTATCGGTTTTGAGGCAGATGGGGAAGACGTTCTCGTTCCCACCTTCCGTGCCGATGTAGAAGAATTTGCCGATGTTGCAGAAGAAATTGCCCGTTTTTACGGCTATGATAAAATCCCCTCCACGCTTATGCGTAGCGTAAGCGGCGTAGGCGGGAGAAATGAGGCACAGGCGCTCGAAGAAAAAATTGCCGATACACTTTCGGGGCTTGGCTATTATGAAACGATGACTACATCGTTCATGCACCCCTCCGCGCCCAAGATGATTGGCAGAAACGATGCCCCCATCATCATCAAGAACCCTCTTGGCGAAGAAAACTCGGCGATGCGTACATCGCTTTTAAATGGGGCGCTTGAAGTTTTGGCAAGAAACGCAAACCAGAGAGCGGCACGCGCACAGATTTTTGAAATCGGTAAAATTTATAAGAATTTAGACGCAAAAACACTCGCGGAAGAGCCGAAAATGCTGTCCATCGGCGGTTACGGTATTGACTTTTTTGAGCTCAAGGGCGCACTTGAGGCACTTTTTGGCGTCATTGGCGTTTCGGACTATCGCTTTGAAAGAGCAGAAGCGTCTGCAACGTTCCACCCCGGCAAAACCGCGGTTCTTAAAATTGGCGGCGAAGCGGCCGGCACCATCGGTGCCATCCATCCGGAGGTTTCGGAACGCTTTGGTCTTGAAATGGAAGTATACCTTGGCGAAATCGCGCTCGATGCCATTTTAAAGGCGGCCGGCAGCGTGAAAACGTATAAGCCGCTCGGCAAATACCCGGCAGTAAACCGTGACCTTGCCATTTTGGTAGATGCCGACACTGAGGCAGCAAGCGTGGAAGCGGTTATCCGTAAATATGCAGGCGGCCGCGCAGAAGAAATTCGTCTTTTCGACGTATATGCCGGCAAGCAGGTGCCCGAGGGCAAGAAGAGTATGGCGTATACAATTTCCTTCCGCGCACCGGATAAGACGCTTTCGGATGAAGAAGTCACGCGTACAACCGATAAAATTTTAAGAATGCTTGAAAAGGAGATTGGCGCTACCTTGCGCTAAAAAGAGAAAAATGGAATACACAATGCAGATTGCAGGGCTCGAGAGAAATCTCACGCTCTGCCCGATAAACCAAAACATATGTATCGCCGCATTTATTTTGTTTGGGGACGTGGAGCTTTGTGAGGCGGCGGCAGCAGAACTTTTAAAAAGAACACCAGACTTTGATGTCATTGTCACACCGGAAGCGAAAAGCATTCCGCTTGCATACGCCATGGCGCGCCAGAGCGGCAAGCCGTATGTAGTTGCAAGAAAGGGCGAGAAGCTCTACATGGAAGAAGTGCTTCGCGCAGAGGTGCAATCCATCACAACCGAAAAGCGCCAGATGCTTTGCATCGGAAAGCGCGAAAAGGAACAGCTTCAAGGTAAGCGCGTTCTCATTGTGGATGATGTTATCAGCACGGGCGAATCCCTGCGCGTTTCCGAAAAGCTTGTAGAAGAAGCGGGCGGCACGGTGGCATGTGCCGCGGCCGTACTTGCAGAGGGCGATGCGGCCGACAGAACGGACATTCTGTTTTTAGAAAAGCTCCCGCTTTTTGACAAAACGGGAAAGCCGCTTTGATATTTGACACCATAGGGAAAAATATGCTACAATAAAATAAAAATGTATAGGGGAGGAAGAAAATATGAAAATTCGTTGGGGAATTATCGGCTGCGGCGGTATTGCCAGAAGAAGAACCATTCCGGGTCTTGTAGGCGCTGCCAATGCAGAACTTGTAGCCGTTATGGATACAAACGAAACATTTGCAAAAGAGGTGGCGGAGGAATTTGGCGTAAAACACGCGTTTTCCGATATGGATGCGCTTTTAGCGCTTCCGGAAGTGGATGCTGTGTACATTGCCACCCCCGTTTTCTGCCATAAGGAACAGGTAATTGCAGCGGCCAATGCCGGCAAGCACATCCTGCTTGAAAAGCCGATGGCGATGACGAGTGCGGAAGCAGAAGAGCTGAAGGTGCTCTGCGAAGAAAAGGGTGTACGCCTCAGCATCGGTCTTATGATGCGCTTCCATGCTTACCATGAGGAAATGAAGCGTCTCATTGCGGAAGGTGCTATTGGCGATATCGTTTCCATCCGTTCGCAGTTTGCCTGCTGGTATCCGGATATTCCCGGCGTATGGCGTCAGGATAAATCGAAATCCGGCGGCGGTGCACTTGTAGACCTTGGCGTACACTGCATTGACCTTGTGCAGTATGTAACCGGCCTTCGTGCTACGGAAGTTACGGCATTTTGCGATACGCAGACCTTCTCCTACGGTGTAGATGACAGCGCAACCGTGCTCCTTCGCATGAATAACGGCGCCCTTTGCGTAATCGAATCGAACTTCAATATTCCGGATGATGCCGTAACGGGCAAAATCGAAATTTACGGTACAGCCGGCAGCATGCGTGCAGACGGCACGCTCGCTCAGGAGGAAGTCGGCACCGTGCACGTACTTACGAGCGACAGCACAAAGGGCTACGATGCTTCGCAAAACCGCGGCCCCATCGTGCCGACTGTGATTGATGTACCCACAGGCAACATGTACACGAAGGAAGTAGAACGCTTCGGTGAAGCGATTATCAACGGAACCGCTTCTCCGGTACCGGCGGAAGATGCCATCTTCGTACAGAAAATTGTAGAAGCGGCATACCGCGCAAACGATGAAAAGCGTTTCGTAACGGTGTAATATATGCGCACATTTGTAAGGTTTTCTAAATATTATAAGCCTTATCTTTGGATTATGGCGGCGGATCTTGTATGCGCCGCCTTTTCTGGTGCCTGCGAACTGGTGTTTCCCGTCATTGTGCGGGAAATTACAAATCAGGCAACCGCGGGCACGCTTCTAATGTCTCTTATCTGGCGCCTCGGCGGCCTTTATATGGCACTTCGCCTTCTCGATACACTCGCCAATTACTATACAAGCAATATGGGGCATGTGATGGGTGCACGGCTGGAGACCGATATGCGCCGCGATTTGTTTGCCCATCTAGAGAAGCTTTCCTTCCGGTTTTATGATAACGCGAAGGTGGGGCAAATCATGTCCCGCATCACGCACGACCTTTTTGATGTTACCGAATTTTCGCATCATTGTCCGGAGGAAATTTTTATTTCCGGCATAAAAATTATCGGTGCTTTTATCATTTTATTGCGCGTAAATGTCCCCTTAACGCTCCTTCTCTTTCTGCTTCTTCCCATGATGCTTCTCTCTCGCATACTCCTTCGCCAAAAGATGAAGGCGGCGTTTCAGTACCAGAGAGAACAGGTGGGGGAACTCAATGCTTCGATTGAGGATACCCTTCTCGGCATTCGCGTTGTAAAAAGTTTTGCAAACGAAAAGTATGAAGAAGAGAAGTTTCAAGAGGGCAACCGTCGCTTTTTGGGTGCAAAGAAGAATGCCTATAAATACATGGCGCTTTTCCATGGCGGCATTCGGTTCTTTGACGGGCTTATGTACATCGCCGCTATCGTAATCGGCGCGGCGTATCTTTTAGCCGGCAAAATTTCGCCAGGCGATTTTCTGGCCTTTCTTTTGTATATTCAGATGCTTATCGCATCTCTTAGAAGACTTGTGGAGTTTACCGAGCAGTTCCAAAGGGGCATTACAGGCATAGAACGCTTCATGGCCATTATGGATGAGCCTGTGGAAATTGCGGATAAAGAGGGCGCTTTGCCCCTCGCAGTGAAAGAGGGACGGGTAGAGTTTTCCAACGTAAGCTTTCGCTATTCTAATGAGGGCGAGGAAGTGCTTTCGCACATAAACCTCACAGTTGCACCCGGCGAGAATGTCGCGATTGTAGGCCCTTCGGGCGGCGGCAAAACCACCATGTGCAGCCTTATCCCAAGGTTTTATGAAGCGGTAGAGGGGCAGGTTTTGATTGACGGACAGGATGTGAAGGACGTCACGCTCGAGTCCCTTCGCAAAAACGTCGGCGTCGTACAGCAGGATATCTATCTTTTCGGCGGCACAGTGGGCGAGAATATTTTGTACGGAAATCCGGAGGCGTCCCGCGAAGAAATGGAAGAAGCAGCTCGCCTTGCGGGGGCAGATTCTTTTATAAAAGCGCTTCCGAATGGATATGATACGTATGTGGGCGAGCGCGGCGTAAAGCTTTCGGGCGGTCAGAAACAGCGCATCGCCATCGCACGACTTTTCCTTAAAAATCCGCCGATTCTCATTTTGGACGAAGCGACAAGTGCACTCGATAACGAGAGTGAGCGAATGGTGCAAAGCTCTCTCGATCGTCTTTCCAAAGGCCGCACCACCTTCACGATTGCGCACCGCCTCACCACTGTTCGAAATGCCGATAGAATCTTAGTACTCACGGAGCATGGCATACTGGAAAGCGGCACGCATGAAGAACTTCTCGAAAAAGGCGGCATTTACTCGCGCCTGCATGCGCTGTATACCTAAAATTTCAAAAAAAGCTTGACAAAACAGGAAAGGCTGTGTATACTATAATAAATGAATATGGCATAAAGGCAATGAAGAGAAGGAGTACCTACGCCGGAAACGTATAGAGAGAAGCGGACGGTGGAAGCGCTTTCGCGGAAGGGTAGGGAAGTAGTCTCGGAGCTGCGGACCGAAAAAAGCATCCCGCTTTGAGTAGACTTCGACGGAAACCTAACCGTAAAATAGGGTGCGGCATGTAAAGTGCCGAGTAAGGCCGGGCGTGTGAGCGTCAGGCGAAGTTAGGTGGTACCACGAGTCATTCGTCCTAATACTAGGGATGAATGGCTTTTTTGTTTATCCGATACGAAAGGAAGAAAAACATGGAACTTATTAAACGTTTCTTAAAACGCACCGAATTTGAAAGCTACGCGGATTTTCGGGAGAACTTCCATCTGGAGGTGCCGGAAAAATTCGAATTTGCGAGAGATGTAGTCGATGCATGGGCGGCGGCTGAACCCGAAAAACGTGCCCTTGTGTACTGCGATGATGAAGGCTTTTCCAAAACCTTCACCTTTTCGGACATTTCTGCGCTTTCCAAAAAGGCGGCCACATATTTTACGGAAATGGGTATACAGAGGGGCGATAGAGTGCTCACCCTTCTTCGCCGCCGCTATGAATACTGGATTATCGCAACGGCCCTTCACAGAATCGGCGCCGTTGTCATTCCGGCTTCCATTCAGCTTCGCGCAAAAGATATTGACTATAGACTACTTCAGGCCGATGCAAAATGCGTGATTGCGATAAACGATGAATTTGTAGTACAGCAAGTCACTTCTCTTCGCACAAAGGTCGGTATTATTTTCGTAGGCGATGAAAAAATAGAAGGATATCCGTACTTCAATGGCGAATATGAGTCCTGCGCACCGTATGAAGCGCCGGATGAGGGAAAAAATGAAGACCCGATGGTCATCTATTTCACCTCGGGCACAACAGGGTATCCGAAAATGGCGGTGCATAACCGCACATACCCCTTGGGACATATTATGACGGCTAAATACATGCAGTGCGTACAAAATAACGGCCTCCATTTAACGCAGGCCGATAGCGGTTGGGCCAAATTTGGTTGGGGCAACATTTACGGGCAATGGATTTGCGGAAGCGCGATTTTGGGGTATGACCCCGTGCGCTTTAGCCCTGAAAATCTTATGGAGCATATGCGCGAGTTTAAACCGACTTCTGTTTGCATTCCGCCCACGATGTATCGCTTTTTGCTTAAGGCAGGCATAGGGCGCGAGCATCTCGAATCGGTAAAATGGTTTGCCACCGCAGGCGAGCCTTTAAGCGGCGAAGTTAACAGCGCCTTCTATGACCTTTGCGGCCAGTATATCCACGAAGGATACGGGCAGAGCGAAGGCACGCCCATTACCTGCTCCTTCCAGTGGATGGACATTCGTCCTTCTTCTATGGGCAAGCCGTCTCCGCTTTACGATGTAGCCCTCATTGACAAAGACGGCAACCGCTGCGCGACAGGCGAGGAAGGCGAAGTGGTTATGTTTATTCATGACGGGCAGAAGGTAGGCCTTCTCGATTATTATTATCAGGACGGGGAACGGATTGAACCCGTGGAAGATGGCATCTATCATACGGGCGATATTGCGTACGAGGATGAGGACGGCTACTACTGGTACGTGGGCCGAAATGACGATATGATTAAATGCTCGGGGTACCGCATCGGGCCTTTCGAAATTGAGAGTATTTTAAATACACACGAAGCCGTAAAAGAGTGCGCCATTGTAGGGCGTCCTGATGAAATTCGCGGCCAGATTGTATGCGCCGTTGTAGTGCTCACGCCGGGCTTTGCGCCGTCGGACGAGCTTACGAAAGAACTGCAAAGCTACGTAAAGAAAATGACGGCACCGTATAAATACCCCCGAAAGATTGAATACGTTTCTGAGCTTCCGAAAACCACTTCGGGCAAAATCACGAGAAATGCGCTTCGCAGCACGAAATAGAAAGGATTTTAAAAATGAGAAACATTGATAAAACCTATGAGCCGCAAAAGGTAGAAAAAAAGCTGTATCAAAAATGGCAGGAAAACGGGTATTTCAAGGCTTCGCCCGATAAGAACAAGAAGCCGTTCTGTATCGTAATTCCGCCCCCCAATGTAACGGGGCAGCTCCACATGGGCCACGCGCTGGACGAAACGCTGCAGGATATTTTAATCCGCTGGCGCCGCATGCAGGGGTACAGTGCACTCTGGGTGCCGGGTACAGACCATGCCGGTATTGCCACGCAGATTAAGGTAGAAGAAAACCTTCGCAAAACGGAAGGGCTTACCCGTCACGACTTAGGCCGTGAAAAGTTTTTGGAACGCGTTTGGGATTGGAAAAATCAGTACGGTGACAGAATTATCAACCAGCTCAAAAGCCTCGGTAGCTCCTGCGATTGGTCGCGCGAGCGCTTTACGATGGACGAAGGCTGCTCTCGTGCCGTACGCGAAGTTTTCGTAAGCCTCTATGAAAAAGGACTAATTTATAAGGGCAACCGCATCATTAACTGGTGCCCCACTTGCCGCACGGCGCTTTCGGATGCTGAGGTAGAATACAGCGAACAGGGCGGACATTTCTGGCATATCCGTTACCCCATCAAAGGGGAAGACGGCTTTGTGGAAATTGCAACTACCCGTCCCGAAACGCTTCTCGGCGATACAGCCGTTGCGGTAAATCCGGAGGATGAACGCTACGCAGCCCTCGTGGGCAAAACGCTCATTTTGCCACTTGTAGGCCGCGAAATTCCGGTGGTTGCAGATTCGTATGTAGATAAAGAATTCGGTACCGGTGCTGTAAAAATCACACCGGCACACGACCCGAATGACTTTGAGGTAGGCCTTCGCCATAACCTCGAACAAATTCGCGTTTTGGATGATGATGCCAAGATTTCCTTCCCCTGCAAATATCAGGGTATGGACCGGTATGAAGCACGCCGCGCCATGGTGGAGGATCTTGAAAAAGAAGGCCTTCTCATCAAAACCGTGGAGCATAGCCATAATGTGGGCGCTTGCTACCGCTGCGGTACTACGGTGGAGCCTCTTACAAGCGAGCAGTGGTTTGTAAAAATGGAGCCGCTTGCAAAAGAAGCTATGCGCGTTGTAGAGGATGGCACGATTTCCTTCGTACCGAACCGTTTTTCCAAAACATACATGAACTGGATGGAAAACGTGCATGACTGGTGTATTTCCCGTCAGCTTTGGTGGGGCCACCGCATTCCGGCATTTTACTGTGAGGATTGCGGCAAGATGATTGTTTCCCGCGAAGATATCGACACCTGCCCCTGCGGCGGCAAAATGCGCCAGGAGGACGATGTTCTCGATACATGGTTTAGCTCTGCTCTCTGGCCGTTCTCCACACTCGGCTGGCCGGATAAGACGGAAGAGCTCGATTACTATTACCCCACAAGTGTTCTCGTAACAGGGTATGATATTATCTTCTTCTGGGTTGCCCGTATGATTTTCTCCGGTATGGAGCATATGGGAAAAGAGCCCTTCAAACACGTATTTTTACACGGCCTTGTGCGTGATAGCCAAGGCAGAAAAATGTCGAAATCTCTCGGCAACGGCATTGACCCCCTCGAGGTTATCGAGGAATACGGCGCCGATGCCCTTCGCTTTACGCTTGCCACGGGTAACTCCCCCGGTAACGACATGCGCTTTTACATGGAGCGCGTAGAAGCCAGCCGCAATTTTGCCAATAAGCTTTGGAACGCGGCACGCTTCGTACTCATGAATCTCGATATTGAAAAGGTAGAACTTCCGAAAAATCCGCAGATGGAAGACAAGTGGATTTTGTCGAAGTACAACACCCTCGTAAAAGAAGTTACGGATAACCTCGAACACTACGAAATCGGCGTTGCGCTCGGCAAGGTGTATGACTTTATCTGGGATATTTACTGTGACTGGTATATTGAGCTTACAAAGCCGCGTCTTTATGATGCAGAGTGCCCCACAAGAGAAGATGCCCAGAATACGCTTTCGTATGTACTCGCCGGCACATTAAAGCTTTTGCATCCGTTTATGCCGTTTGTAACGGACGAAATTTATTCGGCACTCCCGACAGGGGACGAAAGCATTATGATTTCGGATTGGCCCACATCTTCTGACGCCCTTTCCTTCCCGAAGGAAGAAGCGGAAATGGAAATTATCTGCGATGCAATTCGCGGCATCCGTAACGCAAGAGCCGAAATGCAGATTCCGCCGTCGAAGCGCGCAAATCTCTATATCGTAACAGAGGCAAAAGAGCTCTTTACACAAAGTGCGGAGTTCTTTAAGAAACTTGCAGGCGCTTCGGAAGTCAGCATTCTTTCTGAAAAGAACGAACTGTGCGAAAAGGCACTTACGGTAGTTGTAGACCGTGCTATGCTCTTTGTGCCCACCGATGAGCTTGTGGATAAAGAAAAGGAAATGGCTCGTCTTTTGAAAGAAAAGGCAAACCTCGAAAATGAGATTCGCAGAACACAAGGCAAGCTTTCCAATGAAGGCTTCCTTGCGAAGGCACCTGCGAAGCTTGTGGAAGAAGAAAAGGCCAAACAGGCAAAGTACGAAGAAATGTTAGAAAAGGTGTTGGCGAGCATTGAAGCATTCAACTGATTTTAGCTATGAAGACGCACTTTCCTTTATTCATGGCGCTTTAAAACTCGGTTCTAAACTGGGGCTTTCGAATATTCGGGAGCTCCTTCGCCGCATTGGGAGCCCGCATGAAAAACTTCGTTTTATCCATGTCGCCGGTACCAACGGCAAAGGTACCGTCACCACGTCTCTTGCCGCAGTTTTGACGGCCGCCGGCTACCGCACGGGGGCATATACCTCGCCGTTTGTCTACCGCTTTAATGAGCGAATTCAGATTGACGGGAAAGAGGTTTCTGACGAGGCCATTGCCAAAAGTACGTTCGTCGTAAAAGAGGCGGCAGAGGCCATGGTGCGTGATGGCATGGCGCACCCGACGGAGTTCGAAATTGTAACGGCCGTCGGCATGCTCTGCTTTTTGGAGGCAGGGTGTGAATTTGTAGCGCTCGAAGTGGGACTCGGCGGCAGGCTCGATGCCACAAACGCCATTGAAAATCCGCTTTGCACGGCCATTTGTGCGATTGGGTATGACCATATGCAGTACCTTGGTGATTCACTCTCTCTGATTGCGGCAGAAAAATGCGGCATTTTGAAAGAGGGCGTGCCTGTGGTAGTCTATCGGGAACAACCTGAGGAAGCCATGGCTGTCATCTCGCAAAAATGCAAAGAAAAAAATGCGCCGCTTTTTATAGCGGATGCGGCAACCAGTATCGAAAAAACGCATCTTGGGAGCCGTTTTTCCATAGAAGGCTATCCCGAGCTTTTCATTCCGCTCCCCGGCGAGCATATGATAAAAAATGTGTGCGTAACCCTCGGGATTATCGCGGTGCTTCGGGAGAAGGGCATTTCCATTTCAAACGAAGCGGTGCGAGAAGGCTTTTTAAAGGTAAGACACCGCGGGCGGCTTGAAACAGTTTCGGAAGACCCCTTGTTTATTTTAGACGGCGCCCATAATGATGACGGCATTGCCGCCCTTGCAAGTGCGGTCAAAACGCTTTTTAGTGGCAAAAAAATCGTGTTTATTACGGGGATGCTCGAGGATAAAGAATACGAAAAGGCAATGGAGAAAACAGGCGGGCTTTCCGATTTTACGATAACCGTCACAGTCCCTTCACCTCGTGCCCTTTCGGCTTCGGCACTCGCGGCTTCTGCCGCACCGTACCATAAAAGCGTAATGGCGGCCGAAAGCATACCGGAAGCAGTGCGCGCGGCATATGCGGAAAACCCCGATGTCATTATTGCCTTTGGCTCTCTATATATGCTCGGGGATGTGTACGGGGCACTTTGTGCGGCCGGAAAGGTAGGTGCGCGATGCGAGTAATTTCCGGCTCTGCACGCGGAAAGAAGCTTTTAAGCCTTGACGGGCCCCACACAAGGCCCACAACCGACCGCGTAAAGGAATCTGTCTTTAATATTGTAATGCCGTATATCGCGGACGCCGTGGTGCTCGACCTTTTTGCCGGCAGCGGCTCTTTGGGAATCGAAGCGCTTTCAAGAGGTGCCGAGAGTGCCGTATTTGTTGAGAATCACCGTGCGGCAGGGGAGATTATACAAAAAAATCTTGCCGACACACGTCTTTTGGAAAAGGCAAAGCTTTATAGGGGCGACGCACTCGCGTTTTTAGAAAGCACGCGCGAGACGTTTACTTTAATTTTTCTGGACCCCCCGTATGACGGTGGCTTTTACGCCCCCGTGCTTTCCAAAATTGCAGAGCGCGGCCTTCTTTCTCCGGAAGGCGTTTTGGTACTCGAGAGGCGGGCAGAGGCACAGATAGAAGTGCCCGAAAATTTTGAAATCGTAAAAGACAGGAAATACGGCAAGACCGCGATTTCCGTTTTACTGCATAAGAAAGGATGATGGATATGACAAAAACAATCGGTGTTTTAACAAGCGGCGGCGACGCACCGGGTATGAATGCGGCAATTCGTGCTGTTGTCCGTACCGGCTGTGCAAAAGGTGCACGTATGATGGGTATCTACAGAGGATTCCAGGGCCTTATTGATGGCGAAATTAAGGAACTTACACCCCGCAGCGTATCCGACATTTTGCAGCGTGGCGGTACCTTTTTGCAGTCAGCACGGTCGCAGGAATTTCGCGAAGAAGCAGGGATAAAACGCGCTATTGAAGTGGCGCGCGTATTCGGCATAGATGCCGTTGTCGTTATTGGTGGCGACGGGTCTTTCCGCGGCGCACGCGATTTAAGCCGTCACGGGCTTCCCGCGGTAGGCATTCCCGGCACCATTGATAATGATATTGACTGCACGGAATACACCATTGGCTATGACACGGCGCTCAATACCGCCATGGATGCCATCGATAAAATCCGTGATACGATTTCGAGCCATCAGCGCTGCAGTATTGTAGAGGTTATGGGCAGAGGTGCAGGACACATCGCCTTAAGCCTTTCCATTGCAAACGGCGCAGAAGCCGTAATTGTGCCGGAAAAGGATTTTTCAATTGATGAGGATATTGTAAAACCGATTTTTGCTTGCCGTAATCGCGGTAAAAACCATTATATTATTATTTTGGCAGAGGGCGTTGGCAAAGCTGAGGAAATCA
This sequence comes from Clostridia bacterium, assembly GCA_045578225.1. Taxonomy (GTDB): domain Bacteria; phylum Bacillota; class Clostridia; order UMGS1883; family UMGS1540; genus SIG447. Next base: position 368 of record JAZNJV010000126.1, on the reverse strand, counting down.
AAGCCGGCATCCACCAAAAAACAGGTATTGAGGCGCGCATTACTGTCCTTGGGTACATTCAGCGCGGTGGCAGTCCCACGGCGCGCGATAGAATTCTTGCAAGCCGCATGGGAAGCCATGCTGTAGATATTCTTTTAGACGGATGCGACAGCCGTATTGTAGCCGTGCAAAATGGCGCCGTTACGGATATCCCGATAGAAGAAGCGCTCAGCATGAAAAAGACCATTTCTGCGGATGATCTTGTGCTTACCAAGATTTTATCCACCTGAGCGACAAAGAAAGTCAAAAAACTTATCGGCAAAGTGACATATTTTGCACCTCTTTTCCTGTATACTGAAAGTGACGGGAAAAGAGGTGTTTTCTTTGAC
>JAZNJV010000125.1:0-5618 GCA_045578225.1 Clostridia bacterium | reverse complement strand
AAGTATGATGATATTACAACACTCGGCCGTGGCGGCTCGGATACTTCCGCAGTAGCACTTGCGGCGGCACTCCATGCAGACCTCTGCCAGATTTACACCGACGTTCGCGGCGTATATACGGCAGACCCGCGCATTGTGCCGGATGCTTCTCAGCTCGATGACATTTCGTATGACGAAATGCTGGAGCTTGCAAGCCTTGGCGCAAACGTACTACATAACCGCTCTGTAGAAGTGGCAAAAAAATTCAATGTAAACATGGAAGTGCTTTCGAGCTTTGAAGTAGCACCGGGCACAGTTGTTAAGGAGGTAAGTAAAGTGGAAAAAATGATTATCAGAGGCGTAGCTCGCGACAATGATGTTGCACGTATTTCTCTTACAAATATTGGGGATGAACCCGGCAAGGCATTCACCCTCTTCTCGATTTTGGCAAAGAAGAACATCAATGTAGATATTATTCTGCAGTCCATCGGCCGTGACGGCAAGAAGGACATTAGCTTCACCGTTCCGGAATCCGCACTGGAGCTTGCGGTAGATACCCTTCGCGAAAACATGGAAGTAATCGGCGCCGACGACATTCTCTATGATGCTGACGTTTCCAAGGTTTCCATTGTAGGTGCCGGTATGGTATCGAATCCGGGCGTTGCAGCAAAGATGTTTGAGGCCCTTTACAATGCAAACATCAACATTAAGATGATTTCTACAAGCGAAATCAAGGTATCCGTTTTGGTAGCACGCCGCGAAAGCGAAGCCGCTGTACGTGCTATCCACGATAAGTTCAACCTTTCGAATATATGAGTGAGAATGTAATTATCGGAAGAAATCCGGTACTGGAAGCGATTCGAGAAGGGCGTACGATTGATAAGCTGTACATACGGCAAGGTGCGCCCGAAGCGGGTCTTTCAAAAATTGTAGCCATGGCAAAGCGGGCCGGTATTCCTGTTGTGGAGGCCGACCGCCGTCGCCTGGATACCTTGGCCCTCGGCGGCAACCACCAAGGCGTGGTAGCGCAAGCAGGGCTTTACGGGTATGTATCCGTAGAAGAAATACTGGAAAAAGCACGAGAAGCGGGGGAAGCCCCGTTTTTAGTGCTTTGTGACCGTATTTGCGATCCGCATAACCTCGGCGCCATCATCCGCTCGGCAAACGCGGCGGGTGCGCACGGGGTTGTCATTACGAAGCATGACGGGGTGGGCGTCAACGCCACGGTGGACAAGGTTTCCGCAGGGGCCGCCTCCTTTACCCCCATCGCGCGCGTTACAAACCTTGCGAGCGTGATGGACATGCTGAAAAAAGAAGGCGTTTGGATTACGGGCACAGACGGCAAGGGTGACCGTAGCCTTTTCGAAGCTGATCTTTCGGGACCGGTGGCGATTGTCGTAGGAAACGAAGGGGAAGGCATGAGCCGTCTTGTGCGCGAAAAATGCGATTTTCTGGTGCGTATTCCTATGCGCGGGCAGACGGAATCTTTAAATGCGTCCGTTGCGGCGGCGCTTTTCATGTTTGAGGTGGCGAGAAAAAGATGAAATATGTTGTAATTTTAGCCGATGGCATGGCGGATTACCCCGTAGAGGCTTTCGGGGGCAAAACGCCCATGGAAGTGGCAGAAAAGCCGTGCATCGACGAACTGGCAAAAAAAGGGGAACAATTCCTCGTGAAAACTGTGCCGGATGATTTAAAGCCGGGGAGTGACGTTGCCAATCTCACCGTTATGGGCTATAACACGGCAGAATGCTACACAGGGCGTTCTCCGCTTGAGGCGGCCAGTATCGGCGTAGAACTTGCGGCGGACGAAATTTCGTTCCGCGCAAACCTCGTAAGCCTTTCGGGCGAGGGGGAATACGAAGCACTTTCCATGCTCGATTACAGCGCCGGCGAAATTTCTACGGAAGAAGCACGTGCACTGATTGAAACCCTTCGCGAAAAGCTCATAATGCAGGACTTTTGCCTCTATCCGGGCATAAGCTATAGGCACCTTTTGGTTTGGAAAAATCCGGGCGAAATCGGAAGGCTTACCCCGCCGCACGATATTTCCGACCGCCCTGTACGCGAATACCTTCCCGAAAATGAAATTCTTTTCGATATTATGCGCCAAAGCCGCGAAATTTTACGCGACCATCCCGTCAACCAAAAAAGACGGGAAAAGGGCCTTCGTACAGCCGATTCCCTTTGGATTTGGGGCGAAGGGAAAAAACCGGTGCTCGAAAATTTCTATGCAAAATACGGAAAACGTGGCGCTGTGATTTCGGCAGTAGACCTTGTGCGCGGCATCGGCTTTTTGGCCGGTATGCAGGTGATTGACGTGCCCGGTGCGACTGGGAATATCGATACCAATTTCGCGGGCAAAGCCGAAGCGGCTGTTCGAACGCTCCTTCATGAGGGCAATGATTTTGTATACGTACACATGGAAGCGCCCGATGAATGCGGTCACCGCGGCGAGGCGGAAAACAAGGCAAAATCGATTTCTATGATTGATGCGCTTGTGGTGCGTCCCATCAAAGAGGCACTTGTAGAGGCCGGGGAAGATTTCCGGATGCTCATTTTGCCCGATCACCCCACACCCATTGTTACCAAAACGCACGCACGCGATGCGGTGCCCTGTGTTTTGTATGATAGCCGGCGTGATGGATGCGGCGAGGCGATTTTCACAGAAGAAAGCGCAAAAAGCAGCCGTATGATTGACCCGGGGTATACACTTATGGATTTGTTTTTTGAAGCATGAGAAAGGAAGATGCAAGGTGGAAAAAGTAAAAGCGTTTTTTAAGCGAAAGAATGTAACGTTTTCTATGAAACGATACGGCATTGATGCCTTAGGCGCCATGGCGCAGGGCCTTTTTGCCTCCCTTTTAATCGGCACCATTTTAGATACGGTCGGCACGCAGTTTGGTATTGCTACCCTCGTGCAGATTGCAGGGTATGCAAAAGCCGTTACGGGCGTCGCGATGGCAATCGCTATCGGATACGCCTTGCAGTGTCCGCCACTCGTTCTGTTTTCTTTGGCAGCTGTCGGGCAGGCGGCGAACGCCCTTGGCGGTGCAGGCGGCCCTCTCGCGGTATACGTGGTAGCCACCATTGCCGCAGAAGTTGGCAAGCTTGTCAGCCGCGAAACAAAAATTGATATCTTGGTAACGCCGATTGTCACCATTTGCGTCGGTGCGCTTTTATCCATCTGGTGCGCACCGTGGATTGGGAAAGCGGCAAGCGCCGTGGGGGGCGCCATTATGTGGGCAACGGAGCTACAGCCGTTCCTCATGGGCGTGCTCGTTTCTGTTTTAGTTGGCGTAGCGCTTACACTTCCTATAAGCAGCGCGGCTATTTGCGCGGCGCTTGGTCTTACGGGCCTTGCGGGCGGTGCGGCTGTTGCCGGCTGCTGTGCGCAGATGGTTGGCTTTGCCGTGATGAGCTTTCGTGAAAACCGCTGGGGCGGTCTTTTGGCACAAGGTCTTGGCACCAGCATGCTGCAGATGGGTAACATTGTAAGAAATCCGCGTATCTGGATTCCGCCGACACTGGCCTCCGCCATCACAGGCCCCATTGCCACTTGCCTTTTCCATCTCGAAATGAACGGCCCGGCCGTATCGAGCGGTATGGGCACCTGCGGTATGGTAGGCCCTATCGGTGTGTACACCGGCTGGATTTCCGATATCGCAAATGGTGTGCGCGGCGCGATTGGCGCGATGGATGTTTTGGGTCTTGCCCTTATCGCGATTGTGCTGCCTGCAGTACTTACATGGCTTATCAGTATCCCCTTCCGCCGCATCGGCTGGATTGGGAAAGATGATTTGAAGTTGGATTTATAATGCAGTTTAAAGATAAAGTAATTCTGGCCCCCATGGCCGGCGTGAGTGACCTAGCCTTTCGTCAGGTCTGCCGGGAAATGGGGGCGGATCTTGCGTATTCCGAAATGGTAAGCGCTAAGGCTCTGCAGTTTGGCGATAAGAAAACCTTCTCCCTTCTTCGGTTTGACGAAGAGCCGCGCCCGCATGTAGTGCAGCTTTTCGGGCACGAGCCGGCTGTTTTAGCAGAAGCCGCCGCGCGCGTTTCGGAATTTGCAGATTGTATTGATATCAATATGGGTTGCCCTGCACCGAAAATTGTGGGTGGGGGCGACGGGTCTGCGCTCATGCGCGACATACCGCTTGCGGCAAAAATCATGGAGGCGGTCTCGCGTGCGTCTTCTGTCCCTGTAACGGCGAAAATCCGAAAAGGGTGGGAAGAAGAAACGGCGCCTTCTATGGCACGTGCTCTTTATAATAGCGGCGCCACGGCCATCGCCGTACACGGGAGAACTGCAAAGGAGCAGTACCGCGGCCATGCCGATTGGGGCGTTATAAAGCGCGTATGCGAGGCGGTGCCCATTCCCGTAATCGGGAATGGCGATATTTTCTCCGCTGAAGATGCCGCCCGTATGCAGAAGGAGACCGGTTGTGCAGCCATAATGGTTGGGCGTGGCGCGATGGGGAATCCTTTTATTTTCAGAGAAATTCAGGAATTTAAAAAATACGGTACGGTGCTTACAAAAGTAGATGCAGCCTCGCGCGCTGCGGTGTGCCTTCGACAGATTCGTCGCATGGCGGAATATAAGGGCATGCATACGGCAATTTTAGAAGCGCGAAAACATGCAGCGTGGTACGTGCGTGGACTTCCCGGTGCTGCGGCGGCACGCGAGAAAATCAATACCGCGAAAACATATGCCGAAATGGAAGAAATACTGCTCGCCTTCTCGGCGCGCAGTCAGGAAAGAGAAACAGAGTAGGAGAAAGGGGGAAAAACATGGGGGAGACAAGAGAAATGTATGACGTAATTGTAGTAGGTGGCGGACATGCCGGGTGTGAAGCCGCGGCCGCGGCCGCACGCATAGGTGCGAAGACGCTTCTTTTTTCCATGAGCCTTGATTTTTTGGCCTCCATGTCCTGTAACCCTAACATTGGCGGCAGCGCCAAGGGGCATCTCGTGCGCGAGATTGACGCCCTCGGCGGTGTAATGGGCAAAGCGGCCGATGCTACCTTTTTGCAGTCCCGTCTTTTAAATACGGGGAAGGGGCCCGCAGTACATGCCCTTCGTGCACAGACCGATAAATGGTCGTACATGCGCGAGATGAAGCGCCGTATGGAGGAAATGGAAAATCTTGATGTACGGCAGGCCGAAGTTGTGGAAATTTTAGCCGAGAATGGCGAGGTACGCGGCGTAAAAACGCACCTTGGCGCTTCGTTTTACGCAAAAGCCGTGGTTATCGCCACCGGCACCTATTTAAACGGAAAAATCATAACAGGTGAACACAGCCATTCGGGGGGACCTGACGGCATGTTCCCGGCAGCGGAAATTGCAAAATCGCTCGAAAAACTCGGCGTGGCGCTTCGGCGCTTTAAAACCGGCACACCGCCGCGCATCTCACGAAGAAGCCTTGATTTTTCCAAAATGGAGCCGCAATATGGCGATGCGGAAATCACGCCATTTTCGTACGAAACGGAAGGAAACCTTGAAAACAAGGTAGCTTGCTACCTTACCTATACAAACGAAAAAACGCACGAAATTATTCGAAATAATCTCCATCGCGCGCCGATGTTTAGCGGCGTAATCGAAGGGGTAGGGGCAAGATACTGCCCGTCGATTGAGGATAA
>JAZNJV010000124.1:0-2355 GCA_045578225.1 Clostridia bacterium | reverse complement strand
CCGCCGATGCCTGTGCCGAGCGTTATAAGAAGCATATCCGAAGGCTTTTCGGAAAGGCCCGTATATTCGCCGAGTGCGGCGCAGTTTGCGTCGTTTGCAAGATGCACGGGAAGCGGTATGTACTTTTGCACAACTTCCCGAAGAGGGAACTGCATAAAATCAATATTGGCGGTGTAGAGGACGGTGCCGTTTTTCTCGTCGCACGCGCCGGGAATGCCAATACCGATGCTGTCTATTTCCGAAAGGTCTTTGCCCGATTCTTTCCATACATCGCGGGCAAGCTTTCCTATATCTTCCGCTACGTCCGCACCTGTGCGGTCGGCACCCGTGGGAATCATTTTGCGAAAAACGATTTGTCCGTCTTCATTTGCAAGGCCGGCCTTTATATTCGTGCCGCCCACGTCAATTCCAATATAATACATATTGTGCCCTCTCCTTCGTTATTCCGTTTTCTGGTTGAGCCACCGCTCATTGAGAGCCGCCGCGGCGTTATAGCCGAGCTTTTTCTGCTTATTGTTCATGGCGGCCACCTCTACGATTACCGCAAGGTTTCGTCCCGGCTTTACGGGCACGGTAAGGGACGGAATTTCCACATCCAAAAGGGAGGTGTATTCGCTTTCAAGGCCGAGGCGGTCATACGTTTTCCCTGTCTGCCACGGCTCAAAATTCAAAATAAAGTCAATTCGCTCCGTTTCCTTTACGGCACTCGTACCGAAAATGCGCTGTACGTCCACAATGCCGATGCCGCGAAGCTCAATAAAGTGGCGAATCATTTCAGGGGCGGAGCCTACGAGCGTTTTCGAAGAAACGCGCTTAATTTCCACAGCATCGTCCGCCACAAGGCGGTGGCCGCGTTTTACAAGCTCAATCGCCGTTTCGCTCTTACCTACGCCGCTTTCCCCAAGTAAAAGGATGCCCTCGCCGTATACCTCCACCAAAACGCCGTGGCGCGTAATACGCGGCGCAAGGTGCAAATTCAGGGCCGCGATGAGCGCGGCGATGAAGGCCGAAGTATCATGCTCGGTGCGAAGGACGGGCACCTTATATTTTTCTGCCACCGTCAGTATTTCAGGAAAGACCTCCAGGTTTCTTGTAATTAAGAAGCAGGGAATGCCTGCCGCAAACAGACGGTCGAGCAGAAGCAGCCTTTTTTCACTCGATTGCTTTAAGAGATACGCGTGCTCCATTTTGCCTAAAATGGAGATGCGTTCTTTATCAAAATCATCGAAAAACCCCGTGGCAAGCTGCATGCCGGGACGAAGCACGTCCTTAGACGTAATCACGCGCGCGTCTATATCTTCCGGCGCGTACAGCACAGAGAGAGAAAATTCCTCTATCAATTTTGAAAGCCGTACCGATAAGTTTTCCATACAAAAACCTCCTTTTAACGGGTTTGCCCCGTGCCGCGAATGCGGTACTTATACGTACAAAGCTCGCGAAGCCCCATGGGGCCGCGTGCGTGCAGTTTTTGCGTACTGATGCCGATTTCCGCGCCAAAGCCAAACTCGCCGCCGTCGGTAAATCGGGTGGAGGCGTTTACATACACCGCCGCCGCATCTATGCTTTTTAAAAACGTTTCCGCTGTCTCTTCATTTTCTGTAATAATCGCCTCGGAGTGGCGCGTCGAGTAGTTCGTGATGTGCGAGATCGCTTCGTCGAGGGAAGAAACCACGCGCACCGCGAGAATCAAATCTAAAAATTCTGTAGCAAAATCCTCTTCCGTAGCCACAGCGCACGATAGTATCGCGGCCGTCTTCGCACAGCCGCGCACCTCTACGCCTTTTTCGGAAAGGGCGCGTGCCGCCATGGGAAGAAATGCCTTTGCCACCGCCTCGTGCACAAGAAGCGTTTCCGCGGCGTTGCAAACGCCGGGGCGGCTCGTCTTTGCGTTTATCAAAATGGAAAGCGCCATCGATAAATCTGCATCTTTATCCACGTAAATGTGGCAGTTGCCTGTGCCCGTTTCAATCACGGGTACGGTGGCATTTTCCACCGCGGAGCGAATAAGATTTCTGCCGCCGCGCGGGATAAGAAGGTCTACATAGTCGCGAAGGCGCATAAGCGAAAGCGCCGCCGCGCGGTCGGTATCCGAAAGAAGCTGCACCGCGTCCCGCGGGAGCCCTGCCGCCGAAAGACCGTCGCGAAGGGCCGAGGCGATAGCCATATTCGAAAAAATAGCATCGCTGCCGCCTTTTAAAATGACGGCGTTGCCCGTTTTGATGCAAAGCGCCGCCGCGTCCGCCGTTACGTTCGGGCGCGATTCGTAGATAATGGCAATCACGCCCATCGCCACGCGCACGCGCTCAATGCGAATGCCGTTTGGCCGTTCCATTTCTTCGAGCACTTCGCCAAGTG
>JAZNJV010000123.1:0-10804 GCA_045578225.1 Clostridia bacterium | reverse complement strand
GTGTTTGCGTCTATTGGCACATGGAATCCCATGGCGCTTCTGATTGGTCTTTTGGCGCTCGCGCTCCTTATATATCTGCCGCGTGTGCGCGCCCTTTCCAAGGTGCCGCCGTCGCTCATTGCGATTATTGTGTGCGCGGCGCTCGTAGCCTTTTTAAAGCTTAGCGTTAACACCATTGGCGATTTGTATACCGTGTCGGCAGCATTCCCGCGTCCCGCACTTCCTGCATTTTCGATGGACGCTATTGTGCGTGCGCTGCCGAACGCATTCACCATTGCGATTTTGGCGGCTGTCGAGTCGCTTCTCTCGTGTGTTGTGGCGGACGGCATGATTGGAGACCGCCATAACTCCAACATGGAGCTTGTCGCCCAAGGCGCAGGCAATATTTGCTCGGCTCTCTTTGGCGGCATTCCCGCAACGGGCGCCATTGCCCGTACGGCCGCCAACATTAAAAACGGAGCGGTGAGCCCCATCTCCGGCATGGTGCACGCCGTAGTGCTTCTTTTGGTACTCCTCGTAGCGATGCCTCTCGCCTCGCTTATCCCGATGCCCGTCATCGCCGCCATCTTGTTTGTGGTCGCGTATAACATGAGCGAATGGCGCGCCTTCCTTGGCATCTGCCGCGAAAAGAAGGTACACGATATCACGATTTTGGTACTCACGTTCGTCCTCACCGTCGCAAAAGACCTCGTGGTTGCCATCGCGGTCGGCCTCGTTCTCCATTGGCTTTGGGTGTTTATTGAAAAGAAGGTCGCATCGAGAAAATAGATAAAAAAGCGCAAAAGGCAACGAATAAAGGGACGCCCTAAAGGGGGCGTCCCTTCCTGTTTGTCAGCGTATAAACCGAGATTGCTTTTCCCTTCCCTTTTTGTAGGGGTGTCGCATAACACCCCTACAAAAGAAAACTTTATCACAAAGGCATAAAATCAAAGGGACTCTCCATTTGGAGAGCCCCTGCCCGTCTGCATTTACTGTTTATAGTGTTACAATCGTTACTCCATCTTCCCCTTCTCCGTATTTTCCCAAACGGAAACTTTTCACGGAAGGATTCTTTTTCAAAAGTGCGTGGATGCCGCTTCGAAGAACGCCTGTGCCTTTGCCGTGGATGACCGTGACGGTTTCGAGATGCAAAAGAACGGCATCGTCAATAAACTTTTCCGTTACGATTTCGGCCTCGTCCAGCGTCATACCGCGAAGATCCACCTCTGTTTTAACACCTCCCACCGCGCCGCGTTTATATCCCGTGGGCGTGTGCGTAGGCTTCTTCTTTTCAGGCGGTGCGGCCGAAACGGTGGAAATATGCGTTTTGATTTTCATGCCGCTCACCTGCACCTCAAGATTCCCGTCCTTATCGGGGGCACGAAGCGCGGTGCCGCGTTGGCCCATAGCGTCAAGATACAGCGGCGTGCCGGGGCGAATTTCGGCAGCCGAAATCGCCACTTTCGCAGGGCGAACCGCGTCTTTGGAAAGCGTTTCCGAAACCGCATCTAAATCCTTTTTCACTTTTTGGCGCGCCTTTTCAAGCGCCGCCTTTTTATTTTCGGCGGCCAGTGCCGCTTTGATTTCCGCGTCAATTTCCGCTTTTGCGTTTTGGAGAAGTGCGCGCGCTTCGCGTCTGGCATCGTCCAAAATTTTCTGCCGTCTGGCTTCGGTGTTTTCCGCATCTTTGGAAAGCCGCTCTTTCATCTCACGTGCGCGTACGCGGTCGGCCTCCGCCTTTTCGCTTTTTTCTGAAAGGGCGCGGCGCTGTGCCTCGAGGCGGCGGATGACATCGTCAAACCGCGTGCTTTCCGCATCCACAAACGTACGGGCGTTTTGGATAATGCCCTCGGGCATCCCAAGCCGCGCGGCAATCGCGAAGGCGTTACTTTGCCCGAGCGCCCCGATTTCAAGGCGGTACGTGGGGCGAAGCGTCTCAAGGTCAAACGCGCAGGCCGCGTTTTCCACGCCTTCGGTCTCAAGCGCAAAAAGCTTAATTTCGCTGTAATGCGTGGTGGCCACGGTGCGCGCGCCTTTTTTGCGCATCTCGGTAAGTACGGCGCGTGCGAGTGCTGCCCCTTCCGTGGGGTCGGTCCCGGCGCCAAGCTCGTCAAAAAGCGCGAGCGTGCGCGGGCCGGAAAGCCGCAAAATTTCAATAATATTCACAAGGTGGGAAGAGAAAGTGGAGAGCGACTGCTCTATACTTTGCTCGTCCCCAATATCGGCAAACACGTGCGTAAAAACGGAAACGGAAGACCCGTCCGCCGCCGGAATGTGCAGACCTGAAGCGGCCATAAGCACAAAAAGACCGATGGTTTTTAAAGAAACCGTTTTGCCGCCCGTGTTCGGGCCCGTAATCACAAGCGTATCAAACGCATCGCCTACGGAAATGTCGATAGGCACCACCTTTTCTTTCGGAAGAAGCGGATGCCGCCCGCGGCGAATATCCACCGCGCCGTCCGTACGCACAGCGGGGCAGGTGGCGCCTATGCGGTCTGCATACCGTCCTTTCGCAAACAGTAGGTCCAGGCGCCAAATGGCGTTATAATTTTCCGTGATTTCGTCCGCGTGCTCCGCAATTTCTGCCGAAAAGGCCGCGAGAATCCGGCCGATTTCGTCCTTTTCCTCGGCCGCAAGGCGATGGAGAAGGTTATTCGCCTCCACAACACGCATTGGCTCTACAAAAAGCGTAGACCCCGATTGCGACGTATCATGCACGACGCCCGGCAGCGCGCCGCGCGCCTCTGCTTTAACGGGCACCACGTATCTGCCGCCGCGCATCGTTACAAGCTGCTCCTGCAGCGCCTTCGCATACGTCTGGCTTCGTATAATTTCGTCTAAAATATCGCGGATTTTCGCCGTTGTGCCTTCCATTTTGCGGCGAATGGCAAGAAGTGCGGGGCTCGCGTCACTCGCTACGGTGTTTTCGTCTAAAAATGCGCCCGAAAGACGGCGCGCGAGAGAAGAAAGCGACGTAAGACGCGCGCTTTCCGAAAATAAAGCGGGGTATGCTTCTGAAAATCCGTCAATCCCCGTATAGGATAAGAGCCTGTCCGTGACAAGTAAAACGGAAGCCGTACGAAGCATTTCGCCGATAGAAAGTACCGCCCCCACGCGGCACCGTTTTATGGCGCCCGTGATATCCTCGACAGGAGAAATGGGGGGTGCGCCGTGCTTTGCCATCATGTCGCGCGCTTCTGTAGTTTCCGCAAGGCCTTTTCGCACCGCGTCTTCCTCGCTTTTCGGCACAAGCGACAAAAGCGCCTCGCGCGCCGCGGGGGTGGTAGCCTCCTCGGCGAGACGGGCGCGTATTTTATAAAATTCCAGTGTTTTCAGTGTGTCCATTTTGTCCTCCGCGGCTTATTCGGCCAAGATTTTCTCGAGGCTGTCCGCTTGTTTTTCGCCACTTTCCAGTGTCGTAAAGTTTATAATGATGCGCGTTCCCTCCGAAATGCCGAGGGAAGAGATATCCTTTTTCGCGCGTTCGCTCAAAACATAAGACGCTTCCGTTTCATCGTCTGCCGTGACAAAAAGTGTGTCCCCTTCTGTGCGAAGGTATGTGGAGGGGGCATATTCTGTGGTGATGGGGTTCCCAAGTAGGTCGGTACGATTTGCTTTCGGCGTCGCCGTAGGAACAGAATGCTCCGAAGAGCGCCGCACGCCACAGCCCGGCAAAAGCGTAATCAGAGCCGCCAAAAGTACGGCACAAAGTATTTTATGCATTTTAAAATGCTCCCTTCTTCCTTTGTACTATATGCAATAGCCTTTTGGAAATATGCGTTATATATGGCGGCGCATACTCGAAAGTGCGCTTTTTTCAAGACGCGAAACCTGCGCCTGCGAAATGCCGATTTCGTCTGCCACTTCCATCTGCGTGCGCCCTTCGAAAAAGCGGAGATTTAAAATCAGCTTTTCTCTGTCCGAAAGACGGCGCATCGCTTCTTTGAGGGCAATCGTTTCCACCCAGTTTTCGTCCGTGCTCTTTGTGTCGCGCACTTGATCCATGACGTACAGCGCATCGCCCCCGTCATGGTACACAGGCTCAAAAAGGGAAACGGGGTCTAAAATCGCGTCCAGCGCAAACACAACCTCTTCTTTTCGAAGGCCCATTTCCTTTGCAATGTCCTCCACCGTTGGCTCTTTTGTCGCCGAAAGGCGCTCCTTTACGGCGAGGGCGCGGTAGGCCGTATCCCGAAGCGAGCGGCTGACGCGAATGGCATTGTTATCCCGAAGATATCTTCGGATTTCACCTATAATCATGGGCATGAATGTACCCGTGCGAAAAAGGGTACTTTTTCCTTTCCTTCAGTATAGCATATCCTCGGTATTTTGTCAAATGCCAAGGGGCGAAAAAAGCCGCAAAGAAGACTTCCCTTTGCAGCTTTCAAAATGCAAAAATTGATTAGAACGGGAGCTCTTTTCCGCTTTTTTGCCACTCACGAAACTCGGCGGTAGCACAGAAAATTACGTCACCGGAAGAGTTGATGGCCGTCTCCAGTGAATCCTGTACGACGCCAATGATAAAGCCAACGGCCACAACCTGCATCGCAATATCCTGCCCAACGCCCAAAAGGGAGCAGGCCATGGGGATTAAAAGGAGAGACCCTCCCGCAACGCCCGAAGCGCCGCAGGCACCGAGGGTAGCCACAAAGCTTAACAAGATAGCAAGGAAAATATTGACGGAAACGCCTTGCGAAAATGCCGCCGCGAGGGACATAACGGTGATGGTGATGGCGGCGCCGTCCATATTGATGGTGGCACCAAGCGGGATGGCCACACTATAATAGTCGCGGTCAATGCCGAGTTTATCGCACAGCGCCATATTGACGGGGATGTTGGCCGCGGAGCTTCTGGTAAAGAAAGCGGTAAGGCCCGATTCGCGGAAGCAGCGAAGCACCAGCGGATACGGATTTCTGCGAAGGGCGATGGCGACGATTAAGGGGTCCACCACGAGCGCCACGAGGAGCATGCAGCCCACCAAAACGGCTAAAATCATGCCATAATCCGTAAAGATTTCAAGCCCGTATGCATGCACGGAGCCATATACAAGTCCCATAATACCAAAGGGCGCAAGCTGAATTACCCAAGAAACAGCGCGGCTTACGGCGTTTGCAATATCGGAAAGCACTTCCTTTGTGCGCGCGCCTGCCCCTTTTCGAAGAGCAAGGCCGAGGATCACCGACCATGTTAAAACGCCCACATAGTTTGCCGAGAGAAGTGCTTCCACAGGGTTCATTACCATGTTCGAAAGAAGCGTTTTGAAAACCTCGCCCAGACCCGACGGCGCGGCACCTTCCGCAGCGGCGGAAAGTGGCAGCGTTACGCGGAAGGCGTAGCTAAAGAAAACAGCAACGACTGCGGCCAAAAAGGTACTCAGCATATAAAAGAGAATAACCGAGCGAAACCGCCGCCCAAGGCCTTCGCCTGCGCTCGAAAGAGACGAGATAACGAGCACAAAGACAAGGATGGGGGCAATCGCCTTGAGCGCGCCGAGGAAAATCGTGCCAAACACCGAGACAAAGCTTGCGGCGGGCACCCAAAGGCCAAGACACGCACCGAGCAAAAGACCGATGGCAATGCGCAAAATGAGGGGAGATTTCGTATAGAGTGCGAAAAACTTCTTCATATGTCCTCCTTTTTGCCGCGTGGGCAAAATGCATTTCAAAACTCTTTTTATTATACCTGTAAAACCCTTTCTTGTCAAGAAAAAGGGATTTGCGGCAAAAAAGGGGAAAAATCGCCTTTGTTTTTTTAGGAAATACAAATAATATTTTCGAAATACATTTTAATAGGTAGCGATAGCTACTTTTTATAATTTTTTTAGGGCGGTTTATATAAGAAAAGCACAAAATAAGGCAGAAAAAATCATATACTTTTAAAAGAAATCCGCGAAAAAAGCAGGAAAAACGAAAGTATATATTACAAAAAACCGAAAAACTCTCTCAGAAGTGGCAAGCATCTGCGGCGTTTTTGCAGAAAAGAATTTCCAAAATATGGAAACAGCGTCCCCGAAAGGGACGCGTAAAATCAGCCTTGCAATTTGCAAAAATTACGCATATAATGAGCAGGCTGAAAGGAGCGAGCACGTATGATTTGGGAATCAGTTATGGAAGTAAAGACGGAAAAAGGGTGCCTCTGCCTTCGTTATTTTGTGTCACCGCCGCAGTGCGGGGAAGAGATTTTGACCCCTTGTTACGGCATCGGTATTGCGGGCGAGGGGGAAACTTGCACCGTGAAGGCATTTTCTCCCGACCGCGACGAGGTCGTATCACTTATGAAGCGCCTTTGCCGCATGCGTGTCACCCCCACCACATTCCTTGAAGTTTTAGACGATTATCTTGCCGAGAGGTAGAACGCGCACAAGCTTTCATGCATAAGGCTATTTTTTTGGGGCACTCCTTTAAAAAACACTTGACAAAGTAGCGGGATCGGTGTATACTTACGTTGTTGCCAAAAAGCAACAGAAAGGAGGAGGCATGCCAGAAAAAGAAGAATGCGTGTTTTGCAATACGAAACAGCACCTATCCACTCTCGGGGAATACTGTCTCTGTGCGTCCTGCCAAAGGCGGCTGACCATATCGGCGCTGGAGTTTGCAAAGCGGAACACAACGCGGGGAACGGTGTACCATGCGGCGTTTAGCGCGCTATGTACACAGCTTTTGGAAGAAACAGAAAATGAGAATTAAGGAGGCGCAAGATGCGACAGAGTGAACAAAACGAGAAAAGAATGACATTTAGAAATGAACTGCAGGAAATGATAAATCGGGGCATCTTGTGCGCGATGCAGGCCGGTGAAAAGAAGGCGCAGGCGGCGATGCCGCGCGCCGTGCGGGAAAGAGTGGAGCGGCTTTTATATGCAAGAGAGGGGCTCGACATTTTAATCACCTCGCTGGAGGAGGAGCTTTTAGTGCTTTCGGATGATGCGCCGCCCTCCTTCATGGCGTATGAAAAAACGGACAATAAGGTGGTGCACCTCCTCCCTTCGGGCGCGGCGCTCGGCATGCCGCACAAAAAGGCGGATGTGGAGGCGCTCCTTGCGCGAAATCGTCTGGCGGCGCGAAGGATTGACCGCGCAGTGGAGGCGCTTTCCGAAGATCCATATTATGATATTCTCCGCCTAAAGTACAGAGAAGGGCGCCCGGAGGAGGAAATTGCCGAAATTCTTTCCTGCGACCCGTCCACCGTAAGGCGTAATAAAAACAGGCTGCTTGAGCGTTTATCCGTCCTGTTCTTTGGGATAGACGCGCTGGAGTCAGCCTAATTGTAAAAACCTCCTGATTTTTTCGGGAGGTTTTGTTATATATCGGAAAGCGCCGAAAGAAGCGTTTCGAGATTTTCTTCAGAATACTCAATTTCTTCGGAATACTGCCGCGCCGTTTCGAGAAAAGCGCAGGGCGTGGGCGAAAGGCGGCAAATCATCTCGGTGGCATGGAGGCAAAACGCAAGGCGCGCACGCCATCGGCCGTCTATAAAGCCGCCTGCGAGGTGCCTATGCACAAAGTAGGCTCCGAGCCTTCTTACAGGCATATCGGGCATTTTCCCCATCGCGCGCGAAAACCCGGAAAGCACATCTTCCCACGCGGGATAGAGGTGCGGCATACCGCGATAGAGGGGCAGGGGGTCAAACCGCTCTTTTTGCAGGCTATATGCCGCGCGTATGGTTTCTAAGGCCTCGTACGCAGAAAGCGTTTCGTCAAATAAAAGTTCCAAAATCCCGTCACGAAGGGCAAAGAAAAGCGTTTCTTCCTCGGAAGGTAGGGCGTCTTCGCCTGTTAAAAGAAATTCTTTATACGGCCCCTCGCCCGAAAGAATCAGCCGCGCGGCCTCCTCACAGGCAAGACCTATGCCGATTTCCACGCGGGTCGGGAGAAAGTTTCGGTATCTCGGATGGTCTTTACAAATATCGCAAAGCGCGTCCTCTCCGAGCGTGAGAATGATATCGCAGAGATTTTGGGCGTTTAAAAAGGGACAGCGCCCGTCCGCGTTTTGTATAAAGTGCGCACAGGGCGCCTTCGCAATATGCGAAGCAAGCCGCGCCCCCATCTCGCCACCTTCGCGCGCATAGCGCGAAAGCGAGGCAGGGTCAATATCAATTTCCCAGCCGATGCAGCAGTTATGTTTGCACGCTTCGGCCTTGCATGCAAAGTCTTTATAATAGTCCGGCGCGTATGTAGGCATAGGGCACCTCCTTTTTGTTTTATTGTATCATATCCCGCGGAAAAACGCACTATTTTTTGCGTCCTTTTTCAAAAAAAGGTTGAAACGGCGCGTGGATAGGTGTATAATATACTATCAGAAAGGAATGATACCATGATTTATTTCGACAACGCGGCCACCACGGCGGTAAGCCCCCGTGTGCGGCAGGCGATGCTTCCATATTTTGAAGACCGTTTCGGGAATCCCTCGTCCATCTTTTATGCCACAGGGAGTGATGCACGCCGTGACATGGAGGAGGCAAGAGCGCGCGTTGCCGCATGCCTTGGCGCCTCGGCCGCTGAAATTTACTTCACGGCATCGGGCAGTGAGGCGGATAATTGGGCGATTCTCGGCGCTGTCTATAAAACAGGCAAAAAGCACATTATCACCTCGGCTATTGAGCACCATGCGGTACTGCATACGTGCCAATTTTTAGAAAAACAAGGCTGCCGTGTTACGTATCTTCCCGTAGATAGTCGCGGTCTTGTCTCGCCCGAGGCACTTTCCGAGGCGATTTGCGAGGATACAGCCATTGTGTCCATTATGTGTGTCAATAACGAAATCGGCACCATCCAGCCGATTCAGAAACTTTGTGAAATTGCACATGCAAAAGGCGTTTTGTTCCATACCGATGCGGTGCAGGCCGTCGGTGCCATCCCTGTAGACGTAAAAGACCTCGGGGTGGACATGCTCAGCCTTTCCGCACACAAGTTCCACGGCCCGAAGGGCATTGGCGCCTTGTATATCAAGAAAGGCGTAAAGATTGAAAGGCTCATTCACGGTGGCGGGCAGGAACGCGGTATGCGCGCCGGCACAGAAAACACAGCCTACATCCAGGGCCTTGCCACGGCAATTGAAGATGCCACAGCGAATTTAGAAGAAAAAATGGCGTATATCCGCCGTCTTCGTGATAAACTTATCGAAGGCGTACTGGGCGCCATTCCCTATACGATTTTGAACGGGGACAGAGAAAAGCGCACCCCCGGCAACGCAAACTTCTCGTTCCGCTTTATTGAGGGCGAAGGCCTTCTTCTGCATCTGGCACTCGCGGGCTTTGCTGTATCGAGCGGCTCGGCATGCGCCTCGGCCTCGCTTGACCCCTCGCACGTGCTTCTCGCCATTGGTCTTCCGCACGAAATTGCACACGGGTCTCTCCGTGTTTCCCTCTCGGCAGAAAATACGGAAGAAGAAGTCGATGCGTTTTTGGAAGCACTTGTGCCGATTGTAGAAAAACTGCGGCAGATGTCGCCGCTCTATGAAGAAGTACAAAAAGGAAAGGAGCTTTAATATGTATTCCGAAAAAGTAATGGACCATTTCCAAAATCCCCGCAATGTCGGCGAAATTGAAGATGCCAACGCCGTTGGCACCGTGGGCAACGCCAAATGCGGTGATATTATGAAAATCTATATGAAGATAAACGAAAATGAGGTTATTGAGGATATTAAATTCAAAACCTTCGGCTGCGGTGCAGCGATTGCTACAAGCAGCATGGCCACGGAACTTGTACGTGGCAAAACCGTAAAGGAAGCCTTGGAGCTTACAAACCGCGCCGTTGTAGAGGCGCTTGACGGGCTTCCGGCTACGAAGCTGCACTGCTCGGTACTCGCGGAGGAAGCCATTCATGCCGCGATTGAAGATTATTGCAAGCGTGAAGGGAAGGAATTCCCGGGCGCCAAGAAGTGCGACGGGTGCTGCGGCAGCTGTCACCACGATCACAGCGAGGAGGAATAAAAATGGAAGGACTTGAAATTCTGCACTACACAGGGGAAGACTATAAGCCGGTTGTATACTTTGAGGGTTGGCGCGTTGCGTACCTCAATTATTCCGAACGGTTTGACCCCCAGAAAATCAATAAGCTCGAGCGTCACATGGAAACGGACGAGGTGTTTGTGCTTCTCGAAGGCCGCGCCACGCTCCTCATCGGCGAAAATGCCGAGGAAGTGCCTATGGAAAAGAATAAAACCTACAACGTAAAGCGCGGCGTTTGGCATACAATCGCTACAAGCCGCGATGCACACGTGCTGATTGTAGAAA
Organism: Clostridia bacterium; assembly: GCA_045578225.1. GTDB lineage: Bacteria > Bacillota > Clostridia > UMGS1883 > UMGS1540 > SIG447. The sequence continues at coordinate 594 of JAZNJV010000123.1, read as the reverse complement.
ACGCTGACACGGATGATGATAACAGCGAGTTTCTGGAAAAAGAAGTCCGCGTAGAACTTTAGGAATGTAAAAAAGGCGCAGATCGCAAAAAGGAAGGCTTTATATTTTACGAAGTTTGTTTGTTTATACAAAGACGCTGCAAACAGGAGGGGAATCTCAATTCTTGAGATTCCCTTTTTCATATTCCTTTTTGCTAGAACAAAACTCCACCACTCGTAGTACGCATGTACAACGGCGGGTGGAGTTTTGCCCTTCTGCATCCTTTTTTCCTATCCCTAAAATGGGGCGTAAAAAGGCGCAGAGCGCAAAAAGGCAAAGGAAGAATATTCACTAGCCTTTGCGCTATAACAAGAAAGTACAAACGGGAAGGGACATTCCGGAAAGAGCGTCCCTTTTAGTATGCCTTTTGCTATGCGAAAACTTTGCCGCGTGGCGGCGTCGCAAGTCTTGCTTTTGGCGAGCTTTTTTTTGTGGGGTGTTATGTGACACCCCACGCCCCCACAGGGCGCCCTTCACTAAAAGGCTCTCGCCTTTTGCCGCCTTTTCGCTCGAAAGCCTTTTCTTTGAAAAGTCTTCCTCGGCTATCTCAGGTAA
>JAZNJV010000122.1:0-5453 GCA_045578225.1 Clostridia bacterium | reverse complement strand
AGGTGAACTATATGAACTATGATTCAAACGAAGCTATGTATTCCAAGCTCAAGTCTGGCGCAGTTTCATATGATATTATTATTCCTTCCGATTACATGATTGAGCGTCTTATTGGCGAAAATATGCTCGCGCCTTTGAACTTTGACAATATCCCGAACTATAGCTTAATTGATGCAAAATATAAGAATCTCGCTTTTGATCCAGAAAACAAGTATTCTGTTCCGTATATGTGGGGAACACTTGGAATCCTGTATGATAAAACAAAAGTGTCGGAAGCGCATTTTACATGGAACACGTTGTTTGATGCAAAATATGCCAATTCCATTTTGATGAAGAAGGATATGCGAGATGCACTTGGTATTGCACTAAAGTCTCTCGGGTATTCCTTTAACAGCACAAACCCTGCAGAGCTGGAAGAAGCGAAAGAAAAGCTGCGTGCGCAGATGCCGAATGTTCTTGGATATGTGAATGATGACGGTATGGATAAAATGATTGCAGGCGAAGCCCCGATGGCGCTCATGTATTCCGGTGATGCTGCATATTGCGCATCTGAAAACGAAAACTTAGATTTTGCCATTCCGGAAGAAGGGAGCAATCTGTTCTTTGACTCCATGGTAATTCCGGCAAACAGCGAGCATAAGGATGCAGCGGAAAAGTTTATAAACTTTATGTGCGAGACGGAAATTGCCAGAAGAAACGCAGAGGAAATTGGCTATTCCACACCGCATGCGGAGGTTTTCAAGAACTTTCCCGAAGAAGTACGAACATCGTTTGCCTATCCGGAAGAAGCGATTTTAAATATCGCCGAAATCTATAAATACTTAGGGGAAGAAATTACTGGAAAGTACGAAACGGTTTGGAGCGAATTCCAGGCGTCGCTGTAAATCGGGAGAGGAAGAAGGATTTGGAAAATCACATCATTGATTTAGAAGGTATTCATAAATCTTTTGGCGAAACAAAGGTACTTGAGGATTTTAATTTATATATTCGAGAGAATGAGTTTATCACACTCCTCGGGCCTAGCGGATGCGGAAAGACCACAATCTTACGTATTATTGGCGGCTTTGAAAAGCCGGATGCCGGTCGCGTTTTGTACCGTGGGCAGGATATCGTAAATGTACCGCCCGAAAAACGTAATTTTAATACTGTATTCCAAAAATATTCTTTGTTTCCCCACATGAATGTTTTTGAAAATGTAGCATTTGGGCTTCGTATTAAAAAGTTGCCGGAGGATGTAATTCGCCAAAAGGTTTTACACGCGCTTGAAATTGTAAATCTGCCGGGGTTTGAAAAACGGTATCCTGATTCGCTTTCCGGCGGACAACAACAGCGAATTGCTATCGCGCGCGCCATCGTTTGCGAACCGGAAGTTCTTCTGTTTGATGAGCCGCTGGGCGCACTGGATTTAAAGCTTCGCCAAGGCATGCAGCATGAGCTTAAAAAGCTTCGCGAGGCACTTGGTATCACATTTATTTACGTTACGCATGACCAGGAAGAAGCCCTTACTATGAGTGATACAATTGTGGTTATGAGCAATGGCGAAATTCAGCAAATCGGCAATCCTGTAGATATTTATAACGAACCGAAAAATAAGTTCGTGGCTCGCTTTATCGGCGAGAGCAACATTGTGGACGGCGTTATGCGTGAAGACTATAGAGCCTTTTTCAGCGGAAGAGAATTTGTGTGCGTGGATAAAGGCTTCCAAAAAGACGAGGCTGTAGATGTTGTGATTCGTCCCGAGGACATCAAACTCGTTTCCGTGGAAGAAGGTATGCTTCGCGGTGTTGTAAAGAGTGTATATTTTAAAGGCGTACACTACGAAATGCTCGTTTCCTGCGGCGAAAACGATTGGCTTGTACACAGCACAGCTATGGAAGAGGCAGGAAAAGAAGTGGGTATTTTAATTCAGCCAAACGATATTCATATTATGAAAAAAAGCAAATAGTGTTTAAAAACCACAGAGCAATCGCTCTGTGGTTTTTATTCTCATTCAAGGCCAGTAATAAACAAATATCCGAGTATTGCAATCAGCGTCATATCTTTTTCTTCGCCGCTCATTAAAAGCAAAATTAGCCCGACGAGCAGAATATCATCGCCCGCAAATCGGCCTAGAAAAGAAGAAGGCTGTGAATGGGGGATTTGACTTTTCACGGTTTCCTTGCTAGGGGACGCCTGCAAAGGCACTTCTACCTTACCGTGCTTTTCGACAGAACGGGCGGCTTTTCGAATTTCCTCAGCTCGTTTTTCATAGGCATTATAATACTGTTTATACATTTTTGTTCTCCCTATAATATTTTTAACTCTTCAAAAAGGGAAGACATCTTGCTGAGTTTTAAAATCTGCATGGCTTGTTCTGCTCCTTTTAGCCTTTTCTGATTTAAATACGGCCTGATTGCCATCAATAAATTAATCCTTGGATCATCCTCGTTTGCAATTTTTCCGAATGCACTGCTGAGTCTTACAAGCGTTTCCGGGTTATCCAGCCCAAAGGGGAGAGGGGATGGCTTTTTTTCCGGTTGCTCCTGTGCAGAGCCTTCCTTACTTTCTCCCTGAAATGCCTGCATCATCCCCATAATTTGCTCCATGGCTGCGGGATTTCCAAGAATGTTTTGCAGCATCTCTTCCGGTGTATTTGCCATGTTTTATCCCCCTTTTAATGGTTTAACGTTTCATAAAAGATTCCACAGACTTTAAAATGTCCGGATTTTGTGACAGCATTTTTAAAAGCGCATCTTTGTCAGACGGTAGCTTACCTTTAAACTGTTCTATCATTTTTTGTCCTTCTGCTGTTTTTGCAAACTCAGTCGCCTGCTTCATGCCAGCTTCCAGCATTTTAGGATCCATACCTTTTAGAATATCTTTGAAATCTTGCATTTTTTCATTTCCCTTTCTATACTATATTATGGGTCGTATACAGAATATGCCGCTGGGGAAGGAAAGGTTCTATAAAATTTTAAAAAGCCTTGACTTTTACTTTAAAATCTTCTATAATAATAACACTGCCGGGGTTTGGCGCAGTTTGGTAGCGCGCATGGTTTGGGACCATGAGGCCGCGGGTTCAAGTCCCGCAACCCCGACCAAAAGCGAAGTGAGTGTTTCCTTACTTCGTTTTTATTTTATGCAAACTTTGTCTTAAAAGTATTGACAGAAATTTGGGTAGCCGTTATAATAATACTGAGACGCATTATAAGGAAACATAGGAGGTTTCTACCATGGCAAAGATAGCGTTTGTTGGTTTCGGTGAAGTAAATACACCGAAAGAATTGATCGTAAATAAGTGCCGCGCAGCAGAGGAAGGATTGAAGAAAGAAGGCCTTGATCTTATTTCCGTATACCCTGTCACGGACGACTATGAAGAGAAGGATATTCAAAAGGCCATTTCTTCGCTGAAAGGGCAGGAATTTGACGCACTTGTCGTTTGCATTGCCGGCTGGATTCCCACGCATGCTGTTGTAAAAATTACAGAGCATTTTCGTGAGGTGCCCATGGTGCTTTGGGGGCTTTGCGGGTGGATAGAAGGGGATAGACTCGTCACAACTGCCGACCAGGCCGGTACAACAGCTATCCGTAAAACCTTCTTTGATTTAGGATATACCTTTAAATATGTGTATGATATCATTGGCCTGCCTTCTAAAACGAAAACCGTTTATAATTATGTCATTGCAGCCGCGGCAGCCAAAAAGCTCCGTCATGCAAGAAGCGGCATGGCAGGCTACCGTGATATGAACCTCTATGGCACTTTGTACGATGGAGGCTCTTTAAAGAGGGAAATTGGTCCTGAAATTGAGACCTTTGAAATGCTGGAAATCGAACAGCGATATCAGAAAATTTCTGCCGAGGAAAAACAAGCTGTTATTGATAACTGCATGTCAAAATGGCATTTTGTAAAACCGGCCAATCCCGAAAGCATGCAAAAAGCCGCTGGATATTATCTTGCCATCAAGTCCATTTGTGATGAAAGAGGCTATGATGCCATTTCTCTCAAAGACGTAGATGGTATGAAGAAGCTTCTTGGTTTCCCGCCAGCACCGATTTTGATGCTTTTGTCGGATGAAGCAAAGCTTTGCACTATCCCGGAAAACGATGCGCTTGGCAACATCACACAGCTCATGGTAAAATATGTAACCGGTCAGTGCGCTTGCTATTTGGAATTTTATGAATTCTTTACCGACCGTGTGCTTGCCGGCGTGCCGGACTATGTGCCGGCGGAAGTGGTAGACGGCGATGTGACCGTAATGCCGGCCGCGTTTGGTGAGCTTTCTGAGGGTATTTTAAATGTCAGCTGCGTAAAACCCGGCCCGATCACAATGTGTCGCCTCACATATGCTGACGGACAGTATTACATGCATATGGTGAAAGGGGAGGGGATTACCCCGAGAAAGTGGGAAGAAGCCGGTTGGACACAGCCCGCACCGCAGTTGCCGGGCCTGGAAATCCTTCTCGACGACGTAGAAGATTTTGCACAGAACGTAATGTGCCAGCATTATATCATTTCTCACGGAGATAACACGGAGGCTATCGCAAATCTTTGCGATATGCTTGGAATTCAGATTATATAAAAACAGAAAGTAGGCGGGCAATTGTCCGCTTACTTCTATAGAAGGGGATAAAATGAAATATTTACTTGGAATTGACGTAGGCACCACTTCTTTGAAAGCCGCAGCATTTGATGAAAATGCAAATTGCGTAAAAGCGGTAACCAAAGATTACACCCTTGAAGTTAAAGGTGATTTTGTTGAATTTCCTGCAGACTCTTATTGGGATTTACTTTCCGCGGCCGTGGAGGAAATTACTGCAGAATATGAAATTTCCGCACTCAGTATAGACACACAGTGTGAAACGCTGATTGTAACGGACGAAAACGGAGCGCCGCTTGACAAAGCAATCGTTTGGCTGGATAACCGTGCTACAAAAGAAGCTGACGAAATCCGCGCGCATTTCGGTGAACAAAAGGTGTATGAGATAACAGGACAGCCGGAAATCACTGCCACCTGGCCTGCGGCAAAGCTTTTGTGGCTTCGCCATGAAAAACCTGAGATTTTCGGCAAAATCAAAAAGGTATTCCTTTTAGAAGATTATCTTTTATATAAGATGACAGGGCAATTTGTCACAGAAGAAACACTTCAGTCCTCTACCATTTATTTTGACATCCAAAAGCGTATCTGGTGGAAAGAAATGCTCGATTTTATCGGCATTAGCGAAGAGTGCTTCCCGAAAGTTTTGCGAAGTGGCGTGGTGATTGGGGAATACCGAGGAATGCAAGTAGTAACCGGTGCGATTGACCAGATTGCCGGCGCAATAGGCGCAGGTATCGTTAAAAAAGGCATTATTAGCGAAATGACGGGCACAACAATGGTGGTTTTTGCACCCTCTGATGAGATGCCTGCCTACAAACCGGATAGCAAAATTCCTTGTCACTTAAATTTTGATGGTAAATATTGTCTTTTAATGTG
>JAZNJV010000121.1:0-6383 GCA_045578225.1 Clostridia bacterium | reverse complement strand
TTGTTGCCCTCTTCCCAGCGCTTTTTAAGACCGCCGGCAATCGGCGCGGCAATAAACTTCAAAATGTTAACGCCAACGGCCGTAGCCATAACGTCCGCCTTTGCAATTGCTTCTGCTACAAGCTCCGGCTTTTTGCCGTCTACACAAGAAATATTTTCGGCCCATTCTTCGCGAATACCATCTTCCACCAGAATATCTACCGGATACCGATGCGAAGCGTTCATGGCCTCAATCACCGTATCGTTTACATCTACAAACGATACTTCATAGCCGGACTGCGAAAGAAGTAATCCGATAAATCCTCTTCCAATATTGCCTGCTCCATACATAACTGCGCGCATTTTTCTTCCTCCTTATACCTCTGTAATGACCGGCAAAATAACCGGCTTCCGTTTGGTTTTATCAAAAATATATTCGCCCAGCATATTGCGTATACTGGTTTTTATGCCGTTCCAATCGCCGTTTCCATGGCTTTTGGCGGAAAGCACAGCATCCGTTACAACGTCCTTCATTTCCTCAATTAAATCTTCGCTCTCACGCATATACACAAAACCGCGCGAAATAATATCGGGCCCTGCCAGAATTTCTTTTTCCTCAGAAAGCGTAACCACGGCTACAATAAGACCTTCTTCGCCAAGATGCTTTCGGTCACGAAGCACGATGTTTCCAACATCGCCCACACCGCTACCGTCTACAAGCACCTGGCCGGCCGTGACGTTACCGGAAACGGCGGCACCTTCCTCCGTCATCTCCAGCACCTCGCCGAGACCCATAATAAATATATTCTCGGGTGCGACGCCCATGAGCTCACCAAGCCGTGCATGGCGCACAAGATGGCGGTGCTCCCCGTGCACAGGGATAAAGTACTTCGGCTTTACAAGGCCAAGCATGAGCTTCAGCTCCTCGCTACAGGCGTGGCCAGAAACGTGCACCTCGGCAAGCGATTCGTAAATCACCTCGGCACCCTTTTTGAACAGCTCGTTAATCACAGAAGAAACGGCCTTTTCGTTGCCGGGAATCGGGTTTGCGGATAAAATGACAAGGTCACCCTGGCCGATTTCTACACTCTTATGGTCCGAGAAGGCCATACGGGTCAGCGCGCTCATCGGCTCGCCCTGGCTTCCCGTGGTTACAATGACAAGCTGCTGCGGTTTAAAGCGGTTTATATCCTCAATCGCAATGAGAGTGCCCCGCGGCACATGCAGATATCCGAGTTCTATTGCCACTTCGCACATCGTAAGCATACTGCGCCCGAGCACCGCCACTTTGCGTTTTTTCCGCGCTGCGGAATTGATAATCTGCTGAATGCGGTGGACGTTCGACGCGAACGAAGCTACGATAATGCGCTTATCCGAAGAGTTTTCAAAAATCTCATCAAAGCGCTCGCCAACGGTGCGTTCGCTCATGGTGTACCCTGCGCGTTCCACGTTCGTACTGTCGGAAAAGAGGGCGAGTACGCCGGCTTTTCCAAGCTCCCCAAAGCGTGTTAAGTTTATCATTTCCCCGTTTATGGGCGTGCAGTCAATTTTAAAGTCCCCCGTGTGCACCAAAACGCCGACCGGCGTATGAATGGCAAGCGCGAGTGCCCCTGCAATGCTATGGTTTACATTGATAAACTCCACCTTGAAATGCTGCCCGATTTTTTTAACCGTTCCGGGTTTTACCGTGCAAAGCTTCACCTCAGAAGCCATACCGTGCTCGCGAAGCTTATGCTCTACGAGCCCTAGTGTCATACGGCTGCCGTAAATCGGCGCATTAAAGGTTTTAAAGGCATACGGCACACCGCCGATATGATCCTCATGTCCGTGCGTAAGCACAAGACCCCGAACCTTATCGCGGTTCCGGGCAATATAAGACGTGTCGGGAATAACAAGGTCAATCCCAAGCATGCTTTCGCTCGGGAAGGCCAGGCCGCAATCTATGACCAGAATTTCCTCTCCATACTCGATTACGGTTACATTTTTTCCGATCTCATCGAGCCCCCCAAGCGGAATAATTTTAAGTTTTTCTTTTTTCGACACAATATATCCTCCATATTTATTTTCCGAACACTTATTCCTAGGTAGTATACCATTTTTTGCCGTCCAAGTCAAGCCTTTCCTTACAGAGATTTTATCCTTCCATCCCTGCTTCTATTCCTTTTTTATAAAAAATATTCTTTCCCCTTTCCAAAAACGGCGATTTATGATATACTTTAGAAAACAGGAGGAAAATAGGCATGCAAAACGTAGTAGTCGGCATGAGCGGCGGTGTGGACAGCACAGCCGCGGTGCTTCTTTTAAAAGAACAAGGCTTTTCTGTGCACGGCGTAACGCTTTGGCTGTGCGGAGACGCACACGGCCCTCAGGAGGCTGCACACGTCGCGGCGGAGCTTGGGATTGCACATACTATCATCGATATGCGCAAAGAATTCGATTCTCTCGTAAAAGCGCCGTTTTGTGCCGCTTACCAAAAGGGACAGACGCCGAATCCGTGCGTGTTTTGTAATGCTGAAATTAAATTTTCGGCGCTTCGCGCCTTTGCGGATGCACACGATATTCCCTACATTGCCACCGGCCACTATGCTGCGCTTGGCGAAGCGGAAGGGCAAAAGGTTTTCCTAAAAAGCCAAGATGCCAAAAAAGACCAGACATACTTTTTAAGTCAGGTTCCCTCCTCTCTCCTGCCGCGTCTGCTCCTTCCGCTCGGCAATCTTTCCAAAGAGGAAGTGCGTCAAAAAGCTGCCGAGGCGGGGCTTTCGGTCGCCAAGAAAACAGACAGCCAGGAAATCTGCTTTGTGCCGGGGAATGACTATATTGCATTTTTGGAGGGCGCTATGAAGGTAGCCCCGAAAGAAGGTAAAATTTTAGATGAAAACGGCTACATGGTCGGTATTCACGAAGGGATTCACCGCTATACCATAGGGCAGAGAAAGGGCCTTGGTGCTTTCGGAAAAAAGGTGTTTGTAACCTCTATAAGCGCCGAGGAGAATACTGTCACCATCGGCGAAAACGCGGCGCTTTTCACAGAAGGTCTTATTGCCGAAAACGTCAATACCTTTCTCCCTATAGATGGCGAGGTTTCGGTGAAAATCCGTTCTGCCGCCCCATGTGTGGAAGCGACTTGCCATACACAAAACGCACACGCGCATATTACGTTTAAAGAGCCACAGCGTGCCGTAACCCCCGGGCAGACCGTGGCCATCTACCGCGGCGAGATTCTTCTCGGCGGCGGCACGATTGTTGCCGCTATATAAACGCAAAAGATAAAGAAGGCATACCACTTGGTATGCCTTCTTTTGTATCTTTTTGATCTTATCTAAAGAGCGAGAGACTGCGGATTACCGGGCCGAGTGTGTTTGCAACTGTGGACATCATCTTGATGAAGATGTCAAGCGCAACACCTACAACGTCTTTACGTGTGTCACCAATGGTGTCACCAGTAACGGCTGCCTTGTGTGCTGCACTACCCTTACCGTGGCCTTCGAGTGCCCCGCTTTCGATGTACTTCTTCGCATTGTCAAATGCACCGCCGGAGTTACCCATGAAGAGTGCACGCGGAATAGCGCAAATAGTAGCACCTATAAGGATACCGCCAACGAATTCGAGACCGAAGAAGATACCGCCTACAATCGGAATTAAGAGTGCGAGTACGGAGGGCAGGAGCATCTTGCGAAGTGCTTCTTTTGCTGCCATCTGTACGCAGCGGTTGTAATCCGGCTTTACCGTGCCTTCCAAAACACCAGGGATGGAAAGCTGACGGTCGCCTTCTACTGCCATGTACTTTGCAGAGTCGATTGTGTTATCTGTCAAAAGTGCAGAGAAGTATTCAATCAAAGCACCACCGATAATAGCACCGGCGATAACAACGAAGGATGCGATGTTCAAAACAGGCTCACCTTCGCCCGCGGCAAGGAAGCTCTGTACATACGCAACGATAAGGGAAACGGTTGCAAATGCAGCCGAGCCGATAGCAAAGCCCTTACCAATAGCAGCAGTGGTGTTACCTACAGAGTCAAGCTTATCAGTGATTTTACGTACATCTGCGGGGAGGTGGCAGGATTCTGCAAGACCGCCTGCATTGTCAGCAATCGGGCCGAATGCGTCAATGGAAACGGTAGCGCCTACGAATGCGAGCATACCGAGAGCGGAAAGTGCAATGCCGTATACGCCGCAAATCCAGCCGGAGCCAAAGAGTGCAATACCGATCAGAAGAATCGGGAAAAGGCACGAACGGGAACCTACAGCGTCGCCCTTCGTTACGATGAAGGCTTCCCCTTCGGGTGCCATTTCAGCAAGACGACGTGTGGGTGCAAAGTCTGCACTTGTGTAGTATTCTGTTAAAGAACCAATTGCAATACCGCAGATAACGCCGAAAACGCTGCAGATCCACGGTGTAATCCAACCGAATCTAAAAGCTTCCGGAAGCACCTGACCTGCGAAGGCGAGGTAGGAAGCGCCAAGGCCTAAAAGCGAAGTAAGACCTGCGGAAATCCAAGTGGCAAGGTTTAATTCCTTGGAGGGATTGTCGCCCATCTTGCGGATGGCGGCAAAGCCAAGACCGATAACGCAGCTGAGCATACCGCAGCCAGCGAGTGCTACCGGGAAAATCCAAGCAGCCTGGAAAGTTTCTACCGGAATAGCGCCGGTTGTAATGAGAGTAATGGCAATCATGATAGCAGCTGCCATGGTAGCAACAAAGCTTTCCAGAAGGTCAGAGCAGTTACCAGCAATGTCGTTTACGTTGTCACCGATAAAGTCAGCAACTACGTTCGGCACGCGGCTGTCATCTTCCGGCATGTCGTTACGAACTTTTGCCAAAATGTCAGAAGAAATGTCAGCAGCCTTTGTGTAGTTACCACCAGCTACACGGTTGAACATAGCAACGAGGGAGCAGCCGAGGGAGTATGTGGTAATACGCATAACCGTAGCATTTGCGCCCATACCCGTTAAGAAGCCAGCACCCGTTTTCGTTAAAGATTCCGGGTCAAGGCCCCAGACGAGAAGTACGAACAAAAGACCCAAAAGGCCAAATGCCTGTACGCTCAAACCGCTGATGCTGCCGCCGCAGAGGGCCACTTTTACGGTTTCGCCAATAGAGAGAGATTCCTTTGCCTTGTTTGCGGTGCGTACGTTTGCGTATGTTGCGCTGCGCATACCGAGGATGCAAACTGCGCTACTCATGAGAGCACCAATAATCAAGGTAATACCGCTCGTCTTTTCAATGAAAAGGCTGAAAAGAAGAGCCACTACAAGTACTACGATTGCAATGGCACGGAATTCCGTCTTTAAAAACGCCGATGCGCCATCACGGATGATGCCAGCCATTTCAACCATTTCTTCTGTGCCTTCCTTCATCTTGCGAATGCGAACGTAATTAAATGCAACGTACGCGAGTGCAAGTACAACTACGGCAACCAGAATGCCTAAAATTGTAGAGATATTCATGCTTTTTCCTCCTATTCTTTTGTTTTGCCAAAAGCCTTATAAATATTTTTTGGCATGAAGCACAAATTGTCGTAATTATATCATTTTTTCCTATCTCTGTCAATATAAAAGGCTATTTTTGCAATAAATATTTTAATAAGAAAAAATTATTTTCGTTTTGCTTCCGTTTCCCTTTCGAGTTCGCGGTATGCCACCTTGCCGACAAGTGTTTTAGGAAGGTCTTGGCGGATTTCAATATCATACGGCATGGCGTATTTAGCTATGTTTTTACGGCAATGCGCGAAGAGAGATTCTCGCACTTCTTCCGTTTCTTTGGTGCCGGGGCGAAGGACCACAAATGCTTTCACCTTTTGCTTTTTGTACTCGTCCGGCACGCCGATCACACAGCTCATTTGCACAAGAGGGTGTGCTTCCAGGATATTTTCAAGCTGTGAGGGGTAAATATTATATCCCGACGAAATAATCATACGCTTGATTCTTTGTTTGTAGTACACAAATCCGTCCGGATCCATAAAGCCAAGGTCGCCCGTATGAAGCCACACGTACCCGTCTGCATGTTCCTTTAGCGTTTTAGCCGTTTCCGCAGGCTGCCCTCTATACCCCATCATCACGGTCGGCCCCGAAAGGCAAATTTCGCCTTCTTCGCCGAAAGGCACTTCCTCTACAGTATCCGGTTTTACAATCTTATAGTATGTATCGGGGAACGGAATACCAATGCTCCCTTCGCGGTACGTATCATAGGGCGTTAAACAGCTTGCAGTAACGCACTCCGTTGTACCGTACCCCTCACGAATCTGTACCTTGGCGCCGTGTTCTTGCAGAAAGGTATCGAACTTTCGTTTGAGCTCTATAGAAAGGGAGTCCCCACCGGAAAATACACCGAGAAGGCAGGATAAATCTACACCCTCCATATCCGGATTTCGCAAAATCGCTTCATACAAGGTAGGCACGCCGGCA
>JAZNJV010000120.1:0-3373 GCA_045578225.1 Clostridia bacterium | reverse complement strand
GGAGGAAAAAATGGAAGAAGTACAGCTCCGCAAAACCATGGGCGGCTATAAACGGGCGGATGTCGCGGCGTATATAGAATCGCTCACGAAAAAATACGAGGCACAGCTTCTCGAAGTTCGGGAATCGTTTTTAGCCGCACGCGCCGAGGCCGAGGCGGCCATTTCCGAAAACGCAAAGCTGTTCGAAAAAATCACGCAGCTCGAGGCCGAGCGTGATTCTGTTTCGCGCGCCGTCATTTCCGCGCAGCGCGAGGCGGATAAGATTTTGGCGGAGGCCAAGGAAAAAGCGGATGCGCTTCTTCTGGAAAAGGAACTGGAGCTTACGAAGGCGAATGCGAGCATTGCACGCGTCTATGCCGACATTCACACGCTTCGCCTTTCGGCGGCCGCAGCGCTTCGAAAGTATGAAAGCGCGCTTTCCGCACTCGATAAAGAGGACGCGGAAGAAGAATAAAAGAGAGTAGAGCGCACCCGCCGCGCGGTGGGCATTTTGGAAAAGGGACTTGACAAGCGGCGGAAAAAGCTTTACAATATAAAAAGGAAAAATTTTTCCAAAAAATTACAAACCATACATTAAGGAGGTGGTAGCTAGATGACAGGCACAACAGGAATCCTTGTAGGCTTCGGCGGTGGTTTAATACTCGCCATACTGGCCGCGTTTATTGCATTTCGCCTTGGTATTTCGTACCGAAGAAAAATTGCGGAAGCGGAAATCGGCAGTGCGGAAGAACAAGCAAAACGCATTGTGGCGGACGCGAAAAAGGCAGCAGAAGGCAAAAAGAGAGAAGCACTGGTAGAAGCCAAAGAAGAGATTCACAGAAACCGCGTAGAGTACGAAAAGGAAGTACGCGAACGCAGAAACGAAATCAATCGCCAGGAACGCCGTATTCAGCAAAAGGAAGAAACGCTGGATAAGAAAACGGAAGCTCTTGAGCAGAAAGAAGAACAGCTTGCAAAGAGAAATCGTGAGCTGGATGTGGAAAAAGAAGAGCTTAAAAAGCTCAAAGAGACACAAATTGAACTTCTCGAGAAAATTTCGGGCCTTACTGCTGAAGAAGCCAAGGAATATCTCCTCAAGAACATTGAGAGTGAAGTTCGCCATGAAACTGCGATGATGATTAAAGACATCGAAACGCAGGCAAAAGAAGAGGCTGATAAGAAAGCCAAGAACATTCTGGGTCTTGCCATCCAGAAATGCGCCGCAGACCATGTGGCAGAAACAACCGTATCGGTAGTCCCGCTACCCAGTGAGGACATGAAGGGACGTATAATCGGGCGTGAGGGCAGAAATATTCGCACCCTCGAAACCTTAACGGGTATAGATTTGATTATCGACGATACGCCGGAGGCCGTTATCCTTTCCGGCTTTGACCCTATAAGAAGAGAAATCGCACGTGTATCGCTTGAAAAACTGATTGTGGACGGCCGTATTCACCCCGCCCGCATCGAGGAAATGGTAGAGCGTGCAAAGAAAGAAGTCGAAGCTACAATTAAACAGGAAGGTGAACAGGCAACCTTCGAAACCGGTGTACACGGTCTGCACCCCGAACTTATAAAGCTTCTCGGAAAACTCCATTTCCGCACAAGCTACGGGCAGAACGTGTTAAAGCACGCCATTGAGGTGGCCCATTTATCGGGTCTTCTTGCAGGCGAGCTTGGTGCCGATGTTATGACCGCAAAGCGCGCAGGTCTTTTGCATGACCTTGGCAAAGCCGTTGACCATGAAACCGAAGGTACACACGTTACAATCGGTGTTGATCTTGCTAAAAAGTACAAGGAAAGCCAGGAAATTATCCACGCCATCCATGCCCACCATGGCGATGTGGAGGCTACAACGCTGATTGCTTCGATTGTACAGGCGGCAGACGCAATTTCCGCGGCACGCCCCGGCGCACGGCGCGAGAATATCGAAACGTACATAAAGCGTCTTGAGAAGCTCGAAGAAATTGCCGATTCCTTCAAGGGGGTTGACAAGTCCTACGCCATTCAGGCCGGCCGTGAAATCCGCATCATGGTAAAACCGGAAGCGATTAACGATGACGATGCCATCATTTTGGCCCGCGATGTTGTAAAGCGCATTGAAGAAGAAATGCAGTATCCCGGCCAGATTAAGGTCAATGTTATCAGAGAGACGCGTGCTGTAGACTACGCGAAGTAAAAAATTCAAAAATTGCACGGCTCCGACAAAACGGACCCGCGAAGCGTACCGATGTACAGCTTCGGGGCAGCGCGCCGTGGGCGCACATTCCGTTTTCTCGTTCCGCACTAATTTTTGAAATTTTTAGAAAGTGCAATTGCACGGCTCCGACAAAACGGAACTTGCAATTTTACACAAAAGAAAAAACGAAAAACACAAAAGATAAAAAGGGGAAAGCCGTATGGCTTTCCCCTTTTACTATATGCCGTTTCCCTAGAATTTTGCACCGCATACGGAACAAAATACCGCGTCCTTGTCCATTTCTTTCTTACATACAGGGCATTCCTTCACGTTCCGAAGCGCCTTAATGCGCGCCGCAAGGTCTTCTACCTCTTCGTACAGATCGTCGAGCGCGGCACAGCTTTCGGGAATCGAAGCGTACGTTTCTTCGCCCGTTTTATAGGCTTCATATAACGTTTCGCCCATTGTGCGAAGCGTTTTGTTTATCTCCCCTTCTTTCTCGGAGATGGCGGCACGAAGCTTTGTAATCTCTACAATCGCTTCCCCCTTTTGCCGTGCGCCGCGTGCAGTGATTGTGATTTTTTCTTTCAAGTTTTCTAAGAAATCCATATAGAAGCCTCCTTTTTATTTTCTTTCGGCCATAGCCGTGTAGTCCTTCTTGCGAAATACGTTCTTATACGCAGGACGGATAATTTTGCCGCCTGTGAGCACTTCTTCCATGCGGTGGGCACACCAGCCTGCGGCACGGGAGATGGCAAAGAGCGGCGTATACAGCTCGTGCGGAATGCCGAGCATGCTGTACACAAAGCCGGAATAAAGGTCGACATTGGCACACATTTCTTTTTCCACGCCTTTCACTTTTGCGAAAAGCTCCGGCGTCAGCGTTTCAATAAGCTCGTAGAGCACAAATTCATTTTCTCTGTTCTTTTCGCGTGCGAGTTCCTTTGCCTTTTCCTTTAAGATTTCGGCGCGCGGGTCGCTGAGCGTGTAAATGGCGTGGCCCATGCCGTAAATAAGACCTGCCCCGTCAAACGCCTCTTTCCGCAGAATTTTTTCGATATAGGCACCCACTTCCTCGCGGCTTGTGATGTCCTTCACGTTTTTCTTGAAATCGTCAATCATCTCGCGTACCTTGATGTTGGCACCGCCATGCAAGGGACCCTTTAAGGAGCCGACGGCCGAGGCGATAGCTGAATACGTATCGGTGCCCGTGGA
>JAZNJV010000119.1:0-10157 GCA_045578225.1 Clostridia bacterium | reverse complement strand
ATTCCGAGAATGCGTTTTTAGCAAGGCTTCCCAAAACAGAAAGCGCATCCAGCTTTGCCGCGCGGTCCGCTTCAAATCGTTCACGCGCCAAGGCCTCGTACTGGGGCACGAGCTCCTGCGCGGCTCTTTGCCGCATGATTTCTGCCGTGGAGCCGCCTAAAAGGCCGCGCGAATTGGCAGACTGCTTGGCGCGAAGCATCGCCTCCTCCTGCGCCGCGATGAGCGCCTGGTCCTCTTTCGGAGTATACGAAAACCGCATGTTCGTAAGTTCCGACAAAAGAGAGTTTGTCTCTTTTTCGTACGGGTTTTTGTACGTCTTCGGCACAAAGCTTTTGGCAAACGATTCTTCTATCCAGTAATCGTCACCCACCTTTACAAGGCGGCTGTCGTTTTTATTGAGCATCTGCCCGTTTACAATGGGGGCATCCGCTGCCTTGTCATACCCTACCGTAGCACCTGCGGCGGCAAGGGTGTTTCGAAGCGGTGTATAGCCGCGCGGGGCGCCTGCGCCACTTTTTGTAAGCGCTGTGCGAATAGCATCGCCTGTGCCGCGGAAAGTGCCTTCGCTTGCCTGAAAGCCTGTCGTGTCTATGGCGTGCGCACCGCCGTTTCCGTCAATTACAACGAGGTTTCCGTCGTTATTTACAGTTTCATAGCCGCGCGCAGAAAGCCAGCTTTCTACATTGTAGTCCATCGTTTCTCCTTTCCGCCGCCACGGGGGCGGCGTTTCTTTTTACACATAACTTCGTTTTTTGGCGCGCACCTCAAATTCGAGGCTCTCCACCCGCACCTTTCCTTCCCCCGAAAGCCGCACGCGCATCTGCGGTGCATCCTGCATGCGGGGCGGAACTTCCAAGACCGTAATGCCGCTTTTTTCCACCGTGCCCACGGTGCGAAAGCCCTCGCCGCCGCTCCAGGGACTTAGCGAAACGGTAAAGTATGCGCCTTCCTCTACTTCTGCTCGCACAAAAATGCGGTGCCAGTTTTGGTAAAGCGAATTTCCGAAGCGGTACGGAGCGGAAATGCGCGTCCAGCGCACCTTCTCCTCTCCCGCGCCGAAGGCATATACCGTGCCGTCCGTCGCGGCGGCAAGTGTGCGCCCCCTAAGAGAGGCGAAGCCAAAAAGCGGCACCGTATCTTCCGCGAACCACTCTCCCACGCGCGTATCGTATGCAAGCACCTGGGTGCTGCCGTCTTTTTGCGGCAGCGCGAGATAATACCGTTCGCCGTCCGAGCCTGCGGTAATCTCTTCCTTCCTCTCCATGTCCATATTGTCTATATATTTTTGTATCGGGAAGCTAATATTTTTCGGTAAAGCGCCGCCGGCGTAGCGGTACACGCCGCCTCTTCCCGTAAAGTATAAAATACCGCCAATTTCCACAATGCTCGCGCAGGATGCACAGCCGATGTCGCGGCTTAAACAAAGAAGGGAGAAGTTGACGGGGTCTGTGCCATACAGCTCAAACATCGCATTCTCCTTAAAGTAGAGAATGTGGCCGCCGTAGGCACAAAGTCCGGAGCCGCATGCATCCTTTGTGGTTTCGCAAAGCTCTGCACCGGCGTTGCCCGGTGCGGACCAATCGTCTATATTCTCCACCGCGGAATACCGAAGAAACTTGTCTTCGTCGGAAGCTGTAAAAAGGTGCCACGCATGCACAGCCAGAAACTTTGCGTTTTCCGGTTTGCCGCGCGTGCCTACGTCGCGGAGGGTCTCGCCGTCAAATTTTTTACATACGGTGCCGTCGGCAAACACGGCATAATCCATAAAATCTGCGGCGTACACGCGGCCTTCTTCCTTTGTGCTCACCTCGCCGAAAGACTGCCACGCGCCATCCTTTAGGATGTATAAATTTTTCGAGACTACAGCCGCGAGGTCTTTGCCGAAAATCGTACCAAAATACCGCACCGTACCGCTTGGAAGCGGCGGCACTTCTTCTGTCGAACGCGGCGGACGGGGCGAAAGATTTGGATAGGCGCCCGAATGGAGGTTTTCCATTTCCGCCGCCATCCCCTCGGGAATTTCGGCCGGAGGGAGCCCCGTATGCACGCCGCCGCCGATTTTCGTTTCGATGTGCCGTACTTTGCCCGAAACATCGTTCCACATGCCTTTTCTCATTTCGTTCCCCCCTATCTTTCACCTGCTCTTTTTCTTCCTATGATTTTGGTGGTGGGATACTTCCCGTCCTTCTCATAGCGCTCCTGTCTTGCACGGGCAAGAAGCATATTATAGTTTAGCTTGTAGTTATTCGAAAGCGCCACGTCCTCGCGCGCTTCGGCCACCGTGCTCAAAAGAGCACATTTTAAAAGCTCGATAAAGTCTTCATCCAGTGCAATCTCCTGCGCCGCAAAATCGACGCCCTCTTTCTCCGCCTCTTCGGGAAGAAGTATCTTCTCCGGCCGCGCAAAATACCAAATGGTAATTTCCGCGCCCTTGCCAGGAGGCGGATAAAGACCCAAAAACCCGTCCAGCGCGTGGTACCACATGCCGTTTGTTACGGCATCGCCGACTCTTTTCGCGACGCGCTTTCTGCCGTTTACCAAAACGGCGGAAATCCCGTCGGGGCGGATATCCGAGGGTATGGGCAAGAGCTTTTCGCCGCCTCGTGCCGAAAACGTGTACCCTTCGCGCTTTGAAAGTACCTTATAAAGCTCCCGCACGGCCGTGTCGAGCCATACCGCAAGCTCTTCGTCGGTAAAGGCATTCGGCATCCTGACGCGAATGTCTTTTAAAATTTCACCCACCGTCATACGCCGCGCCCCCTCACATAGCGGAGGCATTTGCGCGCGAGCCAGTAGGCATTTTCATCGTCCTCCAGCTTTTGCATCCAAAGCGTGGCATCGGTCAGGATGCCGCGCTCGTAAAGCTCCCACACGATGTCGTTTACGCTCGTGAGTTCTTCCACTTCTGCCACTCTCCTTTTCAGTTCCTTCCAAGCCGCCCAATCGTCCTTTGAAAGCACCTCGGGGCACATTTTGCGCGAGGCGTCATAATGACGCACCACGTTTTCAATGCCCGTTTCCGCCTTCAGCCTTTTGATAAGGTCTACGGTGTAATCGAGCGTTCTTTCGAGATTGCCGTCTTCATTGATGCAGATTTCAATCCCGATGGAATTCCCGTTTGTGATGCCGTACCGTCCTTTTCCGTCTCCGCAGTGCCAGGTGTAGAATTTACGAAAATCGTTTATCTGCATGGCGCCGCCGTCATCGACCACAAAGTCGGCGCTCTGTCCTACCCTTCCGCTGTTCCAGTACGAAAAATGGGCGGCGGCATTGGCCCCTTTTCTGGGGTTTCCGGTGCTGTGCACTACGATGTAGCGCGGCTTTTCTATTCGTTTTGTAATGTTATATTGTAATTGTTTCATATTTTCTCCTTAAGAAACGCACGGTGCGGCGGCGGGCGTTTCCGCCGCACCGCGCCGTTCTCTTTTTTAGAAGCCCTCTTTATCTGTGGGGTTATTGAGTACCCCAAACCCTACCAAAACGGCCAAAAGAAGCTCCGTAAAGGTATCAAACTGCGGAATTTCAAAGCCGAGCCACGTTTTTGTCACAAACGCAAAAAGCGCGGCACAGGAAACCCAAAGTACGGGACTTCGCCATCTATCCGCCATAATGCATCTCCTCCTTCAGTTCGTCAATACGATGGTGCGCGCTCTTCACGCTCTGCTCCACCGAAACCATACGCAGTACCAAATTATTGTGCTGCGCCACCTTTTTTTCAAGCTGCATGAGGCGATAATTCGTAAGACGGTTCGCGGCCAAAATGCCACCGAGCGTTCCCACGAGCGTACCGAGGAAGGATAAAAGGGCTACTGTGTATTCATACATCGCTCTTCCCTCCCTTTACAAGACGGTGTATACCGGAATCAGCCTCCACGCGCGCCGTTTGAGCTTTCCGTCCTCAAGAATGCGGAAGACGCTTATTGTTCCGCTTGCCTCCGAAAGCGCCACGTATGCCGCATCGCTCGTCACTGTAGCAATGCTGCCCGTGTTTTCTGCGTAGGCTTTCCCACGTGCCGTTTCACCGCAACGCAAAATCACGCCGCTTCCGTCCGTTTGGCTTGCCAAATAATGGACATAGCCATTTCTGTCTGCCACAAGCCCCAAAAGGTGCTCCGTTTTCGCAAACGCACCCATGATAATCGTTTTATCCACGCCGCTTTCCGTGCGGTACCGGTGTACCTGCGAAAATGCATGATAGACATATAAATCCTCGCCTACTACAGAAATGCTCTGCGCCGCGTGTCCTTCGCTCTTGTTCGTGGGAAGGGGGCGGTATCTTCCGGTGATTTCACCCTCCGGCGAAAGGCGCAAAACGGCATGGGCCGCCTCGCTGCTTTCTACAGGCGCGATATAGATATTTCCGCCTTCGTCGATAGCGGCAACTGCCAGTTTTCTGTCATATATCGTTCCCTCGTAGTTTGCCGCATAGCTCGCTATGGGCGCAGAATCTACGGAGAAGCTCCAATGAAGCGGCGGGTCGGTGTAGCCCGTATCCTTGTAGGTATCGACATACATCCTCTCGTGCGTAGAAGAGAAATATACCGCCGTGAAAATCGTGCGGCTTCCTTCGTCTGTACCGGGCGTGTCGGGCCAGCGCTTGCAGAAGATATGGCGAAGGTCAATCCCGTCACTCATTGTAAGCGCAACCTGACGGTACAGTGTAGGAACTGCGCCGCTCGTAAAGAGCGAGTTGTACCATATCTCGAGCTTTCCGTTTTCTACACGCCCGAAATAGGCTCTGCCCTCTACGATGGTGTGGCAAGTGGTGTTTTCGGGCGCTACAATCTTGCGAAACCCCGCCATGGAAGCAGATTTATAGACAAGCACGTATCGGCCTTCCTGATTTTGGTAGGCGCATGCCGTCATCTCACCGGAAGGGTCGCCGCCGGCGCTTATCAAGACAGCCGCATCCGCCGTAATCAGTTCCTCACCTTCGTCGTAGTATTCCTTCGCCGCTTCTGTAAGACGAAGCGGCTCTGTTTTCAGAAGCATAGCACCGGTATCGACGGAGAGCGTCTCTTCTTCCGTAAGACGAATCATTCCAAGCTTATTTTTTTCCGCATCGGTAAAGCTGTTTTCGGAAAGGCCCATGCCTTCCTCTTTATCCACCTTTGCGGAAATTTTATCCTGTAAATCGCTTGAAAGATGTTCTTCTCCAATGGAGAGTGGGGCAATCGCCTCGCTCCCTACGGCTTTCTTCGCAATTTTCCCCGCCGTAATCGATGCGGACGCCAGCTTTTCGGTCGTCACACTCCCTGCCGGATGGTCGAGCACCGCGGCATGTTTGTGGGAACGGAAGTCAGCGTCTTTCGCCTGCAAATCATTCGTAACTTGAGAAAGGCCAATGTCTTCCTTCGTTACGGCGTGCGGATTTTGCGTGTCCGCCATATGATCCTGCATGGCAGGCATGTTTTCAAGAAACTGCCGAACGCCTTCATTTAATAATTCTGAAACACGCATGCACTCACTTCCTCCTTATCCATTAACCGGGAATATCCGAGAAACCTGTGGAGCCTACAAGGCCGCGCCAATCTGCGTAGCCTACGGCAAAACGACAGTAGCCGTAGAAACGGTAATCCATCTTGTTCTCCATTTTTTCGCTGTCGAAAATAGGCTTTTCACGCCAGAGGAACAGTAAGTTGTCCATATGGCTGTCCTGTAAAATCCAGGGCTTTAAGTATTCTCCTCGGCTGCTTGCGTTGGCAAGGTGATCCCAAACGATAACATCGAGATTCGGAAGGGTGTTCTTATCGTTATTGGCTGTGCCTGCCTGCAGCGTAGAGCCAACAATGGCGCGTGCTGTAAATTCCCAATCGGGGTGGACGATGAGTCTGTCCGCATGTGCACCCACTAAAATACCGGCTTCGTCTCTCTGCATGCGCATTAAGGTGAGACCTTCTTTTACCTTTTCATCTGTCAAAGTCCCTTCCACGCGGTTTTGGCAAAACTCCTGGCCGCCCTTAATCGGCTGTCTTTCCGTAAACAGCGGGTTTTCGTTATAGCCGGAGTTTATAAATCCTGTCAAAATCACGTCTGCGGCTTCTGCCTCTTCTGTGGCCTGCAACCCGCGGCCAAGCTTCGTAGCGCTACCACCGCGCCCTGCACCACGCATGACATTGTAAAGATCGTCCTGTACAAGTTCCCAGGTCACTTCATAGGCCTTGTCAAATCTGCGGGCAGTGAAGGTTGCGGTATCGCCCTCGGTCATTGTGGCGAGATTGAAGTCGTTTCCTTCTGTGTTTTCTTCCCATCTGCCAAAGCCGCCGATATGCGGGAAGCTTTCTTCCTTCGCATGCATTGTATCTACTTTGAAAATTTTGGTATACTGCTTTTCCCTTCCGTTATAGTTGTCAAAGAACACCTTACGGTGAATGGGGGTTAAAAGAGAAGCAAAATTCTCTCTTTTCATTGTTGCCATATTCGTTTCATCCTTTCTTTTTTAAGGTTTAGTGCGCGTATTTATAGCGCGCATATTCCGTGGGGGTAAGACCTGCGTGTGCGGCCGCCCACTTCTCTGCCTCGGAAAGACGCATCGAGCCGCCCGCATCCGCGGCATCGCCGCCGGAAAGTGCCGGAATGCGCTTTGCCTTCTTATTTTCGGCCAGTGCCTCTTCCGCCATTTTTTCTTTCATACGGCGGTGACGTGCCTCTGCAAAAAGGGCGTTATACGCTTCCTTTGCCGAAAGGCCTGTTCGAAAACAAAGTGCTTCAATCGCCTCGCGATACGTATCCACATCGTCATAGAGCGGGTCGCGGCGCATTTCTGCATACGCAGCTTCGCGCGCGGCGGCTCTTTCGGCCGCGCGAAGTGCGCGTACCTTTTCCTGCTGACGAAGGAATATCCCTGCCGCTTCCTCGGAAAGGCCGTGCACACGCACAAGCTTTTCTGCCTCGGCGCGGTCAATCATTTCGGAAAGCGCAGAGAGGCTTTCGGCACCCATGTCGTCCATCAGTCGCGAGAGAAGTCGTCGCATTTCTTCTTTCTCGGCATCGGGCACAGGCGCCTTTTCCTCCGCCTTTACCTCTTCCTCCGGCATTTCTGCGGCCTCGGCCTCTTCCATAAGAAGAAGTTCTTCTTCCGCCGCCGCATTTCTCGCAAGCTGTGCTGCCGGCGAGATGCCCATGGTCTTTTTGGTCTTCTCCACGGGCTTCTTTTTTGTTTTTGCCATGATAAAAGCTCCTTTCTAAAACTTTTTACCTGTAAAGCTGTTTTTCCGCATATTCTCCTATCGTCACCGGCATAGGGCCGCGGTGTCCGCAATACGGGCAATGGCCGATTTTATTCTCGGCCCAGCCGCGGTCGCGAAGCGCCGCCCGTTCGCAGCGGGTACAAACGGGGTTATCCTTTAGCTTTTCGATGTCGATGCTCTTAAGATACGCGTGGCTGCGCATGCGCCTTGCCACGTGTTGCGGTAAATAAATCTGCATGTTTTTCTCCTTTTCTGCCTACCGTTTTACGGCATCCTTCTCTGTAAGCCCTTCGGCAATCACACTTTCCACTTCCGTGCCTTCGCCATGTTCCTCCGCCGGCACCTTTTCCGTGCCAAGCGGAAGCCCTAAGTAATCGGCCAGAAAGCTTCGTACTTCTTCGGCGGAAACAAGCCCCTTCGCGTACAGGTCGCTCATCATCTGATACGCCGCCGCGCGGTTTGCAGGAAGGCCTGCGCCCACCGTGACCACAAGGTCAAACGCCGCAGATTTTGTGCCGCCGTCTTTTTTGGGCACCGCAGCGAGGTCTCTTCCTGAGAAGAAAACGAATTCGTCCGTATTGCCCGAAACGCGAACGGCAATCTTTTCCGTCCAGTATTCTCTGACCATTTCGAGACAGTACGCGAATACCTCAGAAAGCGTTTCCTGCAAAAGAAGCTTCTTGTGCTGAATGGACATTTGCCCACCCTGCTGGAGCACCGTGGCTTCTGCGGCCGTATTTACGCCGGCCTGCTTTGCGCCCACCATCTGGTCGGAAAAGCGTGTAATGCGCTGGCTTTCGTAGCGGAGCGCCGTTTCCCGTCTTTGCAAAATGTACGACGGAAGCGGCGGCGCCTCGAGATTCCTGACGGCCGCCACACTCGTCGTGGGAATATTCAGCCCTGCTTCGTTTGTCATAGCGTCCAGATCAATGCCGCTGCCGGTTTCAATAAGGCGCTGGGGGTTGCCAGTGAGACGGGCGTTTATGCGAATCTGATCGTCAAGGTCATTGATAAGATCCTGCACGGGAATCAGAAGCTCCACGTCGCCCTTGCCCCAGATAGAGCCTTCGCGATAATAAAGGGGTGTAAAAAAGTACGGATACCGGCCTCCCGGATAAAAATTTTCTTCGCCATGTGAGAAGCTGTCGGATAAGATGAGGCCACAGCCTGTCATTTCAACAAGGCGGAGCTTCCCCTTCTCCTTCGTCCACACGAGCATGTGCAAATACGTATCGCCGCCGGGCTCTTCCCCGTCAAACTGCGGGCGGTATCCCGGCACAATTGCGTCTGCCACCGCATCACCATACGTTTCGCGCGCAAAGTGTATGGTTTTGGTGACTGTTTCAATAATGAATTCCGCCTCCTCCGTGCGATACACATCGGTAATGCCGGGGTCTACGAAAATTTGCTTGGGATTACAGGCTTCAATTACAGGAAGCCCGGCCCCGTCCAGCGCGCTCGGGTCAAACGATACGCGGAAAATACCCGTGCCGTATTTTTCGCGGCGGCGCTCGTGCAAATCGAGCTTTCTCGTAAGCCGGTTTTTATCTTTGATAAATTCCAGCACCTTTTGCACCGTGCGCGCGAAGGGCGCATCGTCGGGCGTGACGGGCATAGGCAGTATGCCGATGCTTTGCTCAAGAAGTAGCGAAACCTGCCCCTCGATGTTCGCGTGCACAATGTTCGTAGAGCTTCCCGGGTCATTCTCCGTCTGTGGAAGGTTGACGTCCCCCTCCCAGTACGCTTCGTATACGGAGAACCGCTCCGGAATGCCTCTTCTGTTCTTGTCCTCCACAGCATCGAGATAGAACTGCCTGTACTTTGCCGCGAGTGCGCGTGCCTCCTCGCTCATAAGCCCATTTCTAAGTTTCTTTTTGCTTTGCATTTTATCACCTCCTTCCCGCTTTCGCACGGTAAGTATACCTCTTTTAGCCCCACTTCACCATGGCATCTTTTACGCGCACACCCCGCGAGGAAAAAGGCAACAAAAAAAGGCGCACTTTGGGCAAAGTGCGCCTTTTTGTTTCCGTAAAAGGAAAAGCCGCGAAAGTCGTTACTTTCGCGGCATAGTTCTTTATCTTTATTTTACTTTCTTCATTTGTACACCGTAGTAGATGTATCCGGCCACAAGATAGATGGCAAGTACAATGTAGATAAGTGTAAAGCGTGCGGCCGTTGTAGCATCCGGCACAACGTTTAGGAACGGGATTTTCGAGAGCGCAAGCAGGATGAGGCGTGTAATGGTACCGGCCATAATTTCGCGCATGAAAATGGCGAGTGCTGCGAAATACGGCAGAAGCTGTAAGTACTTCTTGTCCTTCTTCACAAAATAGAGGACCAAAAATGCGGCCACACCGACAACCCCGAGCCAACCGAGCACAGAAATGAGCGTGCCTACCTGCACGCTGTAAATGGAAACAAACCAGTTATACAAGAAAAGCAAAAGCATTGCCGATATGAGCGCAATCGATGTGCAAAGTACAATTTTGTTTTCAATTTGCCCACGCAATTCCTTTGCGCGCTGTTTCTGCGGATTTTTCTGTTTCATGAGAGACCTCCTAAAAGTTTGTACATATAGTATTATACAATTTTTAGAAAATAAAGTCAATCTTTTTACAAAAAATTCAAAAAGAACTTTACGGACATTCTTTCCGGCAAGGAATGGGAAAAAGGCGGCACGCTCCGAAAAGCGCCCGGCAGGGTGTGAGCGGGAGGGATGTTTTCGGCTTTTCTTCCAGTTTTTAATGAGATAGAAAGGGAGACAAAGTTTTCGTGTGGCAAAAGGTTATAATAAAGGGACACTCTTTTTGCATGTCCCTTTGTGCGTGCCGTATTTTAGAAAGCTTTTCTTTTTGCAGGGGTGTTATGTGACACCCCTACAACCCTAAATGGGTCCCCGAAAAGCCTTGGCTTTTCGGGAAGAGGAGAAGCAAGGAAGTAGAGCTACGTTTTCGCCGCGGCGTTGGA
>JAZNJV010000118.1:0-10652 GCA_045578225.1 Clostridia bacterium | reverse complement strand
TTATTGCTGGTGTAGAGGTAACATTAAGGGGAATACTTGAATGGGTTTTATCTGTTCCGGTTTTTTCAGTTATTGTTATTTTAGTAAGGATGGCATTGAAGTGTGTGCATATTCTCTTGCCACAAGGGGGAATCGTTAGATTAGCAATAGATATAATAGTCTCTCTAGTTGTAATAACAGCTGTTGGATATTTTATGCCTACATCAGAGTCTAATATTATCTCAATAATATTACTGGGTGTTTTTGATTTGTTATATATAGGAAGTATTATTTTCTTATTAAAAACAAAAACAACCCAAGATGATAATCAGTTAAATATGTAGGAAAAATCATTATACAAACTATTGCATCCAAACCATTCGCCTCTTACAACAAAAAAGACACCTCTGGGTGTCTTTTTTATGTGCGTTCTTTGTAGGAAAATTTTGCATTTCCTTAAAATGTATGGTATACTAAACAAAAAAAAGGAGAAAGGTGCCATGGAAATCACACCCATCGCGTATATCGAAACAGATTTTAAAGAAAAATTCGGAATTCCGCGGCAAAGTGGGCGGGTAGCGACAGCGCGCGGGCGCATCGTTTTTGAAAAGCCGTACCGAAACCCCGACGCGCTTCGCGGCATAGAAGGCTTTTCGCATCTGTGGCTCCTTTTCGATTTTTCCGAGGCGCATACGGAAAAGTGGGCGCCCACCGTGCGGCCGCCGCGCCTTGGCGGCAATACGCGTGTGGGCGTTTTTGCAAGCCGCGCGCCGTACCGTCCGAATCCAATTGGTCTTTCCGTTGTAAAGCTTTTACGCGTGGAAGAAACGGAAAAAGACGGCACCGTGCTGCACGTTTCGGGTGTGGATATGCTTGACAAAACGCCGATTTTCGATATAAAGCCGTATTTGCCGTTTGCAGACAGCGTAGAAGAGGCGATGGGCGGCTATGCGGACGGGGAAAAAGACCATCATTTATCTGTAGACTTTCCGCCGCCGCTTCTTTTGAAAATTCCCGAAGAAAAACGAGAAACGCTTCTTTCCGCGCTTTCCGAAGACCCGCGCCCCTCGTATCAAGACGATGCCGCGCGCGTATATAAAATGCATTTTGCCGCATATGATATTTCTTTTACGGTAGAGGACGGCACGGTATATGTAAAGCGGGTGCAAACAAAAGGAAGGCAGAAGCTTTTATAAAGGTTTCTTTTTGCGGGGGTGTTATGTGACACCCCTGCAAAAAAAGAAAAGCTTCTAAAATGCGGCGCTCACACACAAAAGGACACTCCAAAAGAGTGTCCCATTCGCATGCTTTTTCAAAGTCCCTTTTTCTCATATACTTTTTTGTAAAGAAGTACCTTTTTTACATATCTGTCCGTTTCGGGGAACGGAATCTTTATAAGCGTTTTGCCGTCTTCTGAATATTCGGGATTTTCGAGCCACGCGTCTACGCGGCCGCGACCTGCATTATAGGCGGCAAGGGCACATGTTTCGTTTCCATCGTACATCGTAAGAAGCGAGGCAAGATAATAGGCGCCGAGAGCAATATTTTCGCTTGGCGCGAAGATATCGGAAAGCACCACGCCGCTCTTTTCCGCGCATTCCGCGGCGGTTTTATCCATAAGCTGCATAAGACCTTTCGCGCCTTTGGTGCTTTCGGCGTATGGGTCAAACGCGCTTTCGGACTTGATGAGCCCGTATAAAAGCGCGGGCGGAAGATTATTTTTCTCCGCCGCCGCCGAAATTTCTTCCGCGTACGGCGTCGGGAACAGGCGGTGCATCCCCCATTTTACGCCGTAAAAAAGGAAAAACAGTATTAAAATCCATAGAAGCGGTCTCAGAAGACAGCCGCGTTTTCGTTTTTTCACGCCGTGTACCATTCCTTTATATACGTTTCTGCTGCTTTTTCGAGCGCCGTGCGGTCGCCATCGTTTATAAGAACGGCGTCCGCATTTTTTATGTATTCGGCATCTTCTGCCTGCGCCGAGAGCCGGCGCTGTGCCTCTTCCTCGGTGATGCCGTCCCTCTGCATGATGCGCGCGGCACGCAAACCTTGGGGCGCTGCGACCACAAGCGTTTTATCAACCGCGACGCCAAAAGTATTCGGAAGCGGTGCGTCCATAATGACGTTTTTCTCGCCGCCGGCCCTATCGCACATTTCCGCAATAATAAATTTATGCATAATGCCGTTTAAAACGGCAAGCTTTTCCTCGTCCCCAAAAACAGCATTTCCAAGGGCACGACGGTCAAGCTCGCCCGAAGGCAGAAGAAAGCCTTCGCCGAAGGCCGCAATAATTTCGCGGTACGCCGCGGTACCCTTTTCGGCAATTTTGCGGGAGATTGCATCGGCATCCACCAGAAGAAAGCCGCGCTTTTGAAATAGCGCCGCCACCACGCTTTTGCCGCTGCCGCTGCCGCCTGTAAGCCAAATTCGCATTTCTCTCTCCCCTTTTTTAAGCCTTAGCGTCGCACCAGTTTTTGCCGATGCCGACCTCGGCTGAAAGCGGCACGGAAAGCGAGAATGCGCCTTCCATTTCACGCCGCATGATTTCTGCTGCTTTTTCGGCGGCTTCGGTGGGTACCTCGGCGATAAGCTCGTCGTGCACCTGCAAAATCAAATTTGCCTCGGGTATTTCTTTTTCCAGTGCCTCCCCTACGCGAAGCATGGCCGCCTTCAAAATATCCGCCGCGCTCCCTTGAATGGGGGCGTTCATCGCAACGCGCTCACCAAAAGCGCGGATGTTAAAGTTTGACGAGGCAAGCTCGGGAATATACCGCCGCCGCCCGAGAATGGTTTTTACATAGCCGTTTTCACGGGCGAACGCCTTCGTCTCCTCCATAAAGCGGTGGACGCCCGAGAACATTTCAAAATAACGGTCAATATACGCTTTTGCCTCTTTTCGCGAGGTTTTCAGATCCGTCGCGAGCGAGAAATCGCCCATGCCGTAAATGATGCCGAAATTTATCGTTTTCGCGCGGGAGCGCATTTCGGGCGTCACCATAAAAGGCGGCACGCCGAAAATTTCGGAAGCGGTATTGGTATGAATATCGGCGCCCGACAAAAACGCTTCCTGCATACGCGTATCCCCTGCCATATGCGCGAGCACGCGCAGCTCAATCTGCGAATAGTCGGCATCGACGAGGGTGAAGCCCTCTTTCGCCGTAAATACGCGCCGCACCTCGCGCCCGAGCGCCGTGCGCGTGGGGATGTTTTGCAAATTCGGGTCCGAGGAAGAAAGCCTGCCCGTGGCCGTTACCGTTTGGTGGAACGTGGAGTGAATACGCCCCGTTTCGGGCGAAATCATCGGGCGAAGGCCCTCAGCATATGTGGATTTCAGCTTCGCAAGCTGGCGGTATTCTAAAATATCTTCAATAATCGGGTACTTTGTGCGCAGCTTTTCAAGCGTTGCGGCATGTGTCGGCTACCCCGGTTTCGTCTTTTTGGAGGGCGGAAGGCCCAGCTTTTCAAACAATACCGTGCCGAGCTGACGGGGCGACTGCATGTTAAACACTTCCCCTGCCGCGGCATAAATTGCGGTTTCAAGCCCCTGTATGCTCTCGGAAAGTGATGCCGAAAGCGCCCCGAGCATTTCCCCGTCCGCCAAAACGCCTGCATGCTCCATTTTGGCAAGGGCGAGGGCGGTGGGCATTTCAAGGTCAAAAAAGAGTGCCGTCTGCTCCCGTTCTTCCATTTTCGAAAGAAGCGCGGAGAAAAGAGACGGAAGAAGTGCGGCCTCGGAAGAGGGACTTTCGGGATTTTGCCCAAGATACGTGCGGCAAAGTTCAGAAAGCGGATAGGCGGCCGCAGAAGGGTCTAAAAGATACGCCGCAATCTCCGTATCACCGAAAAGGCCGGAAAGGGTGCGCCCTTTTTTAAGAAGCGCCACGGCCGTTTCTTTTATGCCGTGCCCTACTTTTTCGATGTTTTCGTTTTCGAGAAGCGGCAGCGCCTCTTCTTCCGAAAGGGCGAATACGCAGGCCCCCGCCGTCATATAATACGAATCTTGTGCATGCACGAAGAAGATGCGGGAAGCGGTTTCGAGCGACCCGTCATACGCCGCACATTCGGCGGAAAAGGCGGGTGCCTCCTCCTCTTCGGGAAGGCCAAGCTCGGAGAGAAGCGCGCGAAAGCCAAGGCGGCGGAAAAGCGCGGCCAGTTCTTTTTCCAGGTACGGTTTTACCGCAAGGTCAGAAACGGAAATTGCAAGCGGCACCTCGCGGCAAATCGTACCGAGCTCGCGGCTTAAAAACGCCATGTCACGCCCTTCCGAAAGCTTTGTATTCTGGGCGCCGCGAATTTCGTCGATATGCGCGTACACGCCCTCAATGGTTTCGTATTTTTGGATAAGCGAAAGCGCCGTTTTTTCTCCAATGCCGCGCACGCCGGGAATATTGTCCGAGCTATCGCCCATAAGACCCTTCACTTCGATAAGCGCGGCCGGCGAAACGCCGTATTTTTCGAAAACAGCGTCCGTATCATATAAAACCGTTTCCGTTTTGCCGCCGCGCGTGGTGGTGAGAAGGACGCGTGTTTTTTCACTGATGAGCTGCAAATCGTCCCTATCCCCCGTCAGAATGCGGCAATCGGTGCCGTTTTCCTCGCAGAGGCGCGCCACCGTGCCGATAATATCGTCGGCCTCATAGCCGGAAAGCTCCAAAATCGGCACCTGCATGGCAGAAAGCACCTCTTTTAAAACGGGTAGCTGCTCGGCAAGCTCCTCGGGCATTTTATGCCGTGTGGCTTTATAGTCCGCATATGCGCGATGGCGAAATGTAGGCGCGGGAAGGTCAAACGCGACCGCGACATATTCGGGCGCTTCCGTCTTTAAGGTCTTTAAAAAGGTGACCAAAAAGCCGTAAATACCGCCTGTATGCAGCCCGTCCGCCGCGGTGAGATTCCCGAGCGCGTAAAAGGCGCGGTTTAAAATGCTGTTCCCGTCCAAAATCAAAAGTTTCATGCTTTTTCTCCCTGCCTTGCAAAGTGCAAGTTTTCTTATTTCCTATTATACAGTAAATTTAGGAAAAATACAACAAAAACCCTTGCAATTTTCTTATCTATCCACTATAATGGTATTGACTACCATGTGGCATAAATTTAACAAAAAGAAAGGACTTACAAAAATGGTATTTGAAAAAGTAGCAGGCATTATTGCAGAACAGCTTGGTATAGATGCCGCGAGCATCTCGGAAAGTGATGCCTTTATTGACACTCTCGGCGCAGATTCTTTGGATATTGTAGAACTCATCATGTCTTTTGAGGACGAGTTTTCCCTCTCCATCTCCGATGAAGAAGCGGAAACAATCCGCACTGTGGGCGACGTTGTAGCCTATATTAAGGCCAATGCATAAAAACCTTTCGTGCCTTGAGGAACTTCTCGGGTACACGTTTTCGAACAAGGCGTATTTAGAAGAAGCGCTTCGCCACAGCTCCTATGCAAACGAGCATCACACTTCTTCAAACGAGCGGCTCGAATTTTTGGGCGACTCGGTTTTGGGGCAGATTGTGAGTGAATATCTTTTTACGCGAAAGCCCGCGATTTCCGAAGGGGAAATGACGAGGGTGCGCGCGGCAAGCGTTTCAGAAAAAGCGCTTTCTTCCCATGCCCTTAAAATGGGAATTGGGGAGTATCTCTGCCTCGGGCGCGGCGAAGCCGCCTCGGGAGGCTCCAGCCGCCCGTCGCTTCTTGCGGACGCGATGGAGGCAATTATTGCCGCCTTGTATCTCGACAGAGGGCGTGAAACAGCGCGTGCGTTTATCCTTTCCTTCCTCACCGAAACGATAGAGGAAGCGATAGAAGGGGGCGCTGTGCGCGACTATAAGACGGCACTGCAGGAAAAACTGCAGGGCAAAAACCGCGCACCGATTTCCTACAAGGTGATTTCGGAAACGGGGCCTGACCATAATAAGGAATTTACCGTTTCGGTTTTTTGGGGTGAGGAGTGCCTCGGTACGGGAAGCGGCAAAACAAAAAAGGAAGCAGAGCAAAGTGCGGCGCAAAAAGCGCTTTAGGGGGCACGCATGAAAAAGCACATGAACATTCCCATATTCATTCCGCACCTCGGGTGCACGCATGCTTGCGCCTTTTGCAGTCAACGGTCTGTAACGAACATCGAGGCGGCGCCTTCTCCTGAAAGCGTCGCTTTTTCCATACGGGAAAGTCTGGCTTCCGCCTGCGGGCGCGAAGCGGAAATCGCCTTTTTCGGCGGGAGCTTTACGGGGATTTCGAGAGAAGAACAGGAAGCCTATCTTCGCGTAGCCGCGCCGTTTTTAGAAAGCGGCGAAGCGCAAAGCATTCGCATTTCCACGCGTCCTGACCTCATTGACGCCGAGACGGTGCAGTTTTTAAAAAGCTACGGCGTGCAAACGGTGGAGCTTGGCGCCCAGTCGATGGATGATGCCGTGCTGCTCGCATCTACTCGCGGCCACACGGCAGAGGACACGCGCCGTGCAGCCGCCTGCATTTTAGAGGGCGGTCTTTCGCTGGGATTGCAAATGATGACGGGGCTTCCCCTCTCTACAAAAGAAAAGGAAATCTATACTGCCGAGGAATTTGTGCGCCTTGGCGCTTCTTGCGCGCGGATTTATCCGACCGTGGTGTTTTACGATACAGCGCTTTACAAAGCCGTGCAAAACGGCACATACGTGCCGCCGACGCTTGCGGACACGGTAGAGCGCGCCGCGGCCGCCCTCTCTGTTTTGGAAGGTGGAGGCGTTCGCGTTATCCGTATCGGCCTTATGCAAACGGAAACGCTCGAGAGCCGCATAGCGCGGGGCGCGTATCATCCTGCAATTGGCGAAATGGTTCGCTCGCGCGCTTGGCGCGACAGGATAGAGGCCGCGGCAGAGAAGCTCGGCGGAGAAGAAATCACGGTATTTTGCCCTGAAAAAAGCATTTCGTGTGTCTTAGGGCAAAAACGGGAAAACTTTATATATCTTACAGAAAAATATGCGAAGAGATTTTCCCTCGGCCACACGGACGGGCCGCTTTACGTGACGGACGGGAAGAACACGGTTTTTCTGTAAAAAGGAGAAAAAACATGATTGAAATTTCGAAAGACTTATCGCGCCTGCACGCCAAAAAAGGCTTTATATGTGATATGGACGGTGTAATCTACCACGGGACGAAGCTTCTCGAGGGTGTAGACCGCTTTCTTTCGTGGGTGCAGAAGGAAAACCGCGAATTTCTCTTTTTAACGAACAGCAGCGAGCGCTCGCCGCGCGAGCTTTCGCAAAAGATGGCGCGCATGGGTCTTTCTATCGGGGAAGAGCATTTTTATACGAGCGCGCTGGCAACCGCTACGTTCCTTGCCGGCCAATGCCCCGGCGGCAGTGCCTATGTCATCGGCGAGCCGGGCCTTACGGGCGCTTTATATGATGCCGGCATTTCCATGAACGATTATAACCCCGACTATGTGGTTGTAGGCGAAAGCCGTTCTTATAGCTATGAAAAAATTGAAAAGGCGATTCACCTCGTCATGCGCGGGGCGCGCCTCATCGGCACAAATACCGACCTTACAGGGCCGGTGGAGGGCGGCATCGCACCGGCTTGCCGCTCGCTTGTGGCACCCATTGAGCTTGCCACAGGCAGAAGCGCCTATTTTATCGGCAAACCAAATCCCATTATTATGCGCCACGCAATGAAAAAACTCGGCACACGCCGCGCCGATACGGCCATTATCGGCGACAGAATGGATACGGACATTCTGTCAGGCATCCAGACGGAAATTGACACCGTGCTGGTCTTAAGCGGTGTGACGGGTGAGCGCGAGCTTCTCGAATGCCCCTACAGGCCGAGCTACATTTTGCCGGGCGTGGGGCACATTCCGCCGGCGTGAGAGTCTTTTCCGCCGGCAAGAACGAAGACGGTCGCCGTGTAGACGCGTTTTTTGCCAGAGCCTTGCCCACTCTCCCGAAAAGCCTTCTCTATAAGTACATGCGTACGGGGAAAATTAAGGTAAACGGGAAAAAGCCAAAGCCGGAAACGAGGCTTTCCGAGGGCGATGAAATTAAATATTTCGGGCCGGACGAGTTCCTGCCGCAAAAAGAAAATGCACCAAAGCGTGCAGGGGCGCTTACGGTTTTATATGAAGACGCGCACGTAGCACTTTTATATAAGCCGCCGCACGTGGCAACCCAGCCCGACAAAACGCACACAGACGATACGCTTCGGGACCGTTTTTTATGGTATCTCTATAAAAAGGGCGAATACACCCCCGAGACGGAAAAAAGCTTTACGCCCGCGCTTTGTAACCGCCTTGATTTTAACACGCGCGGCATTGTAATCGGCGCGAAAACGCTCTCGGGCGCGCGAGAGATGAACGAAAAAATCCGCGAGGGAAAGGTACGAAAGCTGTACCTTTGCCGCGTGCAGGGCGTGCCGAAGGAGCGCGAGGGCATTATTGAAGGCGCGCTTATCAAGGACGAGAAAACAAACAAAAGCCGCATCGGCGAAGGCGGCCGTGCGGCAAAAACAAGGTACAAAACACTTCGCGTCGGGAAAAAAGAAAGCCTTTTGGAGGTAGAGCTTTTCACGGGCCGCTCGCACCAAATCAGGGTGCATCTTGCCTCTATCGGCTGTCCGCTTTCGGGCGACCCGAAGTATGGAACGGGCGGGTCCGGCCAAGCACTTTGCGCCTACAAAGTCCGTTTCGATTTTACAGAAGAAACAGAGGCGCTCTCGCTTATTTCGGGCAAAACATTTACACTTCCCGATGCGCTTTTAGAGGAAGGAGAGCAACATGTCTAATTTTTTTGCACTTTTATCCCGCATGAAATATATTGACCGCTGGGCGCTTATGCGAAATACGCGCGCGGAATCGGTGAGCGAGCATACGCTTGAGGTCGCCATGCTTTCGCATGGGCTGGCGGTGATTGGAAACACGTATCTCGGCAAAAGCTATAACGCGGAAAAGGCGGCACTTCTCGCCCTTTATCACGATGCGCCCGAGATTATCACGGGCGACATGCCCACCCCCATAAAATATAATAACCAAGGTCTTTCCGAAGCCTATAAACTTCTCGAGGCGGAAACGGAGGCAAAGCTTTTGTCACTTCTCCCCGCGGAGATGCGCCCTTATTATGAAGACCTCATCTCCCCCAAACGCGACGAGCTTCTTCGTCTTGTAAAGGCGGCCGATAAGCTTTCGGCGTATATTAAGTGCGTGGAAGAGGAAAAAAGCGGCAACCGCGAATTTGCAAGAGCGAAGGAAGCTACCCGCGCCGCCCTTTTGAAGATGGAAATGCCAGAGGTGGAGATTTTCTTCGAGAAATGTATCGAGGGGTATGGTAAGTCGCTGGACGAATTGACAGAATAGGCTCTAAATAAACGCAGAAAAGGGAAACTCCTTTGGAGTGTCCCTTTTGTATTCTCTTTATATTTATAAAAGTACAGTATTTTAGAAATCTTTTCTTTTGCAGGGGTGTTATGTGACACCCCTACAACCCCCACAGGGCGCGCTCCGCTAAAAGGCATTCGCCTTTTGCCGCCTTTCCGCTCGAAAGCCTTTTCCCTGAAAAGTCTTCCTCGACTCTCTCAGGCAAACCGCCACACTTCCTGTGGCGTCTTCCTTCGAAACGGCGGTACGCTTCGAAAAGCGCCCGTCAGGGTGTGGGCGGGAGAGATGTTTTTCGGCTTTTCTTCGAGTGTTTATGAGATAGCAAAAAGGCCATTAAAAAAGGGACGCTCTTTTTGTGGAGTGTCCCTTCCCGTTTGTACGGCTTTTACATCTCTGCTCGATATGCCTTTGGGGGTTTCCCCACCTTCTCTTTAAATATGCGCGAGAAAAGAAGCGGATCGTCATAGCCTACGGCGGCGGCAATCTGCGAAATCGGTGCGTCCGTCTGGCGAAGCATTAAGGCGGCGCTTTTCATTTTCACGTCAATCGCATACTGCTGGGGCGAAAGCCCCATATATTTTTTGAAAACGGCGCAGAGATAGCTTCGGTCAATCGAAATTTTCGAGGCAAGGTGAGAAATCGAGATGCGGCGGTCGAGATGCGAGCAGATGTACATGGCCGCCTCCTCCGCATAGATGCGGCCGCTCGGGCGTGGCGTGGCGCCTTGGCCCTCCGGCACAAGGAGCGACAAAATTGTATAGAGCTTTCCAAGGCGCGCATAGCGCTCCGCCGCGGTACGGCAGCTGCCTGTCTTTGCAAAGTCCTGCAGAAGTGGGAAAAGCGCCTCGCGCCGCCCCACGTGAAGAACCGGGCGGCTTCCGGAAAGCGTATCAAAAATCTGCCCTGCCGTAAGGCCCGACAGACCAATCCAGATATAGTGCCACGGGTCCTCCCCGTCGGCCTCGTAATATACAACTTCTCCGGGGCGGATGAAAAACACATCGCCGCCCGAAAGCGTATACTTTTTATCGCCGAGCGAAAACGTGCCGCGCCCCTTTACAATGTAGTGGAGAAGATAATAGTCACGCGCACAGGGACCATAGCTATGATGCGGCGGACAGACCTGCTCGCCTGCATAAATAATGGCAAGGCCCGACGAAAGGTCGCTGAGTATCGTATTTTCGGTATGCAAGCTACAGACCTCCTTTCAAAGGTGTGCATTTCTTATGTGAAATTCTTTACAAAAGCTTTATTCGCTGCCACTGTGCGTTCCGCACGAAAAGTGCGGCGCGCGGCTTGTGGTGCCCATGGATATGCTAAGTATTTTTGTCGATAGGATAT
>JAZNJV010000117.1:0-13613 GCA_045578225.1 Clostridia bacterium | reverse complement strand
CAAGGCCCTTTGCACGGTATGTTTTTACAAATTCACCAAGGGCATCAATTTCACGTCTGGAAAGCGAAGCGCCGCCCTTTACTGTGATGGCACGCACACTACCGCCGGCTTCAATGGCAGAAGTGAACACGGAGAAAGCGCATCCGCGAACTATATCCGTAAGGTCGCAAAGCTCCATGCCGAAACGGGTGTCCGGCTTGTCCGAGCCAAAGCGACGCATAGCCTCTGCATACGGAAGACGCGGGAGAGGAAGCTGGATATCTACGCCGCGGATTTCTTTCATAAGACGGGCAATATAGCCTTCGTTTACGGCGATTACATCGTCTACATCCACAAAAGACATCTCAAGGTCGATCTGCGTAAATTCCGGCTGACGGTCAGCACGTAAATCCTCGTCACGGAAGCACTTTACAATCTGGAAATAGCGGTCCATGCCCGATACCATGAGAAGCTGTTTGTATTGCTGCGGAGATTGGGGGAGTGCATAGAAACTGCCGGGGTGTACACGGCTCGGCACAAGATAGTCTCTTGCGCCTTCCGGGGTGCTTTTTGTGAGCATCGGCGTTTCAATTTCCCAAAATCCGTTTTCTTCAAAGTACTGTCTTGTTAAAAAGGCAACCTTGTGGCGCACCTCGAGCGGATGCATAACGCTTCCGCGGCGCAGATCCAAATAGCGGTACTTAAGGCGCATTTCGTCATTTACCTTTGTTTGCTCGGAAACGACGAAGGGAGGCGTATCTGCCTTCGAAAGAATGTTAATGGCGGAAACCTCGATTTCGATTTCGCCCGTTTTCATATTCGGATTCGTCATGCCTTCGGCACGCGGGCAAACGCGGCCCACAGCTTCAATTACATATTCCTGATGGAGCTGCTGCCCAACTGCGTAGATTTCAGGGCAGTCTGCATTCATAACGAGCTGCAAAATGCCGCTGCGGTCACGCAGGTCTACAAAAACAAGATGACCAAGGTCGCGCACTTTACCGACCCAACCCATAACGGTTACGGTTTCGCCGATATTGGCGGCAGAAACTTCCGTACATCTGTGTGTTCTTTTAAATTGCATGGTAAATCCTCCTTAGAGTAGGGCGATAAGCGCTTCTGTATCCGTAAGGCTTACCGCTGTTTTTTCTCCTGTTTCCATATTTTTAAGCTCAGCTTCGCCTTTTGCCACTTCGTCCTCACCGAGAACAATGGAGAAGGCAGCGCCGAGTCTGTCTGCGTTTTTCATCTGTGCTTTGAGGCTGCGTCCGGCTACATCGCAAACGGCAAATACGCCTGCTTCGCGAAGCTTTTGCGTAAGGGCCAGTGCCTTTCCGGTTTGCCCAATAGAGGCAATGAAGATGCGAGGCGCATCTGCGGCTTCTATCTCAATCCCTTGTGCTTTCATAACGAGAAGAATGCGTTCAATGCCAGTGGCAAAGCCGATGCCGGGGCCTTTTGCCCCACCCAGCTCTTCTAAAAGACCATCATATCTGCCGCCGCCGCAAACGGTACCTTGTGCCCCGATTTCATTCGAAACAAATTCAAAAACGGTGCGTGTATAGTAGTCAAGCCCGCGCACGATGGTGGGGTCAATTGCAAAAGGAATGTTCATTTCCTTTAAATATCCTTGCACGGCTTCAAAATGCGCACGGCAATCATCGCAAATATATTCGAGAATATGCGGTGCATCTTTGGCAACCTCTTTGCAGACAGGGCTCTTACAGTCAAGAATACGCATGGGGTTTTTAGTAAGACGCGTATTGCAGGTTTCGCAAAGCGTTTCGCTGTGTGCTGTGAGATAAGCGGTGAGTGCTTCGTTATATTTCTTGCGACATTCGGGACAGCCAATACTGTTCAGATTTACAGACAGGCCGCGAATGCCGAGGTTTTTAAAGAGGGTAGACCCGAGTGCGATAATTTCTGCGTCGAGCGCGGGGTCTTCGCTGCCAAAAGCCTCAATGCCAAACTGATGAAATTCACGAAGCCTTCCTGCCTGCGGCTTTTCGTACCGATAGCAGGAAACAGCATAGTAAAGCTTTACGGGTTGGGGGAGTGCCTGCATGGAATGCTCTATATAAGCGCGTGCAGCAGAAGCTGTGCCTTCGGGGCGGAGCGTGATGCTGCGGTCGCCTTTATCCGTGAAGGTGTACATTTCTTTTTGCACAACGTCCGTAGTATCGCCAACGCCGCGCTGGAAAAGTTCCGTATGTTCAAAAACGGGAGTGCGAATTTCTTCATATCCGAAATTGCGTGCGGTTTCGGCCGCTGTTTTTTCCACAAAACGCCAAAGTGGCGCATCTTTGGGGAGTATATCGGCTGTGCCGCGGGGTGCTTTAATTGCCATAAGAATCCCTTTCTTTCTCGCAGTATCTCCGGGTGGGCATACTGCTTTGATAATACCATATATTTTACCTGAAAGTATATGCTTCTGTCAAGTGTTACATGAGAAAATTTACATATTAAATATACTTTTGGAAAGAAAAAAGTATCATATTTTGGACAATTCGTCCATATACTGTACAAACATTTCTATGAGGAGGCAAAGGCATGCACATATACGAGGATATCGCAAAGCGGACAGACGGCGATATTTATATCGGCGTTGTCGGCCCCGTGCGGACGGGTAAATCTACATTCATCAAAAAGTTTATGGATCTTTTGGTGCTTCCAAACATCGAAGGAGAGCATAAAAGAGAACGCGCGCAGGATGAACTTCCGCAAAGCGCGGCGGGGCGCACAATTATGACAACCGAGCCAAAGTTTATTCCGAATGAAGCGGTAGAGATCCGTTTAGACGGCGGCGCCACGATGAAAATGCGGATGATTGATTGTGTGGGGTATATGGTAGACGGTGCACTCGGCAGTATGGAAGACGGAGAAATGCGCATGGTGAAAACACCATGGTTTACAGAAGAAATTCCGTTTGACCGCGCCGCCGAAATCGGTACGCAAAAAGTCATACGTGAGCATTCTACCATTGGTCTTGTTGTTACGACAGACGGCACCATTACAGAAATTGACAGAGAAAGCTATCTGCCGGCAGAAGAGCGTGTGATTTCGGAACTTTCTTCGCTTGGGAAACCGTTTGTTGTTATTTTAAACAGCACCGAGCCGCAAAGCGCGGCGTGCATCGCCATTCGCGAGGAAATGGAAGAAAAATACAGGGTTCCCGTTATGCCGCTTGATTGTGCTGCACTCGACCGTGAGGACATCGGCGCCATCATCGAACAAATTCTTTATGAATTTCCGCTGACGGAAATCGGCATTGATTTGCCCGGATGGATGGATAGCCTTGAGGATACCGATGAAATAAAGAAAAGCCTGCTCTCGGCTATTTCCGAAGGAATGGCGGAAGTCTCCTGTGTGCGTCACATGGACGGGATGCTTGAAAAAATCTTGACATGTCCCTTTGCAGAAAAAGCAACCCTTCAGGAGATGGATCTTGCGAGTGGCAGGGTACGGGCGGCAGTTTCCGCACCGAGTGAGTTGTTTTACAAGGTGCTCAGCCGTGAAACGGGGCTTGATATACCAGGGGAGGAAACGCTGATTGAAACCATGCGCGAGCTTTCAAATGCAAAGCGGAAGTACGATAAACTCGCATATGCTTTGCACGAAGTGGAGGAAACGGGATATGGCATCGTAACACCGGACATGGAAGACTTGCGTCTTGAGGAACCGGAAATTGTACGCCATGGCGGCAGATTTGGTATTCGCCTTCGTGCAAGCGCCCCGTCTATCCATATGCTCCGCGCGGATGTGGAAACGGAAGTAAGCCCCATTGTGGGTACAGAGCGGCAATCCGAAGAGCTTGTGCAGTATCTTTTAAGTGAATTTGAGGTAGATCCGAAAAAAATATGGGAATCCAATCTTTTTGGCAAATCTCTACATGCACTTGTGAATGAAGGACTTCATAATAAGCTGTACCGCATGCCCGAAGCGGCGCAGGGGAAACTTCGTGAGACCTTGGAACGCATTATAAACGAGGGTAGCGGCGGTCTCATCTGCATCATTTTATAATAGAAAACAAAAAGGCTTGCAAATGTGCAAGCTTTTTTCGTGCTAATATTTTTTTGTCATTAACGCGTGCTCGGTATCTTTGATGGATTGCACGGCTTTTTCGGAGCGGTTTAGCACAATGTAATGATACAGGACGTTTATGATGGCGAGCTGTACAAGACGGGAGCTGAGCCCCAAAATTGTATATTCTGTTTCATCTGCAGAAGTGAAGAGGGGGATATCTGTAACCTTTAAAATGGGAGATTTCCCGCTATTTGTGATAGCAATGGTGGTGGCGCCTTGCGCCTTGGCGAGTCGAAGCGCATCTACAATATCCCGAGACGAGCCGGAGTGCGAAATACCGATCGCCACATCATTTTCTTCAAGATGCGATGCGGCAATCACTTGCATGTGGTTATCTGAATATGCTACGGCGTTAAGTCCTGCACGCAGAAATTTATGGCTGGCATCCGTCGCAACAGATGCGGAATTGCCGAGCCCAAAAATTACAATTTTATTTGCAGACAGGATCTTCTCGCACGCGGCAGTGAGGAAAGAAGGATCGAGCGATTTTTTTGTTTTTTCAAATGAAAGATAAATATCCTCGCAAATCTTTTGATACATTTCAAATGGTGTATCGTTCGAAGAAATACCGGTACTTACGGGAGAACCTCCGCCTTCGGCAGCAAGCGAGATTTTAAGCTCCTGATAGCCGGAAAGGCCAAGCCTTTTGGAAAAACGCACAATGGTAGCCTCGGAGCACTTACATCTTTCTGCAAGCTCCACAATAGAAAGGGAAATAATTTTCCCCGGATTTTCAAAAATCCAATCCGCAATCTGTTTTTCGGCTTTGCCCATTTCGGGATAGAGCATTTTTATGGTTAAAGAAACCTTATCCATACCATTCTCCTGTAAAATTATTTTCATAAATAAGTCTATCATATAAAAATATTTTTGTCAAATATAAAAATTTTTTTCAAAAAACTATTGAAATAGAAGCTGTAGCATGGTATAATTATTAGGTAAAAAGATGCACCAAAATGAAAATTTTTTTCAAGGAGTGGTAAGATGCTGGACTACAAGGTGAAAATCGGCCTCGTTCCCGACGTGCGCGACCTGTTTGACTTTGCAACGCGCAAGGGGATTTTTGAGCCGGCAAAGGGTGTAGAAAACAAAAATCGCGCGATTTCTTTCATTAAAGAAAACTTCGCGGATGAAATCACATCCTTCTGCGATCTGGAATGGCTGAATGAACTCGGCGTACTGTATAAGAATGCCGATTGCGACAAGGTATGCGAATATCTGAAGGCGGAAAAGGTAGATGCCATTTTTATTATCAACTGCAATTTCGGCAATGAAGAAGTTTGCGGTCAGCTTGCAAAGAAAATGAAGCTTCCTGTTCTTCTTTGGGGGCCGCAGGATATGGTTTTTGACGCAAATGGGCAGCGGTACACAGATGCACAGTGTGGTCTCTTTGCCATCAGCAAAGAACTTCGCCGTTATGGTGTTCCGTTCTCTTATATTGAAAATTGTCCCGTTGAAAGCGAAACATTCGCTGAAGGCTTTAAAAAATTCCTCTCAGTTGTTACTATGCTAAAGAATTTCGAAAAGCTTCGCGTAGTGCAGGTGGGTACAAGACTCAATCCTTTCAAAAGCGTTATGTATAACGAACTGGAGCTCATGCAAAAGTTCGGTATCAATATGAACACGGTCAATATGTCCGTGGTGGAAGAAAAATTCCGTAAAACTTTTGAAGAAAAGCAAGATGTCCTAAAAGAAGAAGTGGCGGCGCTGAAAGAGGTATATGATACCGCGGGACTTGACGATACGCTTCTTTGCAAGATGATGAACTTTGTGCATGTATATAAGGAAATCTTCGAGGAACTCGATGCAGATGTCCTCGCAAGCGAATGCTGGACGTCGATGCCTCTTGCGTTCGGCGCAAATCCGTGCCTTGCGATG
This sequence comes from Clostridia bacterium, assembly GCA_045578225.1. Taxonomy (GTDB): domain Bacteria; phylum Bacillota; class Clostridia; order UMGS1883; family UMGS1540; genus SIG447. Next base: position 7,673 of record JAZNJV010000117.1, on the reverse strand, counting down.
AGCATTCTGTACGATATGGGATATATTGTAACATGTGAATCGGATATTCACGGCGCCATCACAAATGCGCTTCTGCAGTGTGCATCCCGTGGAAAGGACAAGCCGATTTTCGGCGAATTTACTGTACGCCATCCGGAAAACAAGAATGCAGAGCTTCTCTGGCATTGTGGCCCGTTCCCGATTTCCACGAAGGATGAAAATGTAAAGGCAAAGCTCTTTAACACCAAACCGAGCTTTAAAACGAAGGATGGGGAATATACCATCGCGCGCTTCCAGGGCGATAACGGAAATTACACACTTCTTGGCGGCGAATTTAAAACGACAGACGGACCTCTTTCTTTCGGCAATTATATGTGGGCAGAATTTCGTGATTGGGCAAAGATTGAAAGAAAGATGATTGAAGGCCCGTATATCCACCATATGAGTGAGGTATACGGAAAGTATGCGGATACACTCCGTGAATTTTGTAAGTTTGTACCGGGTCTTACCTTTGACCCGATTGAAGAATAATTAAAGAAAGAAGGATGAACATGACAGACTTTTTGTTTGACGTAATTGCAACCGAACTTGAGGATGCAGTTGGAAGAGAAAATTGCTCTACCAGAACAATTGATAAGATTTCCCACAGTGTTGACTATTTCTGGCTTTCTAGAATGTGGGCAGACCGCGGTCTTCGTATGCCGGAAGGTGACTTTATTGTAGCACCGAAGGATGCAAAAGAAGTTTCGGCAGTTTTGAAGATTGCGAACTACTATAAAATTCCCGTAACCACATGGGGCGCGGGCGGCGGCACGCAGGGCGGTGCAATCCCCGTTTGCGGCGGTATCGTACTCGATACAAAGCGCATGAATAAGATTTATGATGTAAACGAACAGGGCATGTACATAGAATGTGGCACAGGTGCTATTTATAAGCATGTCGAGTGGGCAGCAAACGAAAAGGGATATGCCACCATGCACTATCCGTCCTCGCTTACCTGCTCCACGGTTGGCGGCTTCCTTGCACACCGCGGTATCGGCGTTTCTTCCACAAAGTACGGTAAAATTGATGACATGGTACTTCAGATGGAAGTCGTTCTCCCGAATGGTGACATTATCGAAACCTCGCCGGCACCGAAGCATGCGGCGGGCCCTGATTTAAACCAGATATTCATCGGCTCTGAAGGCACACTCGGTGTTATGACCAAAGCACAGATGCGCATTTACGAACAGCCGGAATCTCGCCAGTTTAGAGGGTTCCTGTTCCATAACATGACGGATGCTTTCAATGCAAGCCGCGAGCTTTTGCAGAAGTTTAAGCCGTCTGTTATGCGTTTGTATGACGAAGCAGAAACCGCCTCTCTTATTAAGAAGATTGTTGGCGTTGAGAAAAAGGGCGCATTTATGAATATTGCCATTGAAGGCGTGAAGGAAATGGCAGACCTTGAAATGAAAATCCTTCTCGAAACCTTCGGCAAATACGGCGCAGAAGACCTCGGCTCCGAATACGGCGAAAAGTGGTGGAAGGAAAAGAGTACGTTCTTCTATCCGGGCCACATGATGGATATCCCGCAGTGCTTCGGTACGATGGATACCATTGCACCCTATGATAAGATTGAAAAGATTTACTGGGCCATGAAGGAGGCAATCGAAACGAACTTCCCGCAGGCTAAGTTCATTGCCCACTTCTCGCATTGGTATGAATGGGGTTGCATGATTTACGACCGCTTTATTGTGGATGGCAAAGATGTTCCCCAGGATCCGCACGAAGCTTTCCGTCTCCACCAGGCCATCTGGAATTGCGGTGTGAGAACGGCACTCGCAAACGGCGGTGTTGTAAACGATCACCACGGCGTTGGTCTGAAGCTCGGTCGTCTCATGAAGGAACAGTACGGCCCGGCTATGCAGGTGTTTGAAGGAATTAAGAAGAGCCTTGACCCGAACGGCATTATGAATCCGTTCAAGCTCGGTTTATAATAGGAGGGAAACGAAATGCAATTTACACAAAAAGCAAAAGAACATATTGATTCCTGCCGTTTCTGCTGGATGTGCCACCATGTATGCCCGATTGGCAACGCCACGGGTCTTGAAAGAAACACAGCAAGAGCCAGAGCGCTTGGCCTTTCTATGGTTGCACGCGATGCAATTGAATATTCGGATGACATTATTCACAACGTTTACGAATGCTCCCTCTGTGGTGCATGTATGACAGATTGCGTTACAGGCTGGGATCCGGTCATGTTTACAAAAGAAGCAAGACTCGGCGCAGCACTTGACGGAAAGCTGCCCGAATACGTAACCAGAATGCTTCAGAACCTTGCAGAAAAAGGAAATGTTTATGGCGCTGAGAAAAACACAAATATCCCTGTCTTGGAAGACGGCGAAACGCTCTTTTTCCTCGGTGAAGATGCAAGAGCAAAGGGCTGTGCCAAATACGCGGTAGAGCTTCTTAAAAAAGCAGGCGTTTCTTTCGCAATTTTGGCAGAGGAACCGAATAGTGGCTATTCGATGGATTTCCTCGTAGGTGCTGCTGCAGAAACCAAAGCAATGATGGAAAACTGTGCCAAGGTCTTAAACGGCTATAAGAAAGTTATTTGCTATGACCCGGCTGATGCCAAGGTTATGAAGCGCGAATATAAGGAGTGGGGGATTGACCTTCGCGCAGAAGTCGTTACATTCACTTCCTTCCTTGCAGAACTGATTGCTTCCGGCGCCCTAAAGGTGCAGAAGAAAGCTACGAAGTTCATGCCCCAGGAAAGCCCGATTTTGGCACGTGATCTTGAGGAAACACAGCCGATTCGCGACATTCTTTCTTCTTGTGGTGAGGTTTCTGAAATGCTTCTTTGCGGAAAGTATACGCAGCTTGCCGGCAACCTCATTATGAACGAATATATGCCGGAGGTTATGGAAAAGGTTGCCAAAAACCGGTGGGAAAATGCTAAGAATATGGGCGTTGAAACACTGGTTACTACAAGCACTGCCGAATATATTCTCCTTGAAAAGACAAAGCCGGAAGGCGCAACTCTTTTGAAGCTGGAGGAGGCCGTATATCAATGCTTGTAAATCTCAAAACGGTTTTAGATATTGCAGAAAAAGGCAATTTTGCGATTCCCGCGTTTAATGTCTATAACATGGAAACAGTTATGGGTGTTTTGGATGCGGCTGAAGAAATGCGCGCGCCTATTATTATGCAGGTGTATCCGCGCCTTATGAAAGAAAAGGCCGGCTATTTTGTGGCGCCTGTTGTACTTGCAGCTGCTGCAAAAGCCACGGTACCCGTATGCTTCCATCTCGACCATGGCCCGTCGGAACTGGAAACCACGCGTTCGCTTCGGTATGGCGCAACCGGCATTATGCTGGATGGCTCTACCTTACCGTTTGAAGAGAATATTCGCCTCACACGCCGCGTGGTGGAAACCTGTGAACATGTGGATGTACAGGTGGAAGGGGAGCTCGGTCATGTAGGTACTACGAACGACGATGAGATGGATGAGTTCACAACGCCGGAGGATGCGAAGCGCTTTATCGAAGAAACGGGCGTTTCCTGCCTTGCGGTTGCGGTAGGTACCGCACACGGGAGATATTCGAAGCCGCCAAAACTTGATATTGAACGTATTGAAGCCATTCGCAAGGCTACAGGCGGTGCGGCTCTTGTTTTGCACGGCGGTAGCGGCGTGCCGGATGAGGAAATCAAAAAGGCTGTTTCGGCAGGTGTTCGCAAAATGAACTTTGCAACGGATGTTTGTTATGCGTTTTTAGATACTTGCCTTGCGGAACTTCAAAAACCGGACCGTGCAATTGCAATTGACAATTTCATGAAGAAACCGATTGAAGCAGTAAAAGAATTCTGCATTTCAAGAATTAAACTTGTGGGTGCAGACGGAAAGGCATAAAGTATGAGTAAAATAGTAGGTATTGGCGCAAATGTTTGCGATACACTGATTACCCTTCCGTACTATCCGACTGAAGATACAAAATTACGTGCTTCTTCTGTGATGCAAAGCGGCGGCGGCCCTTGTGCTACCGGGCTTTGTGCCGCTTCAAAGCTTGGGGCGGACTGTGCATATATCGGTAAACTTACCGACGATAGCGCGGGAAAATTCCTGCAGGAAGATTTAGTGAAATACGGCGTTTCCGATCGTTTTGTCACGCTGGAGGCGGGATACACTTCGTTTTCCTCGTATATCTGGCTCTCTGACAAAACGGCAACCAGAACGTGCGTGTTCCATAAAGGAGATATTCCGGCATGGTCTTTAAATGAGATGCAAAAAGAGGCGATACGAAGCGCCGAGGTTCTCATGATAGACGGAAACGATATGCAGGCGGCACTGGAGGGCGTGAAAATCGCAAAAGACAGCGGCACGAAGGTGCTGTATGATGCGGGCGGCCTCTATGAAGGCGTAGAAAATCTTCTGCCATATGCGGACATTTTAATTCCTTCCGAGGAGTTTGCGTTAGGGCACACAGGCGCGAAAACAGCCGAGGAAGCGGCAGTACTTCTTTTCGAAAAATACGCACCCGAAATTGTGGTAATCACAAGAGGAAAAGAGGGCGGCGTCCTTTATGACGGAAAAGAAGTAGAAAAATACGAAGCATTCCTAGTGGATGCGGTAGACTCTAACGGGTCGGGCGATGTGTTTCATGGCGCATTTGCGTTCGCCGTTATAAAAAAGATGACATATCCGAAGGCGTGTGTATTCTCGAGCGCGGTTTCCGCACTGAAATGTACAAAAATCGGCGCAAGGGCATCTGTGCCCGAGCTTTCGGAGGTAATTAGTTTTTTAAAGGAGCGTGGAAAAAATGAATTTGAAGAAATCTTGGAATAAGAGATACGGAAAGTCCGAAATTATCACAAAGGCCAATAGCACCTGCAAGAAGGTCGAAATGGATATGCTTCGCCTTGCGGATGGCGATAAAAAGGCGTACAGAGAAGAAAACAAAGAGTATGCCCTCATTCTCCTTGGCGGCAAGTGCACGGTGCGCGGCGAAGGATTTGCTTTTGAAAACGAGGGCGTGAGAAAAGATGTATGGGGCGGCGCCGCCACCTGCATTTATATCCCTGCAAACACCCCCTTCACTGTCGAAGGTGTAGGTGAAGTGCAAATCGCCGTTTGCAAAGCACCGTCCACGAAAGCATCGAAGCCGGCAATCGTTCGTCCGGAGGATGTTGTAATCAAAAATCTTGGCAAACCGGGATGGGAAAGAGAAGCACACTTTATTCTCGACGAGAGAGTGGATTCCCATATGTTCTACATCGGTGAAGCCTTTGTGAAGGGCGGCCAGTGGGCAAGTTATCCGCCGCATAAGCATGACGATGACAATATGCCCACAGAAGCAGAAACAGAAGAAATTTATTATTATGAGTTTAAGAAACCGGAAGGCTTCGGTATCCAGAAGGTATATACCATGGAAGGTGACATCGATGAAACTTATACCGTAAAGAGCGGCGATTTCATTGAAATTCCGAGAGGCTACCATCCGTTCCATGCTGCCCCGGGATATGATAACTACTATCTCTGGATTATGGCAGGCGAGGACAGAGGTTTCTATATGACCACAGATGAGGATCACAAATGGCTGAACAAGTAACAATCAAGAATAAAAATATCTCGGTCACTATCGCAGCACGCGGCGCGGAGCTTCAGAATATCACCAAAAACGGTGTGGAATATCTTTGGGAAGGTGACCCTGCAGTTTGGGCCAGTCGCGCACCCATTCTGTTCCCGATTTGCGGTGGACTCAAAGACGATACGTTTATTTTAGATGGTGAGAAATACTCCATTAAAAAGCATGGATATGTGCGGTATGAAACCTTTGAGGTTGAGAGTGTAGAGCCGGAAAGAGTCGTATTCCTTCTGCGTTCTGACGAGAAGAGCATGGCGCAGTTTCCCTTTGTCTACGAGTTTCGCGTTATCTACACACTTACGGAAAATGGCGTAGATATCGAATATGCCGTTAAAAACAAATCGGAAAAGGAAATGTATTTTTCCGTCGGTGCGCATGAAGGCTTTGCTTGCCCCGAAGGCATTGAAGAATACAGTATTATTTTCGAAAAGGAAGAGGAACTCGACAGCACCATTTTAGACGGCAATTATTTGACGTATGAAACGGTGAATGTCGGCAAAAACACGGTGGAACTGCCGCTGAAAACAGAATACTTCCTGAAGGACGCACTCGTGTTTTTAAATCTTCGCTCTAGACGCGCCACGCTTTTACATCGCGCGAGCGGCCGAAAGCTTACGGTTGACTTTGAGGGGTTTGATACATTTTTGCTTTGGACATTCCCGAATGCAAAGTACATTTGTCTCGAGCCTTGGTGCGGCATGCCCGATTTTGTGGACAGTGATATGGATATCACGCATAAAAAAGGGATTATTGCACTTTCGGCTGGAAGTGAAACAGTGAAAAAACACAGCATCATTCTTTGATGCTGTGTTCATTATCTTTAGAAAGAGGAATAGGTATGCAATATTTTCTCGGTATTGATTTTGGCGGCGGCGCATCAAAAGCCACGCTACTTAGCGAAACTGGTGAAATCTGCGCAACTGCTACGTATGAATACCCCACGCAGTATCCCAGGCCCGGGTATGCCGAGCAAAACCCGGAGGACTGGGTGGATGCAACCGTACAGAATGTACGTACGGTTTTAGAAAAAAGCGGGGTAGACCCGAAGAATATAGCGGCGATCTCTCTCGATGCCGCAACTCATACGGCTGTAATCATGGACGAAAATTTCCAAGTGATTCGCCCTGCGATTTATTGGACGGATACGAGAAGCACCGAAGAGGTACGCTTTTTAAAAGAAAAGTACGGCGCCTTTATTGAAAACGCGGTGCTGCATAAAGCGGACACCATCTGGAGCCTTCCGGAGCTTTTATGGATTAAAAACCACGAGCCGGAAAACTGGGCAAAGGTACGGAAAATTCTCTTTGCCAAGGACTATGTGCGGCACTTTATGACGGGTGACTATGTAACCGATTATATTGAAGCAGAAGGCTCTATGCTCTTTGACGTACGCACCATGGCGTGGAGCGAGACGCTGCTGGACATTTTGGGGATTACTACAGATATGATGCCTAAAATTGTAAAGCCAACCGATATTGTAGGGAGGATTTCCAAGGAAGCGGCAGCTGTTACCGGCCTTTTGGAAGGTACGCCTGTTCTGTGCGGCACGACCGATACTGCCATGGAGGTTTTCGCAGCCGGGGCCGTTTCGAAAGGACAGATGACGATCAAACTCGCAACTGCCGGCAGAATTTGTGTAGTTACCGAAAGACCTTACCCGGATACAAATCTTATCAATTATTCGCATGTGGTTGACGGCCTTTTTTACCCCGGAACCGCTACAAAATCGTGTGCGGCATCGTATAGATGGTTCCGTGATACTTTTGGCGGGGAGTATAAAGACCTTGACGAAAAGGCGGAAAACGTACCGATTGGCGCAGAAGGGCTCGTATTTCACCCGTATTTAAATGGGGAACTTACGCCGTATGCAAACCCGAAGCTTTGTGCAGATTTCGTAGGGATTCGGGCAAATCATACGAAAGCACATTTTGTACGTGCAGTTTTAGAGGGCGTGGCAATGAGTATGTTAGATTGTAAAACCACACTCGATAGCCTCTCCATCGAAAATGAAGGCGTGGCGACCATTATCGGCGGTGGCGGTAAGAGTCCCCTGTGGCGCCAAATGATAGC
>JAZNJV010000116.1:0-4332 GCA_045578225.1 Clostridia bacterium | reverse complement strand
TTTATGACTTTTTCGATGCTCTCAAATCCAGAACACGCGGCTATGCTTCGTTTGACTATGAATTCCTCGCCTATGTAAAGAGTGACCTTGTAAAACTCGACATGCTCCTAAACGGCGACATCGTAGATGCCCTAAGTTTTGTAGTGCACTCCACAAAAGCCTACGCTCGTGGTCGCCGCATTGCAGAAAAACTAAAAGATTCTATTCCAAGGCAGCTTTTTGAAGTGCCGATCCAGGCTGCTATTGGCGGCAAAATCATCGCGCGCGAAACTGTGCGTGCTCTTCGTAAAGACGTTCTGGCCAAGTGCTACGGCGGTGACATTACACGTAAGAAAAAGCTACTCGAAAAACAGAAGGAAGGCAAAAAGAGGATGCGACAGGTTGGCTCTGTTTCCATTCCGCAGGAAGCCTTTATGTCTGTTTTGAAACTGGATTCATGATTGGCGTATATGTGCACCTTCCCTTTTGTCTTCGCAAGTGCGACTATTGCGGCTTTTTCTCCGTATGTGGACAAGAAGATACAATGGACGCGTATGTGGAGCGTGTGATACGAGAGGCCGAAACCTTTCTTAGCACCTCGGTCGATACGATTTATTTCGGTGGCGGCACCCCTTCCGTTTTGCCCACGCCTTTGCTGACTAAGCTTTTACACGCGCTTTGCAATCGGTTTTCAGGTGCGAAAGAAATTACCATCGAGGTAAATCCCGCCACAGTAACAAGCGCTTCGCTTTGCGAGCTTTTTGCTGCCGGTTTTAATCGTATCAGCATCGGCGTGCAATCTTTGCAAAACGAAGAGCTTCGCCTTCTGGGAAGACTCCATACCGCTGAAGAGGCTCTCTCTTGCATTCAAATGGCGCATGAAGCAGGTTTCCCAAATATATCTGCAGATGTGATGTTTGGTATCCCTGGGCAAACTTTGGAAAGCCTTCGAGAGACTATGCACACGCTAGTCACTCTTCCCATCAGCCATATTTCGACATATTCATTGAGCATTGAAGAAGGAACTCCCTTTGCTTCTCGTGCGCTTTCTCTTCCCGATGAAGAAACAGAGCGTGAAATGTATTACACCATTCGAGATATTCTCAAGGGAAACGGATTTTCCCATTATGAAATTTCTAACTTTGCACGTCCCACCATGGAATCCATGCATAACACAAACTACTGGGAATGCGGAGAATATATAGGTCTTGGGGCAGGCGCTCACGGATACTATGCTGGCGTTCGCTATTCCAATGTTGAGGATATTCAAAAATATATTACATCCTCTTCCCCAAGAGACAGCGAAATGGCGCTTACCGCTCGTGACAGAAGCGAGGAATACTACATGCTCGGTCTTCGCATGCTAAAAGGCGTAAAAGATGACGGGAACCCCAACATCCCCCGTCTCATCGAAGAAGGACTTCTTGCAAGATGCGGAGAAAATGTACATCTTACAGACAGAGGCCTTGATATTGCCAATTACGTAATTACGGAGCTTTTTGTATAAAGGAGAGGCTTATGGAAGAAGCGAAAAGCGCTGCTCTTCGTGTCATTTTAGGAAAGCGGCGCACTGAAAAAGAAGTTCGGGATACCCTTATTAAAAAGGGGTTTTCTCCGAAAGATGCAGAAGAAGCGGCTTCTTATTACCGTGAGACAGGTTTTATTGACCATGCAGACTACGCACGCCGTTATGCGCATGATGCGGCGCACATTAAAGGCTTTGGCCCGCAGAGGATACGGCACACTCTTCTCTCCCGCGGTATAGAAGAAAGCTATATTGAAGATGCGCTTTCTGAAATTGCTTTTGATATCGAAACGCCCATGGAAGCTCGCTTTGGAAAAGGACCACGTTCTCAAAAAGAACTGGCGCGGATTTTTCAACATTTTTATAGAAAGGGTTTTGCGTCCGCCGCTGTGCAAAGCGCAATGGATGCCTTGTATACATATGAATAAAATCGGTTTTATCTCACTTGGTTGCTCCAAAAATTTAGTTGATACCGAAATTATGATTGGCGTTTGCAAAGAACGCGGCTTTGAAATTGTAAACGAGCCGTCTTTCGCGGATTGCATCGTAATTAACACCTGCGGTTTCATTGACGCTGCTAAGGAAGAAGCTATCGAAACGATACTGGAAACGGCGACTCTCAAGACAGAAGGGAAACTGCAAAAACTGGTTGTAACCGGTTGTCTTGCGCAGAGATACAAAGAAGAAATACTACAGGAATTGCCTGAGGTGGATTTGGTTGTGGGTGTAGATGAGTTCCCAAAGATCGCCGACCTTCTCAAGCACGAAACCGGCATATTTGTCACCGGCAATACCGCGCCGTATCCGGAAGGCTGTCCGCGCGTTTTGACTACACCTTCTTATATGGCGTATTTAAAAATTTCCGAGGGTTGTGACAATCACTGTACATATTGCGCTATCCCTTCTATTCGTGGCCCATACAGAAGCCGTAAGATGGATGATATTTTAAAAGAAGCCGCGTGGCTCTATAAAAGCGGCGTAAAAGAGCTTTCCGTCATTGCGCAGGATACCACAAGGTACGGCGAAGATTTAGAAGGGAATTCCACACTCCCTGTTCTTTTGCAAAAGCTATCCGAAATCGGTTTTTCATGGATTCGCCTCTTTTACACATATGCCGACAGAATTGACGACAGCCTTTTGGATGTCATGGCAAGCTGCGAGAACATTGTTCCGTATTTAGACATCCCCATTCAGCATATTGATAATGAAGTGCTTCGGCGCATGGGGCGGCGGGATACGAAAGAAAGTATTCTCTCGCTACTTTCTAAAATTAGAAACCGTCTCCCGAATGTAACCTTGCGAACCTCTCTCATCGTTGGATTTCCCGGAGAGACAGACGAGGCGTTTCAGTCCCTTTGTGACTTTGTGGAAAGCGGCGTCTTTGACAGAGTGGGCGTTTTCCGTTACTCCCCCGAGGAAGGAACGCCGGCCGCAAAACTTTCCCCGCAAATAGACGATGAAACAAAAAATGCACGTTTTGAAACACTGATGTCTATCGCAAAGTCCGTATCTGAAAAGGCCTGCAGGGCCAAAATTGGCACTTCGCAAAAGGTATTGACGGAAGGTTTTTCTGATATGTTTTATGTAGGACGAACAATAAGTGACGGTGCAGATATTGATGGCAAAGTATACTTTACTTCCGAAGAAGAGATCTCGCCGGGAACTTTTGTGAATGTACGCATTCTAAATGCGGAAGAATATGATATCATAGGAGAGATTGAAAAATGAACACGCCGAATAAGTTAACAGTTTTACGCATGGTTTTAGTTCCGATTTTTATGGTAGTCTACATGCTGGATTCCATCCCCTATCACACCTATTTCGCCGCCGCCATTTTCATTTTAGCCTCTGCGACAGATTTTCTCGACGGTTATCTTGCAAGAAAAAATAATTTAGTAACAAACTTTGGCAAATTTATGGATCCGCTTGCCGATAAACTACTTGTTACCGGCGCGCTACTTTGTCTTATGGAACGCGACATCGTGGCGTTTTGGGTGGTTATGATCATTATTGCGCGCGAATTCATCGTTTCCGGTCTTCGTCTTGTTGCTGTTACGAAAGGAATTGTTATCGCCGCCGGAAGCCTTGGAAAGCTAAAAACCGTAACCCAGCTCATTGCCGTCTCGGCTGCAATCTTAGCTCTTTCGCCCGTTTTGGTGGATGCTTTGATTTATCTTTCTGCATTTCTAACCGTGCTTTCAGGTGCAGATTATCTCATACAAAACCGCAAAGTATTTTTGGATGCATAAAGGGATTGCTTTTTCTCCCCTTTTGTGATATACTATACTATATTTTTGGAAAGGAACGATTCAATTATGGAAAACATGCTTCGCTATAAAGGCAAGCCTCTCGTTCGTCGCGGAAATATGATTTATTACGGCGATCCGCAGGATAAATACATGATTGTCATGATCATCACAAGTTCTACTAAAAAGAAGGATTTGGACGTTACAACCGGCGTTACTATCCAGCTGATGCTCAACGACGGTAAAAAAGAAAAAATGATTAAACAGGCAGAACGTGACGGCATGTATGCCGCTATGGACATTGCTGAGTACTGGCTGAATGACGCTTTGGAGAATGGCTAATGAAAAATAATTTGACAATGCTGGCCGATTTTTATGAGTTTACCATGGCAAATGGGTATTTCGAAAGCGGTCTCAAAGATAAAACAGCTTGTTTTGATATGTTCTTCCGCAAGGTGCCGGATAACGGCGGCTTTGCGATTGCTACAGGGCTTGAGCAGCTGATTGAGTACTTACAGTCTTTATCGTTTTCAGACACAGATATTGAATATCTTCGCAGTCGCGGCATTTTTTCGGAGGCTT
>JAZNJV010000115.1:0-10224 GCA_045578225.1 Clostridia bacterium | reverse complement strand
ATATTCATTGTACTCTTCCTTTCCATTGCACTTATTTGTACATTATACACCCGTTATCTAAAAAAATCCAGTCTTTTTTTAATTTAATAACGCATAAATATCGGCGGCTGTACGAGACATGGCTGTTATAGCATCTCCCACGTCCGAAAGGTCACTCAAAAGAAGCGCCAGAGCAAAGTCTCCACCTTCTGAAAATACAATCGCTACATCATTTTGTACATCGGCGAGTTCGCCTGTTTTATTCGCTATACGGACGCCTTCGGGAAGATTTGCCGGAATTTTGCCTCGTCTTGTCTGGCGAAGAAGGAGGTCAAGCATATCGCTATACGGCGTTTCCGTGCGCTTTTCGTAGAGCTTTTTGAAAAACTTTAGTACATCATTTACAGAGGTATAGTTTTCTATGCCTGCATCCATCGCATCATAATCGAGCATTTTACGCTTGAGGCATGTGTCCTCATAGCCATTTTCCGCAAAGTACGCATTAAACGTATCCATGCCAAACGCATTCATAAATACGTTTGCGGCGTGGTTATCGCTTACCGTAATCATTTCTTCCAAAAGCGTCTCCACAGTCATTCCTTCAAACGTATCCGTGAGAGAAAGATCCCCAACGGTATGTATGCGATAATACACATAGTCCATCATAAACATTTTTACGATACTTGCCGAAGGTACAGCCTTGGAGGTATTTTGGTACGTAGCACCATCCGAAAATGTATGCACGCCCCAATAGCAATTGCCGGAAAGACTAGAAAAGCGCTTTGCTATAATGCTCTCAATTTCCGTTTCATACGGTTTCGGCGCCTCTGTAGGCTCCGGTGTGGGCGTGGGCGCTTCTGTGGGAATGGGCGTAGGCGTAGGCGCTTCTGCGACCTCTCTTCCGCCCCATGCCGTAATGCCAACAGCGGCCACAAGTATGCACAAAAGAACTGTTCCCAGAATCAAAAAGTTTTTCATCGCTTTACCCTTCCATTTCTGTATGTATCGCTTCTAAAATCTCTGTTATGGTAACACCGGCTCCGTTTTGCGTTAAAATTGCAACAGAATAGTTCGACTTTTCTCCTTCGACGACCGCAAAGAGATTTAAGTTTTTACGCACCTGATTGTTTTCCGTGCCTACCTGTGCGTATACCGTAGCGCCCTGCGGTGCACGAATTCCAAACCTTGTAATATCATACGAAAGCCTATCGTAACCACCACGGCGGCTGATTTCTTCTAAAAATGTAACAGCTTCTGTGGCTGACGTATAATTATCAGAGGTGGCGCGGACATCTGCGAAGTACCGCCCGTAGGAAGTGACTGTGACGCCATACTCCCCTCGCAAGAAAGCCGTGATGCCGGACGGCCCGCCCATATTTTGAATAATAGTGTTTCCGGCCTCATTACAGGTTGCCGCATCATTGCTCATTACATTTTCGAGAAGACGCGTGTCCTTAGCGGAGGGGCTATCGTTATATGCGAGATATATGGGCAAATAGAACCCCCATGCCGGATAAGCGGCATCTGCACGCGCACTGAGATATGTTTCACCGGTTTTATGGTCTATGACCGCAACACCAATATTGGCATGTCCCTTTTCTGAACCGATTATGGCATTTACGGTCTCCTCAATATTTTTTCGGGTAGCCAGTGCTGTGGGAATTGGCTTTACGCTCGGTTCTACCGTTACAACCGGCTTGTTCGGGCCATCCTCGCCGTCTTCCCTTCCGGAAAGTAACCACACAGCCAAAGCCGCTCCAACGAGCAGCAAAACTACGAGCAGAACGCAGAGTACGATCATAAGCGTTTTGTTTTTCTTCGTGTTTTCGCCCTTTACATCTTGTTTTACGGAAACCTTTTCTCCGCAGCTTTTACAAAAGAGCGCTGAAGGCGAAAGTTCACTTCCACATTTTTTGCAAAACATACACTTCTCCTTCCTGCAAACAAAGTTTGCGCGGTCACACGGACACCTTTTGTTGTTTTTGCGTATATAGCGATAGTATATCACAATTCTCACGTAATTTCAACCTTTACTGCTAAATTCCGGCAGATATTTAATAGGTTTTTTGTAGGTGTCAAACAGAAAAACGACGATTTTCAGAAGAAAATCGTCGTTTTTGGTGCGGATAAGAGGACTTGAACCTCCATGAAATTGCTTTCACATGGACCTGAACCATGCGCGTCTGCCAATTCCGCCATATCCGCATATAAAATGGTGGAGACAACTGGAATTGAACCAGTGACCCCTTGCATGTCAAGCAAGTACTCTAACCAGCTGAGCTATGCCTCCGTAACCAAGCAAAAGCTATTATAGCACAGCTTCCTGTAAAAAGCAAGAGTTTTTTGCGATTTTTTTATTTTTTCACGTGGTTTTAAAAAAAACAAGAAAGGAGTTCTTCTTCCCGAATTTGCCCGAGGATTTCCCCAGAAAGTGCCGCGCGAATGGCCGCCTCGGAATGCAATTTTCCGCGAAGCTTTTCGGAAAGCGGTGTAGCATCCGCAAGAAAATCGCCGTAAATTTTGGCATCTTGTATCTCCCCATCTCGAATATCGAGATACACCTCTACGGTGCCACCGGGAAATCTTTCTTTTTTATGAAACGTATATTTCGGAGAATAGCCAAAGTTCCAAGAAAACGTACTGTATTTTTCCGTTTGCAGTTTTTCCGCCGCCGTTTTGTCTTCTGACGAAAGCACGTACGGCGTCATATTTTCTTTTTCTACTGCGAAGGCAGCAAACTTTTTGCGAAACGTCTCCGCATCTATATCCAAAAGCTCCGAAAGATTTACAACGCGATTTCGCACAGATTTTATCCCTTTGGATTGAATTTTCAAAGGGTCCGGTCGAAGCGCCGCAGCAAGATGCGACATATCGGCCGTTATCAGAATTGTACCATGGTGCAAAAGCCTTCCTTTTTCCGCATATTGGGCGTTGCCGGAAATCTTTCTCCCTTCCACCAATACATCATTTCGCCCGGAAAGTTCGGCGCGAAGGCCCAGTGTTTCTAAAAAATCACGGAGAAGCTTTGTAAACCCCACATAGTCGCCAAAACCCTCGCGATTTACGATATATGTGAAATTCAGATTCCCAAGGTCATGATATACGGCGCCGCCGCCCGAAAGCCGGCGTACGACATGCAGATTTTCTTTCGTCACATAGGAATAATCCACTTCCGCCATAGTATTTTGATTTTTACCGATAATGATGGAAGGGTCATTTTGCCAGAGCATGAAAATCTCCTCGGTTTTCCCGAAAAAGAGATGCTCTTCAAGTGCCAAATTCCATGTGGGGTCTGTATGCGGACTTTCGATATAAAGCATCCGGTCTCTCCTTACCGTTCGGCAATCTTTTTGTAAATATCTTCCTGAATTTCTGCCGGCACCATACCATCAAGCGAGGCTTTATACTTCGCAACTTCCTTTACAATGCTGGAGCTTAAATACTGGTTTTGTGCACGCGTCATCATGAACAGTGTTTCCACTTCCGGCGCAAGCTGGCGGTTTGTAAGCGCCATCTGAAATTCATATTCGAAATCACTGATGGCGCGGAGGCCTTTTATAATGACCGTCGCCTTTTTTTCGCGCATAAAATCTACCAAAAGCCCGTCAAACCATACCACTTCAATGTTCGGGATATGGGCGGTGACACGTTTTATAAGCTCTACTCTCTCAGGAACAGAAAACAGCGGCTTTTTACTACTGTTCTTCAAAATGGCCACATAGACCTTATCAAATACTTCTGCCGCTCTTTCAATAATATCAATATGTCCGTTTGTAATCGGGTCAAAACTTCCGGGATATACTGCGAAACGCATACTATGTGCCTCCTCTTCAAAGTTTATCCGCGCGGTGCGACAGAAAGTTTTACATCTCTACCCACCACAAGACCGCAAGCCTCAATGTAGTGCTTTGCAATTTCATATGCAAGCTCCGGTGTGTTATTTTCTTTACTCAAGTGCCCCAAAATAATATTTTTTGTACCAAGGCTTGCGAGCCGCGCACAGCACGCCGCCGCCTCTTTATTGGAAAGATGCCCGCGTTCGCCCAAAATGCGCTGTTTCAGTGCATATGGGTATTTCCCCTTCTGCAGCATCACGATATCATAATTGGATTCGAGCAAGATCTCCGCACTTCCTGAGAGCGACAAGAAAAGTTTTTCATTCATCTTTCCAATGTCGGTAGCCACGGTGACCTTTCGATTTCCCTTGCAAAACGTATATCCCACAGGGGCTGCTGCATCGTGCGGTACCGAAAAGGTTGTTACCGTAACATCTCCAAACGATAGCCTTTCCCCTTCCGTAATCACGCGGCGCTGGGCGGCAGGGATTTCCCCAATAATCGGAAGCATTGCCTCCCAAGTAGGTGCATTTGCAAAAATCGGTATATGATATCTGCGGGAAAGAATTCCCGCAGACAAAATATGGTCTATATGATCATGTGTAATAAAAATCGCGTCAATCGAGCTTATGGTTTTCCTATAGTCTGCAAGGGCCGCGATGATACGCTTGCCGCTCACACCGGCGTCTACCAAAAAGGAATGCTCCTTATCCCCCACAAGCACCGCGTTGCCGCTGCTTCCGCTAAACAGCGGTTGCAAAGCCAACATGTGTTTTTCTCCTATTCGTCAATCCTTGTAATGGAAGCTCCAATGTTTTTGAGCTTTTCCACGAGGTTTTCGTACCCTCGATCAATATGGCATACATTCTCCACGCGTGTAAAGCCTTCTGCCATAAGGCCGGCAATAATCATGCCAGCACCTGCGCGCAAATCCGTAGCTTTTACGGAAGTTCCCAAAAGCTTCGGCACGCCGTGAATAATGGCGCGTTCATCTGCAATCACAATATCCGCACCCATACGACGCAGCTCGTCCGTATACTGGAATCTGGATTCCCATACGTTTTCGATGACGAGGCTCGTCCCCTCGGCACGTGTAAGGAAGGAAACCATTTGCGGTTGCAGATCCGTCGGGAAGCCCGGGTACGGCATCGTTTTTACGTTGATTTTATGGAATACTCCGTCAGACCGCACACGAATAGCATCATCCATCTCTTCGATGATAATACCGGATTCTTCGAGTTTTGCTGTGAGAGATTCCATATGCTTCGGAATGAGGTTCTCTACCGTGACATCCCCACCGGCTGCCGCCGCAGCGATGATGTAAGTACCCGCCTCAATTTGATCCGGAATAATGCTGTATGTGCCACCATGTAATTTTTCAACACCTGCAATACGAATTACATCGGTGCCTGCGCCCTTAATTTTTGCGCCCATTTGATTTAAGAAGTTTGCAAGGTCAACCACGTGCGGTTCCTTGGCTGCATTCTCAATCACCGTAGTGCCGGTTGCGCGTGTGGCCGCGAGCATGATGTTAATGGTAGCGCCAACACTCGGGAAATCGAGGTACACAGAATCGGCAAACAAATGCTTGGCATGTGCTGTTACCACATCATGGTCTACCTTCACAGTAGCACCGAGCGCCTCGAAACCTTTAATATGCAAATCGATCGGACGAGAACCAAAATCGCAGCCGCCGGGCATACTTACCTGTGCATTTTGAAAGCGACCCAAAAGGGCGCCGAGAAGATAATACGAAGCGCGCATGGAGCGAGCAAGTTCGCAGTCCGCCTTATATGTATTCACATCAGAGGCATCAATTTCCAAAATATCTGCCGCGGGGCGGGAAACACGTGCCCCTAAAAACTCCAGAATCCGCACAATTGCTTCCACGTCTTTAATTTGCGGAATATTTTCAATACGGCAGACCCCCTCCACAAGGAGAACTGCCGGGATAATCGCTATGGCAGCGTTCTTCGCACCACTTACATGCACTCTGCCGTTTAGCCTTTTTCCGCCTTCTATCAATAGTTTTTCCAAACTGTTACACCGTCTTTCAAATAAATTATGAAATAGCGTTAATTTATTATATCAATACTGCGCAAAAAAAGCAATGCTTTTTCTATAATTTGTGACAATTTCCGTGCATTTCTTTTGCCATCTCGAAAAAACACTTTTGAAAAGCAAAAAAGGCAGACTGCAGCTTGCTGCGTCTGCCTTTTGTATTTTGCTTATGCTTCCGTTTCTTCAGAAGCTGCCTCGGAAGCTGCTTCTTCAGCCTTCGGAGCTGCCTCTTCCGGAAGGAGTGCACGGATGCTGAGTGCAACCTTCTTGGTTTCCCAATTAATGTCGGTAATCATAGCCTCTACCTCATCCCCAACATTCAGTACATCTGCCGGCTTGCCGATGCGCTTGTTGGAAATCTGAGAAATGTGGATGAGACCGTCAATGCCCGGGATAATCTCTGCAAAAGCACCAAAGGGTACAAGGCGAACAATTTTCACCTTAACTACATCGTCTACATGCAGTTTTTCCTTGGCAATGGCCCAGGGGTTGTCCTCTGCCTTCTTATAGCCGAGGGAAATCTTGCCGGTTTCGCGGTTTGCGTCCAAAATCGTAACGGTAAGCTCGTCACCCACTGCTACAACTTCTGCCGGATTCTTAATATGATTCCAGGAAAGTTCAGAAATGTGAACGAGACCGTCGATACCGCCGATGTCTACGAATGCGCCAAAGCTTGTGAGCGTTTTTACTACGCCCTTGAATTCCTTCTGGCCTGCATCAATCTTGGCCCAGAATTCCTGCATGGCTTTTTCCTTCTGTTCTACCAAAATAGCCTTGATAGAACCTACAATCTTGCGGCGTGCCTTATTGATATCAATGATTCTGACCGGCACTTCACGGCCAATCAAAACGCTAAGGTCACTTAAGTATCTGTCATTTGCCTGCGATGCCGGTACAAAAATACGAACACCGTTCGACACTGCGATTACACCGCCATTTACAACCTCGGTGATCTTGCCCTGCAGGTCGACGCCGTTTTCAAAAGCTTCATTAACTACCTTCCAACCTTTGATAGAAGCCAGTTTCTTAATGGAAAGACCGACGGTTCCTTCCACATCGCTTACGCGATAAACATACACTTCCACCTCGTCTCCTACCTTGACAACATCTTCAGGCCGTGCGTCAGGCGTTGCGGCAAGTTCGCTGGCGCTAATTACGCCGTCGGATTTGTAGCCGAGGTCAACATATACTTCGGTCGGGGTAATGCCAATAACTTTACCCTTTACGATGTCGCCCGTCGACAGGGTTACCAGCGATTTTTTGAGCTCCTCCTCAAAACTGACGTCCTTTTGAATGTTCTCTTCCATTGTGTACAAAACCTCCTTAATTATCCAGTCCGGTGCGGATGCGCCGGCTGTCACTCCAATGTTACCGGAAAGTACGGGTGCTATTTGCAGATAATCCGCCTTGTCTTCCACGTGATAGACACGCGGGCAAAGCGCACTACAAATATCCCGAAGCTTGACTGTGTTCGAACTCTTTTTGTCGCCAATGACAATCATTGTATCGGACTCGGCAGCAATTTTTCCGGCTTCGCGTTGCCGCTCATTGGTAGCACTACATATTGTATCAAAAAAGCAGGTGTCTTTGCAAGTGTTTTTGATAAGATTTAAAATTTTTTTCCATTTTTCTCTTTCAAAGGTTGTTTGAGAAACAACACAGAGACGGTCAGAAGCCTCTATTTTCTCCGGCACTTCCGCTTCGTCGGAAATGACAATCGCGCTTTCGCCGCAGCGCCCGTTAATCCCTAAAACCTCGGGATGCCGCGCATCTCCTATGATTACAATCTGATATCCGGCTTCTTTTTGCTCTTCCACGATCTTATGAATACGCTTTACAAAGGGACATGTAGCATCAATCACCTCGGTGCACTTTTCGCGAAGTGCATTTTCCGTCGAAAGAGAAACGCCGTGGCTGCGGATGATAACGGTATCCTCCCGTTTTGCCTCTTCTACGCTGTCAATCACATGTACCCCGAGAGCCGAAAGCCGTTCCACCTCACCACGATTATGTATAAGCGGCCCAAGGGTATATACCCTTCCCTTTTCTTTAGCGGCTTCCTCCGCAATTTTTACAGCTCGTCCCACGCCGAAGCAAAACCCGGCCGTTTTCGCCACTTTAAACATTTGCCTTCTCCGTTTCTGCAAGCGCATACGCAGTTTTCATAATGTCGCCGATAAAGGCAGTATACTCCTCTTCGGTGTACTTTTTCCCTTTGTACGGTGTTACATCTACCGCCTCTGCAGCGCGAATATACATCTTTTTAAACCAGCGAAAGTTGCCGCCGATGCCCATCGGGATTATTGGAACCCCTGCCATGAGTGCCAGGCGAAATGCACCGGGTTTGAGTACCGGCGTTTTCCCCTTTCGAATACGCTCCCCTTCCGGAAAAATCACAAGAGCTTCCCCTTTTTTTAGTAGCGTGAGTGCTGTTTTGGCAATTGCCAAATCGCCGCCACCTCTTTTGACAGGATAGCAATGCAGTTTTCTTAAAACGGCGGCGAAAAGCTTATTTTTGAAAAGTTCTTCTTTCGCAATATATGCAAGCGGACGGCGAATACTTGCGGCAATGAAAACGGCATCCCAACAAGAACGGTGGTTTGCGCAAATCACAGCACCGCCCTCCTCCGGCACATTCTCCATCCCTTCTGCGCGAAGGAAAAATAAAGTCTTCGTAAGGAGCCAAGCGATTTTTCTTACAAATTTATAAAACATCTCAAACACCTCGAATGGCCGAAATCACACGCTCAATAGATTCCGGAAGTGTATTTTCGGTCGTATCAATTAAAATGGCATCTTCTGCCTGTTTTAAGGGTGCAAAAGCCCTGCCTGCATCGTTAGCATCGCGGTACTGCATGTCCGAAAGTACGTCTTCAAAGCTCGTAGGCATCCCCTTTTCCAAAAGCTCCTTATGCCGTCTTTCTGCACGGGCGCGCACATCTGCCGTAAGGAAAATTTTCACTTCAGCATCCGGCAATACGTATGTGCCGATATCTCTGCCGTCCATAATCACATCTGCCGTTTTGGCGAGTTCTCTCTGCAGTTCCACAAGCTTTATGCGCACCTCGGGAATAACAGCTACATTCGATGCAGCAACAGAAATTTCCGGCGTTCGGATGGCTTCGGAAACATCTTCACCGCAAAGGAAAATGCGCTGCTCGCCCTCTTTGTGGCGAATGGAAATTTCAATTTCCGGCAAAAGACGGATAATGCCTTCTGTATCCTTTCCCGTATCCACACCACGCCGTACGGCAAAAAGCCCCACAGCGCGATACATAGCCCCCGTATCGATATAAATATACCCGAGCGTTTTTGCGGCTGCACGTGCTATCGTGCTTTTTCCTGCGCCCGCAGGACCATCAATTGCGACTTTCATAGGATTCATCCCTTTCTCAAAATCAGGTTTACTACAAAGTTATTTTCATACATGTGACGCACTAAAACAGAAGACTGCATCTCTTGGCTTAAAAACCCGCTTTCCCAAATGGCAGTTATACTACCGAGTGCTCCCACCAAAAGATATAGAATTGCCGCAGCAAATACAAAGGATGACACCATCCCAAGTCCACTATTCAGCGGCCGTACAAGCGGCAAGCGGAAAATGAGTTTATCGATAACTACAATCAACAAACGTACGAGAAGTAAAAACGCCAAAAAGCAGAGCACAGACAAAAAAGTGTGTAAAATGTTTTCAGCCGCGCTTTCTGTAAAAGCCGCACCGGCCTCGCCAATTAGAAAAGGCTTTAAAATAGCCGTTTCTCCTTTTTCTAAAGTGCTTTCCACAAAGGCGATTACCTTTTTTAATGCCATATCGTAGAGGGATGTTTTTTGAAACCACAAAAGCACCGCATCACCCCAGAGCGTTGTGCCAAGCATCGCGAGGATAAAGGACAAAAGCCGTGCCACCGTACGGAAAAGACCTATCTTTTTGCCTCTCCAAGCCGAAACCACTAAAATGATAATGACGAGCGCATCTAAAATCATGGGCGTTCTCCTTATAAAATATGCATACGGGCGCTTGTGCCGAGCTGTAAAAACACGCGATTTCGACTACCGCATAAAAAGACCTTCTGTGCACCGGCGCCAGCTGTTTTTTCAGCTTTGATTTTCCCGTTTTGACTAACCACTAAGACACCGTCCCTTGTGCTGACAGCGGCATATTTCCCGAAAGAGTCCATTCCGAAAATTTCACCAGGGATTTGACACGTGCCCTTTTCATTGCCACGCATATCATAAAAAGCCAAAAGCGAGCCGCTGTCTGCGCCGCTTCGGAAGCCAAGTGCAATCGTGCCGCCGCTGTAGAAACTAAATTTCTGGAGTTCTCTACCCTCGTAATCCACCTTAAACT
>JAZNJV010000114.1:0-13071 GCA_045578225.1 Clostridia bacterium | reverse complement strand
TATTGAAGAAAGCGAAGAATTCCTGCAAAAACTCGAAAAGGGAGAAAACCTGCCCCTCATTACCTCTTGCTGCCCCGGCTGGGTACAGTTCTGCGAGAAAAAGTATCCCGAATTTTTGCCGAACGTTTCCACCTGCCGTTCGCCGATGCAGATGATGGCATCTGTACTCAAAGACGATGCGGAAAAGAAGGGCGAAAAGATGTTCCACGTGGCCGTTATGCCGTGTACTGCTAAAAAGTTCGAAGCCGCTCGTGAAGAGTTTATGAAGGACGGCGCACACAATGTAGATGCTGTTATCACAACGCAAGAGCTCATCACGATGATTAAAGAAGCCGGCATCATGTTTGAATCCATCGAACCGGAAGCGATTGACATGCCTTTGGGCATGGTTTCGGGCGGCGGTATCATCTTCGGTACAAGCGGCGGCGTTACGGAAGCTGTTTTACGCCGTGTAGCCTCCGGCAAAACGCGTGCAGAGCTGATTACGATTGAAAACTGCGGTCAGCGCGGCTCTGAAGGCGTGAAGGAATTTAAAGTACCGTATGGCGATCGTGAATTGCACATTGTAGTTGCAAGCGGCCTTCGCAATGCTAAGGACGTACTTACGCGCGTTAAAAACGGCGAAAAGATTGACTTCATCGAAATCATGGCCTGTCCCGGCGGCTGTATCAACGGTGGCGGTCAGCCGTTTGCCTCGGCAAGCGATAAGGAAGCCAGAAGTGCAGGACTTTATAAGACCGATAAGCTTCTCAGCATCCGCCGCGCAGAATATAACCCGGTTATTACTTCTTTCTATGAAAAATGGACGAAGGAACGTGCACACGAGCTTCTCCATGTAGACTACAAGAAAAACAAATAATAAATCATACAAACTTCCAAAAAAAGTTGATTTTTTTGGAAGTTTGTGCTATACTGGTATAAAATACTAGATTAGGAGGACTTGTACTATGGATGCAAAAAGACCGCTTTATGAAGTTGCACAAATTCGCGATATACGGGATATGCTCACGCAAAGCATCGAAAAATTCGGTGATAAGGCCGCATTTTTAGTTAAAAAGGATGGCGCATATGCCCCGATTACCTACAAAGAATTCGGGGAAGACGTATATGCACTCGGCACCGCGCTCATAAGCCGCGGCTTCCTCGGCAAGAAGATTGCCGTTATCGGGGAAAACCGCTACGAATGGGCCCTTTCCTACATGGCCACCGTGTGCGGCGTCGGTATCATTGTGCCGATGGATAAGGAACTGCCGGAAACGGAAATTTTGCAGCTTGTAGAGACGGCCGGCGTAGATGCAGTATTTTATTCGCCGAAGAATGCAAAGGCAGTCGAAAACGCGCCGATTGCGCATAAATTCAATATGGAAACCGATTTGCCCACTCTTCTTGCAGAAGGCCGCGCACTTTTGGCAGACGGCAACCGCGAATATATGGATATTACCATTGACCCCGAGGAAATGCGAATTCTTCTCTTTACCTCCGGCACCACGTCCGCGGCGAAAGCCGTTATGCTCTGCCACAGAAATATTGCCGAAAACATTATGGGCATGTGCTCGATGGTATTTATCGGGAAAGACGATACATTCCTTTCTGTACTTCCCCTGCACCATACATATGAATGCACTTGTGGCTTTTTATGTCTTTTATACCGCGGCTGTACGATTGCATATAGTGAAGGCCTTCGTTACATTACGAAAAACCTCGCAGAAACGAAAGCTACGATGATGCTCGGCGTGCCGCTGCTTCTTGAAACGATGTATAACCGCGTATGGAAGCAGGCGGAAAAGAGCGGCAGAGCCAAAAAACTCCGTCTTGGCATTAAACTCAGCCGCGCGCTACTCAAGGTGGGCATTGATAAACGCCGCGAGATTTTCAAGGAAATCCATAACACCCTTGGCGGCCATCTCCGTATGCTTGTTGCTGGTGCTGCTGCCATTGACCCGAAGGTGGCAGAGGGTCTTCGCGACTTTGGTATTGAAGCGATTCAAGGCTATGGTCTTACAGAATGTGCACCCATTGCGGCCTTAAACCGCGACTGCAATTACCGCGATGCGGCAGCCGGCCTTCCGCTTCCGGGTGTGGATATTAAGATTGAAGATGCAGATGAAAACGGCATCGGTGAAATCGTTATCCGCGGCAAAAACGTCATGCTCGGGTATTACAATAACCCTGCAGCAACCGCAGAGGTTATGCGTGACGGATGGTTCTACTCCGGTGACTACGGCTATATTGATAAAGACGGGTTTGTATATATTACCGGCAGAAAGAAAAACGTAATCGTTACAAAGAACGGTAAGAACATCTTCCCGGAAGAAATTGAAACGTACTTAAACCGCGCACCGATTGTGGCAGAATCCATGGTATACGGCATTGAACAGGCGGACGGCGATACGCTCGTAGCTGTTATGATTCAGCCGGACGCGGAGGAAGCAAAGAACCTTCTCGGCGAAAACTACACGAAGGAAGCTCTCCAAAAGGCGCTGGAAGAAGCGGTGGCAGGCGTTAATAACAGTCTCCAAAATTATAAGCGCGTCAGCCGTGTCATTTTGCATGAGGACGATTTCGAAAAAACAACCACTAAGAAAATTAAACGCCACGCAGAAATGGCAAAGCTTCGCAAATAGTTTTAGAAGAAAAAGAGCATCCTTTTTACGGGATGCTCTTTTATATTTGCAAAAAAGGGGAAGACTATCTAAAAAGGAGCGGTTTGTATGTTTTTGGATAAAGACGGAAAACTATTTGGAAAAATAAACATCATAGATTTTTTGGCTCTTTTACTGCTTGCGGCCGCGGCCATTTTCCTCGTTACGCGGTTTTTAGTGCCCAAAACGGGGGAAACACCGTTTGTGCTGGAGTTTTTCGCCGAAGAAGCGGAAACGTGGGTGGTAGAAAGCATGCAAGAGGGAGACATGGCGGAGGACGGTACGGAGGAACGTGTACTTGGCGCAGTTTCCGAGATGGAAATGAGAAAAGCCGAAAAATGGGTATCTACCGAGGAAGGCGCCTATATAAAAATAGACCGCCCCGGGTTTTCGGCACTCTCGGTTTTGGTGGAGACGCGGGGCGAAACGCATATAAACGGGGTGTCCGTAGGCGGGCACCGCTACTTTGTAGGCGATACCGTTTTTCTTCGCATTGGCGACGCCACGCTCCCCATGCGCCTTCGCAATATTCGGGTGCCGGAAAAAGGATAGAGAAAAAATCAGAAATATTTTCAAAAAAAGCTTGCATTTTACAAAAAAGCGTGGTATACTATCATAGTCAGTTCGAAAGACGCGCGCCGTTAGCTCAGCTGGATAGAGCGTATGGCTACGGACCATAAGGTCAGGAGTTCGAATCTCTTACGGCGCGCCATAGAAAAAGCACTTGCAAAATGCAAGTGCTTTTTTACTTCTATCCGCAAAGAAATCAAGACGACTGCGTGCTACCTGAATGCCCCTGGCCGCTGCATGCTTTTTTGCTACATTCTTTTGCATACGGACAACCAATACAATGCTCCCCGCGTTTTTTTGCTTTGTATAGATACAGGAGAGCACCGCCTGCGATAAAGAGGAGAAGGATCCCCAAAAGTATATTTTTTATCATCACACGCTAACACCTGTTTTCTTTGTTCCTGCAGCGCTTAAAGCATATTCGGCTTTAAGCTTCTTGTTCGTGTTTTGGATAAGGCCGATCACGGTAGCTGTGATTGCGGCTACAATTACAAAACCTGCGATAGCGGCCCCGACATGGAGAGAGGCAGGCGCTGTGATAAGCGTACCGATTGTATATACTAAATAGGAAACCGTATATCCAACGCCAAGCTGCAGCCCGATGCCGCCCCAAAGCCATTTTGCACTCTTCATTTCTGCATTCATCGCGCCGATAGCCGCAAAGCAAGGAGGCGTATAGAGGTTAAACATAAGGTATGCAAGTGCTGCAACCTTTGTGATTGCAAATACGGTTGCAACTTCTGCACCGGCGCCTTCCATAAGCGCGAGTTCTTCGGTATCAATAAGGTTTTCAAGTCCTACAAAGCAAACTGCAAGTGTACCCACAACATTTTCCTTTGCAATAAAGCCTGTAACGGCGGCGGCGGCAAGCTGCCAGGAAAGTACACCGACAATCGGAACAAGGATATACGCAAACGGACCTGCGATGGAAGCGAGGATGGAAGCATCAGCCGTTTCCGCGACCTGGAAGCTCCATGTAAAGGTCTGCATAATCTGTACGGCCATGTTGCAAAGGAGGATAATGGTGGCCGCTTTTACTATGTACGCCCAGCCACGGCTGCACATGGATTTGAATGCCCCCCAAAGAGAAGGTACTTTGTACTCGGGAAGTTCTATGATAAAGAAGGATTTTCTTGCCTTATAGCCTGCGATTTTGTTTACAAGCAGAGCACCTAAGAATATGAGTACGATACCGGAAAGGTACATCAGCGTGCTAACCCAACCTGCATCCTCAAAGAACGCGCCTGCAAAAAGTGCGATTACCGGAATTTTAGCACCGCAAGGCATAAACGGAGAAAGCATTGCGGTGGCTCTTCTCTCGCGCTCATTTCTTATAGTACGGCTTGCCATAATACCGGGAACTGCACAACCGATTGTGATCACAAACGGAATAACGGATTTGCCCGAAAGACCAACCTTTTTGAAGATAGGATCCAGAACAACTGCCACTCTTGACATATATCCGCAATCTTCCAAAAGGGCAATCAGGAAGTACATTACCATAACAAGCGGTAAGAAACCCACAACGGCAACCACACCGCCGATTACACCGTCAACAAGGATTGCCGCGAGCAGAGGATTTGCATCGCCCAAAAGTTCGCCAACCCAGCCTTGGAATGTTTCCAACCATCCAACAAGTAAGTCGGCAATAGGCGTACCTACCCAAACCTGAGAAATCTGGAATACAAGATACATAATGACTGCAAAAATCGGAATGCCGAGCCATTTATTTGTAAGAACCGCATCGATTTTATCCCCGAAGTTCTTATCTTTTGTAAGAACCTTGCGCGTTTCCACAGCCTTTACAATTTTATTCACGAATTCAAAACGTGCCCTGTCAGCTTTTTCAACTGCATCTTTGCTTGTAAGGTCAATGTTTCCCTGTGAATAAACTGCCTGCTGTGTGTTTCCCGCCGCGTTTGCAGCCGCTTCCACAACTGCCTGCAGACCGTTCGAAGAAATAGAAACAGTTTCAATTACAGGACACGCAAGCTTTTCAGAAAGCTTTGCGGTGTCAATCTTGGTGCCTTTCTTTTGGTTAATGTCGCTTTTGTTAAGCGCGATAACCACGGGTATGCCAAGCTCTAAAAGCTGCGTTGTGAAGAAAAGAGAACGGCTAAGATTTGTAGCGTCCACGATATTGATAATAACATCGGGGTTTTCTTTCTTCACATAGGCGCTTGTGATGCTTTCTTCGCTTGTAAACGGTGACATTGAATACGCACCCGGCAAGTCCACGGCGATCAGTTCTTCGGCTCCTTTGCAGTAAGCCTTTTTGAGGGGGTGTTCTTTCCTATCTACGGTAACACCTGCCCAGTTACCCACCTTTTCATTTTGGCCGGTCAGAGCATTATACATTGTGGTTTTACCGGAGTTAGGATTACCTGTTAAAGCAATTCTCATACTAGATTCCTCCTTATTATTGAATCCTTTCGGATTCGAATGCATATATAAAAGTTAGTCATGGCTAACTTTTGGACAAAAAAATAGAGGGGAGCTGGCACGCTACACAAGAATAGCCGCTGCCAGCTGATTGTCAATATTGTATCTTCCGTCTTTAATGGAAACGGTGCAGCCGCCTTTTCTGAAAGCAATCACCGTAATAGCTTCCCCGGAATAACAGCCGAGAGAAAACAAGAAAGCGTTCAATTCCTCATCGTCCGTTTCAATATTTTTGATGATGTATTCCTGGCCTTCTGCTGCTGCAAGTAAATTCATCATAAACACCTGTGCTTTCTTATAGTATGCAGTTAGTTTTGACTAACCACTTACAAGAGTTTAACACAACTAACTCGATTTGTCAACACTTTTTTCAGATTTTTTCTTTTATTTTGACAAACCAATACTTTTATGGTAAAATTAGTGAAGGATACAATCGCTATTTTATTTTCGCAAAGTATGAGGAATACGGGTATGCAAATTAAAGAGTCTGCTGAAAATTATTTGGAAACGATTTTAATATTATCGAAACGAGGCGGTACGGTGCGCAGTGTGGATATCGCCGCCGAAATGCATTTCACAAAGCCTAGTATTTCCATTGCTATGAAAAGGCTGCGGGCGGAGGCGTATATCGATGTCGAACCGGACGGGGCTATTCGTTTAACCGAAAAGGGCAGGGAGATTGCCCAGAGCGTATATGAACGCCATCAGCTGATAGCCAAACTCTTAATTTTTCTCGGTGTGCGCGAGGAAATCGCTTATGAAGATAGCTGTAAGATAGAGCATGATTTAAGCCGGGAAAGCTTTGAAAAGATAAAAGAATTTTACGAAAAACACATAGAAAAGTAATTTGCAAGCCGCATGTTAGGAGGGGAAAGCGATGAATATAAGCCGCGAAAAAATGATCGCTGTACTTGGTGAAACAGAAGAAAAACTGAAGGCGTATTCTTTGCCCTTGTGGGAGGCGCTTCCGGATTTAGAGCTGTATATGGACCAGGTCATTTCGCTTCTCAAAAAATACATGGCTATTTACCACGAAACGATAGGGGACGAGAAGAGCCTTACCGCCTCCATGATCAATAACTACGTAAAGCTCGGTATTATGCCGGCGCCCATTAAGAAAAAATATTCGAAAATCCATATGGCGTATTTACTTGTGATTTGCACGCTCAAGCCCACGCTCGACATGGCGACGATTCAAAAAATCATGCCCACGGGAATTTCGGAAGAGGAAGCCCGCTGCATATACAATTCCTTTGTGCTGAATCAGCGGCGTGCGCACCAGTATGTAACGGAAAAGGTGCGTGCGGTGGCAGACCCGATTTTGGCACTCGAAGAAAACGGCCCCGACAGACGAAATGACCTTTTAATGCAGATGGCTGCGGCCGCAAATATTTGCAAAATCTTAACGGAAGCCACAACAAAGATTGAAGAATAACAAAACCCGTATTTGAGGCTTGTAATCGAAAAGGCAGAAACGATTGATTTCGTTTCTGCCTTTTGTCGTGGGGCTTTTAAAAGTCTTAGATATTGATCATAAGTAAGCCGAGAAGTCCTATAATGAGACCTAACCCTTTTCGGGACGTGATGGTTTCATGGAATAAAACAGAAGAGAGCACAGTTACGGATAGTATGCCGCTGCCGTTAAATACCGGAAACAGTATAACGGAAGGGATACTGGAAGCGAGATATGTCATTACAAGACTGATTACACAAAGAGAAACCGCGGAGCCTACTCCGCAAAGTACATGTTTTACGGCAATTTTACAGTGCCGAAATCCGGAAAACAGAGCCAATACGAAAAATGCACTGGCAAACGAATAAAAATTGTATGCATCCACGCCTGCCTGCGGGAAACACATCCCCATAATTTTTTGCACGATCATTACGCCTCCGCTTGTGACGAGGACAACGATTCCAATAAGAACGCCTTTGCGATTTCTACTTTCCTTCGAGCTTTGGCTATCTTTCAAAAGCATAATGGAAAGTATGACGAGAAGTATGCCGACAATAGAAATAAAAGTTAATTTTTCGTTCCATAAAAAATGGCCCACTACACACGGTAAAAGCATTCCTGCTGCATGACACAGCGTCATAAAAGCAACCGATGTTTTTTCATATCCCGAAAGAATTACCATTTTACTGACTGCATACATAATGCCGCAAAGGATTCCGCAAACCAGGATGCGCCATTCAAACTTAAAGGTGTCCATCAAAAACATGGGCAAAAGCAAGAGGGCGCCTATAAAGAATTTAATGATATTGTAAGCCGAATTCACCGACACTTTGTTTTCCAGAGAGATATATTTGTCGCAAAAGGAATTTAAAACGTATAACGGAACACAGAGTAAAATGTATATCATTTTACACCTCCAAACAAAAGCGGTTGCTTGCTTTTGAAGATAGCTGTATTTCTTTTTCTGTTCGTACGCCATCTATTTCTATTTCCAAAGCGTACTTGCCGTAAAACCCTTTAAAGGAGGCGTTGCCGCATTTGTCAGTAGAAAGCCGCTCTTCGGTATGCCATTTGTTCTGAATTAAATTTTTTATGGCAAAGTATGCAGGCTTTGGTGTCATATCAAAGCGAAGCAAACCACCATAATAGTAATTTTCGCCCAAACGCATATCCCCTAGAGATTTCTTGATTTTTTCAGGATCAGGATCCCATAGATGTGCATATCCATCCACTAGATTCCAATATACAATCTGCTCCACATAAGGGTGAGAAAACCAAATCGAGTAGAGGTTTTCCAGTATCTCTGCCTGTAGGGCTTCATCGGCGGCTTCGTTTGCATATGCGGGAATTGTGACTTCGGTAATCTGCAGCGGAAGTTTGAAATTCGAATATAAATCCAAATACGCATATATGTTTTGCGGATTATAGTACGGCCTTGTCTGGGCATATTCTTCCTCGGCCTTAAAAAACATATGGTACTGCATACCGATAGCGTCTATTCTGGCCCCTTTTAATTTGTTGGCCTCTATGTACGCATAATATTTGTCTGTGGACCGACAACAATCATTCCATGCCGTTCCTGTGCACTCGTTAATGGCCAGTTGATTTCCGGGAAAATACGCTTCGGCAGTTTTAAAGCACCATTCTACGAAGTCAGGCTCGTTATAAAACGCAGTCTTTCCACGCTTCCAGCTCATCTCATTTGTGACTTCAATGGTCGGGATTTTATCTTTGTATCTTTCTGCAATTTCCTTGCATCTGTTTGTGAAAGCAGCTTTCACCTCGTCGACAGAAGCGTGATGAAGCCATTTTGGGAAAAAAGCTTCATAGGCCAAAGCATGTTCTCTGGGCTCAATGTCATACTTTTCGCAAAATTCCATGCACAAGTCTATGGGCGGTCTGCGATATAGCTTTACGCTGTTTTTGTCATATCTTGTCTGTCCTCTTTGGGGTTCCGTTGCATCCCAGTAAAACGGCAGCGTTGCCATGTTGAAAACCTCATAAAAGCTTTTTTTATACTTTTCGTTCTTCTCGTCCGTTTCAAGCTCGTCCAGCATAAAAAGATTTGCCCCAAATTTAAACGCATGGCTTTTTTGCTTTGCTGTGATTTTTGCGTTCGGAACAGGCGCACCGCTTTTGTCCTGTATGACAATTTCTGCGTAGCCTTTTCGGTATTTTTCAATATTACTGCTAACGGTTTCTTCCATAAATTCTTTTTGGTCTTGGAAACATTCCAGAATCTTTTTTCGCTCCATCACGATGGCAACCCTCCCTGCACTTGATACACGCAGTATACCATATACGCATGGCGTTTCAAACCCAAAAAACGATTTATAATGTTGACTTTTCGAAACTAAAATAGTATAATAAACCTGAAAATGGAGGCGATATACGTGTTTTTCGAACAAGATCATATTGTATTTGAACTTTTGGAGGTATTATATTTAGACCAGGCGTGTTCCAAAAGTTGCAACGCAAACCGAAACTTTGATGCCCTTTCCTTTCGATATAAAGCCGACACCACGTTAAATACCTACAAACAACAAATGGAAGTGGCGGATAATTCCATATGCTATGTCCCCTCGAATGTCAGTTACACACGAAAGTCAAAAAAGGACCAGCTTGTGGTTATCCATTTTAAAGCCTTTAATTACCATTCGGAAAGGATTGAAGCGTTCACGCCGGAACACCCCGAAAAATACCGAAAGCTTTTTACGGCAATCGTAGAATGCTGGAACAAAAAAGAAGCGTCATACAAACATGAATGTTCTGCGCTGTTTAGTAAAATTTTATCTGAGATGTATCGGGATAATCAACCGGCGCATAAAAACAAAAAAATAGGGGAATCCATTCTTTACATAGAAAAGAACTGTCTGCGCAGCGACTTCTCTTTGGCTGTTGCTGCTGCAAAATCCTTTGTGAGCGAACCATACTTTCGAAGGGTATTTAAAGAAGAATTTAAGATGTCCCCCAAACAGTATGTGATTGAACGTAGGATAGAATATGCAAAAGCATTGCGTATTGCCGGATATTTTTCTATCCAGGAAATAGCAGAATTATGTGGTTATCATGACCAAAAGCACTTTTCCTCTGCATTTAAAAAAATTACAGGCGTATCTCCATCCAAATATCGATATAACTTTAGCGAAAATGGAGATAGATAAAAAAGAGTGTGCATACCAGTTTGCACACTCTTTTATTGTCTATATATGGAGGGTTATTTCGCGTACTTTCTCGCAATACGGAAAACAATGCGCGAAACGAAAAACGCGAGGAGAATGGAAAAAAGCACATCGCTTGGATAGTGCACATAGAGGTATAGCCGCGAAAAGGCCATAAGAGACGCCCCGGAAAACAACGCTACGCGAAGATGCGGAAAATAGCGCGAAAGAATAAACGCAAAAATGAAAGACGAGGCTGTGTGCCCTGACGGGAAGGAAAAATCCTCGGGATTTGCAATCAGAAGGAGTATGTCCGTTCCCCACGAGGGGCGCGGGCGGGCGCAAAGCGGCTTTAAAAGTACACTTACAAGAATAAAACCGAGGAAAAGACCTAAAATAACGAAAAGCCCTTTTCTTCGGTGCCTTGGAAGGCACAGAAGAATCACGGCAAAAAGAAGCCAGATAAAGCCGCCGTTTCCGAGCGCGGAGATAAACGGCAGAAAAACATCGAGCCATGCTGTGCGAAGGTGCGCTTGTATAAAATCCAGTATTTGTATGTCAAGGAAAAGAAGTGTGTTCATGGCAGTTCCTCAAACTTTGTTTGCTTTGAGAGCAGTATACCAAAAAACGGAAGAAATGTCAACGGCGGAGGAAAAAGTCCTTGCAAGCGATGGGGAAGTGTGCTATACTGAAAGAAAGATTTTAGCTAAGGAAGGAACAGAGCATGCACGAAAAATGGAAAGCTTTTCGCAAAAAAGTAGAAAACTTTTGGTATCATCATAAAATTGTGACGTGCATCGTTTTGTTTTATGTGGCGGCCAGTCTGTATTTAGGCATGGATGTCGTGAAGAAAAGGGATCCCGATATGGTGTTTACGTATGTGGGGGAAGCGTATGGGGACCAGTCGCAGTTTGCGCGCGCGGAATCGGTGCTTTTGCCGCTGGTGGGCGATCTCAACGGAGATGGAAAGGAAAAAATCAATTATCGCATGCTTGTTGTCCGCCCGGGCACGATTGCCGCGGCATACGATGCAGTCAATAAGGAACAGGGCTTCAATTATTCGTTTATTGACAAAAATGTGCGCCTGTACTTCATTGAAAAGAAGTTTTTAGAAGAAAAGGAAGCGTATTTCGAGCCGCTCGATTCGCTTCTTTCGGAGGAGACGCTCGCACGAGGGTACAAAAATGCCGCGGGCGAGGTTTGCGCCGTCCCCCTTTCCGGGAATGCCCTTGCTAAGAAAATGGATTTTGATAGAGAAGGAATGTACCTTGCGGTCAAACGCGTGTTGGACGTGGAGAGGCCGGATGACCTTGTGAAAGCGCAGCATGCCAAGGCGATAGAAGTGCTGCAATATATTATAGAAGGGAACGAATGAGAATGTCGAAAGTACACGTATTGGACCATCCGCTCGTACAGCATAAGCTGACGATTATGCGGAAAACAGAAACCGGAACGAAGGATTTCCGCGAACTTCTCGATGAAATCGCAATGCTCATGGGGTATGAGGTTACACGCGATTTCCCGCTTGAGGACGTTGAAATCGAAACACCGATGGAGAAAATGCTGGCAAAGCAAATTGCCGGCAAAAAAGTGGCGATTGTGCCGATACTCCGCGCCGGTCTTGGCATGGTGGACGGACTGCTTCGTCTTTTGCCGGTAGCAAAGGTGGGGCATATTGGCCTTTACCGTGATCACGACACCCATAAGCCGATTGTCTATTACTGCAAATTGCCTACGGATATTGATGAGCGCCTTGTGATTGTAACGGACCCGATGCTGGCAACCGGCGGTTCGGCTTCCGACGCGATTTCTATGCTGAAGGAAAGAGGCTGCAAGAACATTCGCCTCATGTGCCTCGTATCGGCACCCGAGGGCGTAGCCTATGTACAGGAAAAGCATCCGGATGTGGATATTTACACCGCGGCTATGGATGCACGCCTGAATGAAGATGCCTACATTTTACCGGGTCTCGGCGATGCCGGTGACAGACTTTTTGGAACAAAATAACCGAAACCGTAAAGCGGCAGGAATTTCCTGCCGCTTTTTCTGTTTTAAACGAAGAAAAAATCAAAATTTTCCTTGGAAAGCATTGACTTTTTTAGACAATTATTGTATAATCGATATCAAATGCAATGCTTTTTTTGCGCGGCATATTCGCCGTGCAAAAAATTTACACAGGAGGTATATTTTATGAAGGTACAATTTACTGAAACCGTACTGCGCGATGCGAACCAGTCCCTCATCGCCACAAGACTTCCGTTTGAAAAGTTTGCCCCCATTTTGGAAACCATGGAAAAGGCCGGCTTTTATTCGGTAGAATGCTGGGGCGGCGCAACATTTGACTCTTGCCTGCGCTTCCTTGGTGAAGATCCGTGGGAGAGACTTCGCAAAATCAAAGAAAAGATGCCCACCACGAAGCTCCAGATGCTTCTGCGCGGCCAGAATCTTCTCGGGTACAAGCATTACCCCGATGATGTTGTAAAGAAGTTCGTACAGCACTCTGTATCGAACGGTATCGACATTATCCGTATTTTCGACGCACTCAACGACCTTAGAAACATCAAAGTTGCGGTAGATGAAACCGTAAAATGCGGCGCACACGCTTCCGGTGCGATTTCCTACACCACAAGCCCTGTGCATACCCTTGAAAACTATGCAAAGCTTGCAAAGGAAATGGAAAACATGGGTGTTGGCTCTATCTGCATTAAGGATATGGCCGGCGTTATGAGCCCGCAGGAAGCCTATGACCTTGTAAAGGCCATCAAAGAAACTGTAAAAATCCCCGTAGTTGTGCATACACACA
>JAZNJV010000113.1:0-6508 GCA_045578225.1 Clostridia bacterium | reverse complement strand
CCGCGTAAACTTTACAGATGCCTACGGCAAAGCGCGACAGATAGAGCGTACCGTATACGGCATTGAAGAAGCTAAAGAAACCGAGCGCCAGCTCTCCTTAACCTGCAAAGAAGCAACGCCTTCCGCACTTACGCTGGAGGCGCTTTCTTGCCGCTATTTCTCCTCGCAAAAGCACGAAGTGCGCGAGAGCACCCTTGCAAAGAACCGCTGCATTTTTGAAACACACATCCTCCCGGCCTTGGGCAACACCCGCATTGACAAGCTCAGCGTAAAGGTTCTGGAGGACTGGAAAGCCCTCATAAACGAAAAAGGCCTTTCCTTCTCTATGCGCAAGAACATCTATTCTGTGCTCCGCGCGATGCTAAATTATGCCGTGCGCATAGACCTTCTGCCGAAGAACCCCCTGCATCGCGTCGGCAATTTCAAGGATGCATATGAGAAAAAAGAAACGATACAGTATTATACGAAAGAGCAGTTTGTAGCTTTTATATCTGCCGCCTAC
Organism: Clostridia bacterium; assembly: GCA_045578225.1. Classification (GTDB taxonomy): domain Bacteria; phylum Bacillota; class Clostridia; order UMGS1883; family UMGS1540; genus SIG447. Next base: position 6,006 of record JAZNJV010000113.1, on the reverse strand, counting down.
GCCGATGCGCAGGAGACAGGCGATATGCGATACTACACCTTCTTCTCCACGCTTTTCTACACCGGCGCGCGCAAAGGCGAAGCAAATGCTCTGGACTGGACGGATTTAGACGGCGATATTTTGCACATCGGCAAAAACGTGGTGCAAAAGCTACAGGGCGATGACAGAATCACCCCTCCTAAAAACAAGGCATCCGACCGCACGCTTCAGGTTCCTGCTCCTCTCCTTTATGTTTTTGAGGAACAGAAAGCCTGGCAAAAGAAAAACGGTATATACAGCCGTCATTCTAAAATTTGCGGCGGATTGTCCTTCCTTCGTGACACGAGTATTGAAAAGAAAAATAAACAATATGCCGAAGCTGCCGGCCTTCCTAAAATCCGCATACACGACTTCCGGCATTCTCACGCCTCTCTTCTGGCAAACGAAGGCATCAACATACAAGAAATCGCACGTCGCCTCGGCCACTCCAAAATCGAGATGACGTGGAATACATATTCCCATCTGTACCCAAGAGAAGAGGAAAGAGCCGTCAAGCTCTTAAACCAAATTCCTCTTCCTAAAAAAGGAGAATAGATATGGAAAACAATATGTTTTCGGGGATTTTTCGGGGATTAAAAATAAAAAACCCCGAAAAATCGAGGTTTTCTACCGTTTTGGTGGAAGCGGCGGGAGTTGAACCCGCGTCCGAAAACATATTCACAAGAGCCTCTCCGAGCGCAGTTTGTGATTAAAATTCCCGCCTTTGCAAGTTCACAAACAACCTTACAAATTTGGTAGCTTCATTATGCATGCTTGCGGCAAAGCTTACGCAAGTCACGTTCACTGCTAAGTCACGCCCTGTCCCGCGCCGCAGTCCTCGCGGGCAAGACGGCAGCTTTTAATTAAGCTGCAAAAGCTAACTTATTATTGTCGCTTAATATTTAAGTTTGGGCTTTTAAAGAGGCGCCCGCCTCTGCTCGCTGCTCCGGCTGCAACATCCCCGTCGAAACCGTTACGCCCCCATACAGAAGCTGCTTTTTCAAAAAGCAGCTTATATACTTTATCTTTCTTTTGTATCCGAAGATACGATTTCCCGAATACCGGCGGCAAGCCCCGCAATTCCTTGCATATCCGAAGGAATAATGAGCTTTGTAGCCTTTCCGTCAGCTACCTTTTCGAGTGCCTCCAGGCTCTTAATCGTAAGGTATGCCTGGCCGGGGTTCGCTTCGTTTATCATACGAATCCCTTCTGCGCGTGCCTTCTGTACCGTGATAATCGCTTCGGCCTCGCCTTCTGCCTGACGAATTGCCGCTTCCCGTTCCGCCTCAGCGCGCAGAATAGCCGATTCCTTCTCCCCTTCTGCCACCAAAACGGCCGATTTCTTTTCACCTTCGGCACGAAGGATAGCTTCGCGGCGTTCACGTTCTGCCTTCATCTGTTTTTCCATCGCGTCCTGAATTTCACGCGGCGGAATGATATTTTTAAGCTCTACACGGTTGATTTTGATGCCCCACGGGTCGGTCGCCTCATCCAAAATGGCACGCATTTTCGTGTTGACCGTATCGCGCGAGGTGAGCGTTTCGTCCAGTTCCAAATCACCGATAATATTACGAAGCGTAGTTGCGGTTAAATTTTCAATTGCCATCATCGGGCGCTCTACGCCATAGGTGTAAAGCTTCGGGTCGGTAATCTGAAAATACACAACCGTGTCGATATGCATCGTTACGTTATCTTTTGTAATTACAGCCTGCGGCTCAAAGTCTACAACCTGTTCTTTCAAATTCACACGTCTTGCAATCTTATCAAAGAACGGGACTTTAAAATGAAAACCGACGTTCCATGTGCCTTTATAGGCGCCAAGGCGCTCAATTACAAACGCATATGCCTGCGGCACAATTTTTATGTTGCCAATAACAACCAAAAAGGCGATGATGAGAATTCCTGCAAAAACAACCATTACACATTCTCCTTTCTTTCGACCACGGCGCGAACGCCTTGTATGTCTTTCACCAAAACGCTTACGCCTTCCGGCAGTACTTCGCCGCCTTTGGATGCGGCCGACCAAGTCGTACCCATCACGCGAATCTGCCCCGTGCCCTCCACGGCATCTATCTTTTCCGTTACGATACCCTCAGCGCCAATAATTCTATCGGCGTTTGTAGGCGTTCGTTTTGTTTCCATCTTCTGGCGCAAATACGGCAAAAGAAATGCGAGCAAAAGCCCTGAAACAAAGAAGAACACAGAAACCTGTACCGGAACCGAGGCCCCGAGCGCCGCGCCCAAAAGGGCCGCAAGTGCACCGGCGGCAAACCAGATGCTTACAAGACTTTGCGTGGCGGCTTCCAAAGCAAGCATTACAACCATTAAAACTGCCCAAATTCCAATTTGCATCTTTATCACCTCGTGCAATCAGTATAGCATATTTCCTGTCGCTTGTCAAGAATAAGACGCAGCCAGAAAAAGGCTGCTTCTTTAGTATTTCTTCTTTCTCTTCGATTATTCTGCGTATACGCGAATGTTGTGTACGCACGGGGTGTTTCCGGTGAAGCGGTCAACACGGATGCGAACAGTATCTTCCTTCGCGGTGTACGGAATTACAGCCTCTACTGTGCCGCCATTTGCTTCTTTCTGCACGGTGTGCTTTTCGTCACCAATTGTGACGCGGATATCTACCTTGTCGCAAAGATGCGCACCAAGAGTCAGCTTGATTTTGTTTTCCGCATTCGGTTTTACGCGGATTTCATAGCTAAACCAGCCGTGGGTATTGATGGCACTCCAGTCGGTGCCTCTGCCGGTGCCGGGAATTCTGTAAATGCTTTCATCGGAAACATAGGTATCGCTGAAGTTTACTTCCTTCTGGAGTTTATGGCCTTCCATGGCGCTGCCGCAGATAACGAAGTCTACAAGGTTTTCTTCCTTCTCGATTTTTTCCGTAAGCATACGCTCGGTACGGAAGTTTTGACGAATTTCGTCCACAAAAGCCCCGATAAAGTCCACCTTACGGCTTTCGCCAAACGTTACGGCGTTAAGGCAATAGAATTCATCGCCGATAACTTCTGCCCCCTCTTTTGCCCAAGCAAGAAGCTCGGCAAGGGCTGCCTCAAGTTTTTCTTCGTACGCTGCGTCGCGTGTTTCAAAGTAGCGGACATAATTTAAGAACACATGCGTCATCGCGTTCCAGATATTGGCCACATACTTTAAGTTAATAAACTTAAGGTGCAGGCTCTCATATGCCGCTGCATCCATCTTATCTTTAAGGCTTACAAGCTTTTCATATGCCTTTGTGGCCGTTTCTACTGCGTGCATCTTTTCTTCGAGCACGCCCTCAATGCTGCCGCGCTGCCAGCCGATCGGAATGAACCATTCATTCGACGCTATAGCATAGTCTTTTCGCATCATCTCAAAGTAGAAATGGTTTTTCGAGTGGTTGACACACGGGAAGGCGCTGAGCTGGCTGTAATAATACCCTTTTAGCCAGATGATTTCGCGAAGAATCTGTTCCGTAGGCTCCATCACCTCACGTACTTCGCGGCCGATGCCCGGATAATTCTTTTCGAAGAAGGCATCTACCACCGCATCCACATCCTCGCCGCGCATGCATGCGTTTATAATATCAATATTGACTTCGTTTACGCTACCGAAAGGATCAAGTCCCCCGCGGTCAATACGAGAAACGTAACCCACAGGCTTAAACCCTTCGCAATAGGCAAATTTATCGATAATGTGCTGACGGAGCATCAAGGGGAGTCTCCCTTTGCCGAAGAATTCCCCGAAAATATCGGTTTCTACAAAAAGCGGGTTATTCTTAATTTTATGATAGAACTGGTTATGCGGGAGACACAAGCTCCAGTCAAACTGCGTCCATTTATCCATGATAACGAGATCTGTCGAAATGCTTTCGTATGCTTTCGTCATCATATCATAGTCTTCCGCAACGCTTGCGAAGGGGCGCACAATGAGCTCTTTACCAAGGCGCTTGCAAGCAGTATACAGAATTTCGGTTACATACTTTACGCGTTCCACCTTGCCGAGTTTCTGGTTCTGGAGGCGCAGAAGCGGCACCTTGGTTTCGTGTAAGGTAAGAATAATACCATCCATATACGGATAGGCAGCAAAAAAGTCGTCTATGCGGTTTTCGAGAAAGTCGCGTACAATCGGGTGTGTAACCTCAATGTCATTATCGCTGTTTAAAATTTCGGGATAGGCTTCTTCAAAGCCTGTAGGAAGGTCGAGCTCGTGATGCCAAAAATACATCTTAACGCCGGCCTCATGTGCCCGCTTGCAGCCGATATTCACGTGCTCAAGGCAAAGGTTCATGTACGCTTCATCTTTTGTATTGTTGAACTGACTGTATTTACGGTACGGCGTCATACCGTCAATATTCCCCTTCACATAATCATGTATAGGACCGATCAGCTGAATATGCGTCATACCGTTTCGGATGGCATACTCCACCGTATACAGAAAATATTCCGGATCCACATCCACAGGATTGCAAACGGAAATACCGCGCACCATGTCGCGCCCTTTTATCGTATCGTTCATGTAAGTACACTCCCTAACTCAAAGTTTTCTACAGTATATCACAAATGCCAACCATTGACAAGTCTTTTTTCCCCATGCGCGGTTTTTTTGAAAAAACACTTGCTTTTTCGAGGCGCGCGTGCTATACTATACATGTTTTGGAGGCATAGCTCAGCTGGTTAGAGCGCTCGCTTCACATGCGAGAGGTCGTAGGTTCAAGTCCTACTGTCTCTACCACGTCGGAGCAAAGTTCGTTTTGCTCCGTTTTTCTTTTTTATGAATAACACCAGCCTTCTTCCTTGTTCCTTTTTCGCAAAGTTTCTCGCGTTCGCTACCATTTTTTGTGATTGGATATAAAAGGACAGATTCCATTGGAATCTGTCCTTTTTTCTTATTTCTCAATCTGCTTCTTTACGAGGCTTTCGCCGCAATACTTTTCGCGGAGCTTTGGCTTTTCGATTTTGCCGGTGGGGTTACGCGGCACATCGGCAAAGATAATGCGGCGCGGTCTTTTATATCTCGGAAGTGCCTGGCAAAACGCATCAATATCCGCTTCCGTGCAAGTGCTGCCGGGTTGGAGCTCGATAATCGCTGCGGCAATTTCGCCGAGTCTATCGTCCGGAAGGCCGATAACGGCAACATCCTTAATTTCTCGGTTTGCACGAAGGAAGTCTTCAATCTGTACAGGATACAGGTTTTCGCCGCCTGTAATGATAACGTCCTTTTTGCGGTCCACGAGGAAAATGAATCCATCCTCATCTTCCATAGCCATATCGCCCGTGTAGAGCCAACCGTCATGCAAAGTGGCGTTGGTAGCCACCTCGTCGCGATAATAGCATTTCATAACGCCAGGTCCCTTTACCGCAAGCTCGCCCACTTCCCCGCGGGAAACCGTGTTCCCGTTTTCGTCAATAATCTTCGTTTCCCAAGAGTATCCGGCAATGCCGATAGCGCCTACCTTGTGGATATTCTCTACGCCAAGGTGCACGCAGCCGGGACCGATAGATTCGGAAAGCCCATAATTTGTATCATACGCATGACCCGGGAAGTGCTCGCGCCAGCGCTTTATAAGGCTCGGCGGTACCGGCTGTGCGCCGATATGCATAAGCCGCCAATTTGCAAGGTCATAGTCTTCCATATTTACATCGCCGCGGTCAATCGCATCCAGAATGTCCTGTGCCCACGGCACGAGGAGCCATACAATGGAAGCCTTTTCCTCGGAAGCAGTTTTTAAAATCCATTCGGGCTTTACACCGCGGAGAAGCACCGCTTTACCGCCGACTAAAAAGCTTCCAAACCAATGCATCTTCGCGCCCGTATGGTAAAGCGGCGGAATGCAGAGAAACACATCGTCCTTCGTTTGTCCGTGGTGTTTATTTTCCGTAATGCACGAGGAGATAAGGCTTCTATGTGCATGGAGTATTGCCTTCGGGAAACCTGTGGTCCCGGAAGAAAAGTATATGGCCGCATCATCCTCTTCCGTAAGCGGTGCGTCTACAAAGT
>JAZNJV010000112.1:0-2044 GCA_045578225.1 Clostridia bacterium | reverse complement strand
CCTCCTCCGCATCGCTGTGAAGAAGGTTCGGTATATTCTTCCCCTCAAAATTACCGGATGCGGTAATATCGAAACGGCCACAGAATTTCTTTCCCTCCGCTTCTCCCAGAATCCGCATGATCTCATCCTCGGTAAAAAGATAGTGTTTTCCCTCTTCCCCCTCGCTGTCCGCATCCTGTGCGCTGTAAAAGCCGCCCTCCGGGGCTGTCATTTCCCGCAGAATGTAGGCTGCGGTTTTCTCCGCGATCTCAAGATACAAAGCCTTTTTCGTCACGCTGTACGCCTTGCAGTAAGCAAGGATCAAAAGCGCATTGTCGTAGAGCATCTTTTCAAAATGCGGCACGAGAAACTGTTCGTCCGTGGAATAGCGGCAAAAGCCGAAACCCACATGGTCAAAGAGACCGCCCCTGTACATCTGCAGCAGCGTATGCTCCGCTATGTTAAGGCATTGAACATCGCCCTGCCTTTCATAAACGGTCAGAAGGAACAGAATATTGTGGGGTGTCGGAAACTTGGGAGCATGCCCGAAGCCGCCGTTTTCCCTGTCATAAATGCGTTTGTAGATCGAAACCGCATCCTTCACGGGGTCCGATATGGCTTTGCCGGCACTCCTTTCGCCCTGTTTCAAATGGCCGATGACCGTATCCGCGTGGCGAAGAAGACCGCTGCGATCCTCTGCCCACTTTTTGCGGATGATCTCAAGAAGATCCATCATGCCGATCATGCCACCTCTGCCGTTTTTCGGGAAATATGTGCCCGCGAAGAACGGCTTTTGCTCCGCCGTCATGAAAATGCTGGTGGGCCAGCCGCCGCTGCCGGTAAACGCCTGACAGACCGCCATATAAATGCTGTCGATATCGGGACGCTCTTCCTTATCCACCTTGATGGAAATAAAATACCGGTTCAGAAGATCCGCCACTTCTTTGTCTTCAAAGCTTTCATGTGCCATGACATGGCACCAGTGGCAAGTGCTGTAGCCAATGCTGAGAAACACCGGCTTGTCCTCCTTCTTTGCCCGGGAAAAAGCTGCTTCTCCCCAGGGATACCAGTTGACGGGATTTTCCGCATGCTGGAGCAGATAAGGGCTTGTTTCGTGCTGCAAGTTATTGCTCAATTCATTCACATCCTTCATCTGTAACAGTATCATGTTTTTAGGTTAGCGTACCGCACAGATCAGGGTGCTATGCGTTTTGTCTTCATGAATTTTTACGGTCTTCGGACGGCTTACCTGCCCTCATTGGCACTCTGCCACTCCCCATTCCTATGGCGAGGCGTACTCATTGCGTGCAGCGGCTCAAGCCGCATAAGCTGTGACGATACGCAAGTCTCATTATCCGGCGCAAAAAAGATTCCCTTTCACGCGCCACAGTGATCCGAAGCACCGCTATTGCATTGTCAAGGTTCTCAAAGACCGTGATAAACGCTCTCATATACCGTGACAGATTCCCCTTCTCGGTGCGGTGCTTGCCTATGCGCTCATCTACAACATTGTTTCCGGCAACAGCGCTGCCCTCGTTGTGCCCATTGCCATGATGGGTGCCCCCACGGTGCTCGGCGAAAAAGCCATCGGCGGCGATGAATACAAGACGCTGTATGACACCGTATCCACCTTCTACGGCAAGCCCATCTATGCCTTTATGCCCATCGAGGCCGGCGGCGTCAATTCCATGCTGCCCATTGCGGCTGCAGCAAGGCTTGGCCTTCCCCTCGTAGACTGTGACGGCATGGGCCGTGCTTTCCCGGAGCTGCAGATGGTCACTTTCACCATCGGCGGCGGCAATGCAACGCCCATGGCACTTGTAGATGAAAAGGGCAATTCCTGCATTTTCCGTACCGTAACCAATAAATGGACTGAGGAAATGGCACGTGCTGTTACCATGGCCTGCGGCGGCTCGGTTTCTGTTTCTCTGTATGCTATGGAAGGTAAATTCATGAAGGAATACGGCGTGCACGGCATCGTGAGCCGCAGCGAAAGGCTCGGCTCCGCCATCCGCAAAGTGAAGGAAGTCACGGATGCCACCCCGGAAGAGGCGTTCCTTTCCAT
>JAZNJV010000111.1:0-6755 GCA_045578225.1 Clostridia bacterium | reverse complement strand
AAGAGCTTTAGGAACTCCTGTGCTAAACTTCAATATCAATCCCGAATTTAACAGTGCTACATTAAAAGCACTTATTCTGGGATATATGAAACTAGGAGGTATTCAAATGCAAATTACATGTACATCTTTAAAAACATTGATGGAAGCTTATGACAATCCAGATATGCACAAAAATCTGGTTGTTCGTGTTGGTGGATACTCTGAATACTTCCAAAACCTATCCGACGAACTTAAAAAAATGGTTATAAACAGGACAATTCAGAAAATGGAGTAATCGAATGAAAGGTAATCTTATAAAAATTTCAAGATTTTGTACCGACGACGGTCCGGGAATAAGAACCGTTGTTTTTCTTAAAGGCTGTCCTCTTCGTTGTATATGGTGTCACAATCCGGAATCACAGAACAAGGCCAAAGACATAATGTACGATAAACAAAAGTGTATAAATTGCAAACGATGTTATGATGTTTGCAATTACAGTTGTCATAAGTTTGATAATAATATACATACAGTCGATTTCAGCAAATGTCACGTTTGCGGAAAGTGCGTCGAAATATGTCCGACCAAAGCGATAGAAACAGTTGGTAAAGAAGCTTCTGCAGAGGAAATATTTAAAGAAGTCGAAAAAGATTCTATATTTTATCAAACTTCAAACGGTGGTGTTACCATATCCGGTGGTGAACCCCTGTATCAACCGGGATTCACGTGCGAACTTCTTAAAATGTGCAAAGATAACAGTATACACACAGCTATAGAAACCAGCGGTTTTGCGAGCAAAGATTCGTTAAAAAAGGTTTTAAAATATTGCGATTTAGTTTTGTTTGACATAAAAGAAACCAATGAAGAAAACCACAAGAAATTTACAGGCGTTACCTTAAAACCGATACTAAAAAACCTTAATATTATAAACGAAATGGGTGTTTCGTTTATAATTCGGTTACCAATTATTCCAGGGTTAAACGACAGAGAGGAACATTTTTATAAAGTAAAAAGTATGGTTGAAAATATGAGATTTTGTAAAGGCGTTGAGGTAATGCCGTATCATTTGCTTGGTGTGTATAAATATGAATTGCTTCAAAAGGAATATTTGTGTTCCTCCATAAACGAACCTGACGCTGAAACCATAAATAAATGGAAGAAGTTTTTTATAATGTAAAGAAAAAGCTAAAACCTCAAGGTAAAGGTTTTAGCTTTTTTACTGTCCTTGTGGGTACGCCCCATATGCTCTGCCGCTTTTTATGTTTTATTTTGTTTTTTCCGAGACCGCGGGCATCAGGAAAAACATACGCACAGTTGCCACAATCGGCACGCCGAGCAGCATGCCCCAAACGCCCCAAATGCCGCCGAAGAACAAAACAGCGAAGATGACCCAAAAAGGACTGATGCCCACAGAGTTTCCCACAATGCGCGGCTGAATGACGTTTGCATCCACTTGCCCGAGCACAAGCTGGAAAAGAAGTACCCAAAGGGCACGCATGGGGCCTTGCGCTATAAGACTTACAAGCGCAATTAAAAGCGACGCTACAATGGGGCCAAAGAACGGAACGAGATTTCCAACGCCTGCCACAAGCCCTAAAAGCCAGGCGTACGGCGTTTCATACACAATATAAAAACATGTGGAAAGCGCCCCCACAAGAAAGGCATCGATGGCAAGACCCGTAAAGTATGCGCGGAAAAGATGCACGAGCCTGTGGCCGCAGCTATGAACTTTTATCGCGCGCTCGGTCGGCAGGAAAAAATGGAGGCCGCGCACAAAAAGCGCTTTTAAAGAGTCTTTTTCCAAAATGGTGTATACGGAGATGATAAGCCCTGTAAAGACAGAGGTGAGAATGCTTGCAAGGCTTCCCACGATGTTCCCCGCTTTAAAGAGAATTTCCGTTTCCAAAAGGTTTGTGAGGAAGGCATTGACTTTATCGAGCCACTCTCTTTTTTGCGGCAGGTTTACACGGTCAAAAATTTCCATGGCGCGGCGCGAAATCATATCCCAGTTGGAGATGATTTCTGCAATATTTTGCGTGATGGCCTCTACGAGATAGCTGATTACAAAAAAGCACACGAAAAGCACAAGAAGATATACGATAAAAATGGAAATGGCGCGTGCGTGTTTTTGGAGGAAGGCAGGGCGGAGCGAAGAAAGCCGTGCCGCGAGCCGTACTACAGGTCTATGCAAAAAGAAGGCGATAGAGACGCCGATAATAAAGGGCGTAAGAATATCCAAAAGCTTTACGGCATAGTCTAAAATTTTCGAGAAGTTATCAATGATTTTGTAGCCGATGACGAATAAAAGCCCAAAGAGAAGGGCGCGCCACCATTGATTTGAAACTTTTGGCATATTTTTTCCTCCTTTTACTTTACCCGTTTAGCATATCACAGTGTACCCGCACTGTCAAGGAAAAATACGGTTTTTGGGGGCGCACGCGGGCATTTTTATGCATACCTCTTGACGGGATGCGGAAAATACTGTATACTTATTGTATACTTTATGCATAAAAGGAAGACCGATATGAAAATTGGTTTGATCGTCAATACAACAAAAGATGCAAATTGTGAGGTTGCACGGCGGCTTTTAGAGAAGCTTTCGTGCACAGAAACCGTTTCCGTCGCGCCCGAGGCGCACGCCGCTCTTTCGGGATATGCACGTGCGGAAGGAGAGGTACTTTACGGAAAGCAGGATATGCTCCTCGTTCTTGGCGGGGATGGTACGCTCCTTCGTGCGGCACGCCATGCCGCGCCGTACGGAACGCCCGTACTTGGCATTAACCTCGGAAGCGTTGGGTTTTTAAGCGGCGTAGAGCCGGAAGTCTTCCTCGAAGGGGAAGCGGCCGCACTTCTTCGCGCCGTTAAAATTGAAAACCGCATGATGCTTGAAGTCTTTGTAACACGCCATGGCAAAAAGCTTGAAAGCTTTTACGCGCTTAACGATGCCGTTATCCGTGGCAAGGCCACAGAGTCGCTTCTTCGTATGAATGTTTCCGCAGACGGGGGCGCCTTATCCTCCTACGTGGCGGATGGGCTTATCTTTGCCACGCCCACAGGCTCCACAGCCTATTCCTTTGCGGCAGGCGGTGCGCTTGTCCATCCGGCGATGGATGCACTTCTCATAACGCCTATTTCTCCGCATATGCTGCACGCCCGCCCCGTGGTTTTGCCGGGCGAAAGCACCTTGCGCGCGGAGTTTTTGCCGAATTTTTCCGCTTCGGCGTATCTCAATGTGGACGGGGAGGACAGAATGCCCCTTAAAACGGGTGACGTTATAACGGTCCAGAAGGCTCCGTACCGCGCACAAATTGCCACACTTCGCGAGAAGTCCTTTTTAGAAATTCTGAAAGAAAAGTTGAAGGGATAAAGAAATGAAACAAAAACGCCAAAACGCGATTTTACAGATTATAGAAGAAACATGCATCCGCACGCAGGATGAGCTTTCGGAAGCACTCCTTGCTCGCGGCTTTGAGGTTACGCAGGCCACGGTGTCTCGTGATATTAAGGAGCTTTGTCTTTTGAAAAGGCAAACGGCAGGCGGCAGCCGCTACACGGCCCCTTCTAAAGAAGGCTTTCGTGAAAGTGCCTCGCGCACGCATTCTATTTTCCAAAGCGCTGTAAAAACGGTGGATTCTGCGATGCATACGATTGTGATTCATACACTCGCCGGCATGGCAGATGCCGCGGCCATTACGCTCGAATCTATGGAATGGCCGGAAATTTTAGGCACCATTGCAGGGGATGATACGGTGCTCGTTATTTTACGCGACGCGGAGACGGCTTCGCGCGTAGCCGCACGGCTTTCGGATATGCTGAAATAAAGGAGGAGGCGCCATGCTTTGCAGACTTGCCATATCGAATATTGCGGTTATTGACAAAGCGGAAATCACGCTTTCTGATGGCTTTACAGTACTTACGGGCGAAACAGGCGCCGGTAAGTCTCTTATCATTGACGCACTTTTGATGGTACTCGGGCAGAGAACGGGGCGCGATATTATTCGCGCGGGGGAAAAGTGCGCCTGTGCCGAGGCCGCGTTTTTCACGTCTCACCCCCTTTCTGATGAGACGGGCATGCTCCTTCTTCGAAGAGAGCTTTTCGCGGATGGGCGAAATCTCTGCAGTATTAACGGGCAAATGGTTACCGTGGCAGGCCTTCGCGAGGTGGGCGAATCCCTTCTCGCCATTCATGGCCAGCATGATACAGAGGCACTTATGCATCGCAAAAACCATTTAGGGTTTATAGACGCGTATGCAAAAACAGAGGAAGAGCGCGCGGCGTATACGGCTTTATACACCGCGAGAAAAACGCTTCTTTCTGATATAGATGCGCTCTCTGCGGCAGAGGGCGAAAAGGAAAAACGGCTCGATATGCTTTCCTTTTGGATTCGGGAAATCGAAGAGGCAGCGCCCTCTCTTGGCGAGGACGAAGCGCTTGAGGAAAAACGGGAGTATCTTCGCCACAGTGAGAAAATCCGCACAGCGGCCTCGCGCGCGTATGCGGCACTTATGGACGATGCCGGCGGCGCACGGGACCTTCTTTCCGAAGCCGCACGGGCACTTTCCGGCGTTGCGGATTTTGACGCACGGCTCGAGAAGGCACTCGAATCCGTACAAAACGCCTTATATGAGGCGGAGGAAACGGGGGACGTCCTTCGTGACATTTTTGAGGAGGAAACCGATGGCGGTGCGCTCGATGAAGTGGAAGCGCGGCTTGACGTGTTGCAGAAGCTAAAAGGGAAATACGGCGGCACCCTCGCGCGCGTGCTCGAAGAAAAAGAAAAAATGGAGACAGAGCGCGCAGAGATAGAAACGGCGGACGAAAAGCTCGCCGAAAAGCGTGCGGCGCTTTCCAAAGTGGAAAAAGAAATCGAAGAAGCGGCCAAGGCCCTTTCCGAAAAGAGAGAAAAAGGCGCGGCAGGCTTCTCTGCGCGCGTTATGGAAGAGCTTTCGGCACTGGACATGGCGAAGGTGCGCTTTTTGGTACAGATAGAGAAAAAGGACTATAGCGCGGATGGCGCGGACATGGTGGAATTTTTCATTTCCACAAATCCCGTAGAGGAACCAAAGCCGCTTTCCAAAATTGCCTCCGGCGGCGAACTTTCGCGTATTTGCCTTGCCATGCGCACGGTTTTGGCAAATAGTGAGGAGGCTTTGGGGCAAACACTTATTTTTGATGAAATTGATACGGGCATCAGCGGCAGAGCCGCCGCCCGCGTCGGCGAAAAGCTTTCGGCACTTGCTTCCACACGCCAGATTTTGTGCGTTACGCATCTGCCGCAGATTGCAGCGCGGGCCTCTTCCCAGTTTAAAATTGAGAAACAGGATACAGAAAACGGATTTTCAACGGTTGTTAAGAGTCTCGATAAAGAGGCGCGCATTTTAGAAATTGCGCGCATGATAAGCGGAGATGCCGTGACGGAAAAAACGATGCAAACAGCGGAGGAAATGCTAGCATAATGTCCATTTTACAGATACAGAAACTCGCGGTCGGCTTCGGGGAGCGCATGCTTTTTCGCTCGGGCGACCTTGTGGTGGAAAAACAGGATAAAATCGGAATCATTGGTGGAAACGGCGTCGGTAAAACGACGCTTTTTCGCGTACTGACGGGGGACATACGTGCCACAGAGGGCGGCATTGCCGCGTCAAGCGACCTCAAAATAGGGTATCTTGAGCAGCACGCGCTTTTAGATTGTGACGCGTCGCTCTACGATGCCGTTTTATCGGTCTTTACCCCCCTTATGGAAATGGAGGCGGAGCTTTCTAGGATTGCGGCGGAAATTGACGAAGGCGCACCGGACCTCGAGCGTCTTTTAAAACGGCAACACGCGCTTACGGAAGAATTGCAGGATAGGGGCGGGCTTACGTATCGAAGCCGCCTTCGCGCGGCGCTTTTGGGCGTCGGCTTTACGGAAGAAATGCTCACGCGCCCGGTAAAAGTGCTTTCGGGCGGTGAACGCACAATGGCAAGCCTTGTGCGCCTACTCCTTTCGGAGCCGGACCTGATTCTTCTTGACGAGCCTACAAACCACCTCGATATGGAAGCGTGTGCGTGGCTTGAGGAATATCTGCGCGCCTATAGGGGCGCGGCACTCATCATTTCGCATGACCGCTATTTTTTAGACCGCGTAACGAATAAAACGCTTCTCATCGCCGGCGGCCGCTTTACCTCGTACGAAGGCTCGTATACGGCGTTTATGAAAAAACGAAAGGCGGAATACGCCTTTGAAAAGAGGCAGTACGAAAAACAGCAAGAGGAAATTCGCCGCATTGAAGGCATTATCGAAACACAAAAACGGTTTAACCGCGAGCGGAATATTCGCATGGCGGAAAGTAGGCAAAAGCAGATTGACCGCATAAAAAATGATATGGAACGGCCGCCGGAGGATGAGGCAGGCATACGCCTTTCCTTTAAGGCGGCGGCAGACAGTGCCTACGAAGTTCTCCGTGCGGAAGGCCTTTCGCAAAGCTTTGATGGCGAGAGCCTGTTCCAAAACATAAATCTTGAAATTTATAAGAACGAACGCGTATTTCTACTCGGGCGAAACGGCTCAGGGAAAACGACGCTTTTCTCCATCCTTCGCGGTGCGCGTGAAGGAACAGAGGGCTCCGTGCGCCTCGGCTCGCGCGTGGTGATGGGGTATTATGACCAGACGCAAAGTGACCTTCCGCCCCAAAAAACTGCCCTTGAGGTTGTGCGCGATGCGTTTCCGAAGAAAACGGAAACGGAGCTTCGTTCGTCACTCGCAGCACTCGGCATTCGCGGCGAGGCGGTGCACGC
>JAZNJV010000110.1:0-4313 GCA_045578225.1 Clostridia bacterium | reverse complement strand
AGCAGAAGCCATCGCAAAGGCAGACGTTATGGCTACCGCTGTAGGCGTTAATATTCTAAAGTTTATTGCTGCACCTATTGCAGGCGGCCTTAAAAAGCGCTGGGAGGAAGGCAATGATACACCGTTTAACATTATCATTTGCGAAAACCTTATCGGTGCAGATAAGGTACTTCACGATTTAATTGCCCAGAACTTAACAGAAGAAGAAACCGCAAAGCTCGATAGCCTTGTAGGGTTTGTGGAAGCTTCCATCGGCCGTATGGTGCCGGTGCAGACGCCTGAAATGCAAAAGGGCAATCCGCTTCGCGTGTGCGTAGAAGCATACGATATTTTGCCACTCGATAAAGCGGCTGTTCGCGGCGAATTTCCGCCGATTAAGAACGTAATCTGGTATGCACCGTTCTCGTATTATATCGAGCGCAAGCTCTATATCCACAATATGGGCCACGCTATGACCGCGTACCTCGGCGACCTTTTGGGGTGCGAGTACATATGGCAGGCTATTGAAAACCCGACTGTGGAGCTTATGGTTATCCGCGCGATGACGGCTTCCGCCATCGCACTCGCAAAGCGCCATGACGGCGATACCGCGGCACTCTATGCACACGTACAGGATTTAATCCGCCGTTTTGCAAATCGCGGTCTTGGAGATACCGTAAAGCGCGTAGGCGGCGATATCCGCCGCAAGCTTTCGCCTGGCGACCGTCTCGTGGGCGCCCTTCGCATGTGCCGCGAGCAGGGTGTGGATTCTCTGTATATCGAAGCGGCAATCGCGGCGGCACTTTGCTTCCGTCACGATGATGTTCTCACGGAAAAGAGCGCAGAAGAAGTGCTTTCTGAAATCAGCGAGCTTACGGATACCCAGCGCATTCTCTCCATTTACAAGCGTTTTTCTGCCGGCGAAAGCCTTGAGACCGTACTGGTAGCGCTCAAGCAGGAGGCCGAGCGATGAATAATCGTATGCGGCAGGTTGTAAGCCTTATTGTCGGTGCTCCCATCGGGATCACCATCGGTGTTTCGTTCTTCTACCTGATTTTTCTAACAGAAGGGAAGCTGCAACTACTCGGCACCGTGCTCTTTTTGGCGCTTTTTATCGGCATCGTACTCTTTTATGGTATACGAAGCGTAAAGTGCAGAAAACTGGTGGATGCACTACTAGATATTCTGTATAAGGAAGTCAATCCTGAGAAATTTGTAGCCGAGTCTGAAAAAGCGATTCGCAAAACCAAAAATCGCGCCGTAAAAGGCACGCTTTCTCTAAATCTCGCAGTGGGATATGAGGCACTCGGGGAATACAAAAAGGCCATTGATATCATGGAAAACCTTGATATTTCCGCTTCCGATAAAATTTCGAAAGCGATGTATTACAGCAATGCCGCCGCCTTTTATGCGGAAAATGGACAATCTGTCCGTGCGCACGAGGCCTACACCAAGGGACAGCCGCTTTTCGAAAAAGCAGGCGAGAGTATCTCGCTCGCGCATGTGCGCTTTTCGCGCGCTCTTCTCTATTATGTGAATGAGCAGTACGAAGAAGCACTGGAGGCTTTTGAAAATGCACGCAGCCGCGGCTTTGCGGATCGGCATTCCCTTACGAGACTTCAGCTTTTTGAAGCCAGAAGCCTTGTAAAGCTTGGCAAGGGAAAAGAGGCGAAGAGCGTGTACGGGAAAATTTTGCAAAAGAAAACGTACCCGTACCTTCTCGCATGCGCCAAGAGAGAAATGGCGGCGCTTTCCGAGTAAAAATAGCTTGACGAAATATATAAAATATGCTATACTAAAAGAAACCTGAGGGGAAGGGTTCGTCCTAACCACGAAGGCGGAATTTTAAATAGGGCAATCGTACGGCCGTTCCGCCTTTTTAGGGGGAACGGCTTTTTGCATATAGGGAGGTAAACATGGAAAACAGAATTGCACATATCGGCATTATTGTGGAAAATACGGATTCTGCTGAAAAAATCAATCAAATCCTGCATGATGCAGGGCAATATATCGTGGGCAGAATGGGGATCCCGTACCGAGAACGGAACATATCGGTAATCAGCATTGTCTTGGATGCGCCGGAAGGCGTTACGGCGGCGATTTCCGGAAAGCTCGGCATGCTGGAGGGCGTTACGGCGAAAACCGTTTACGCAAAGATGTAATGCCCGCCAGAGAAGCGTTTTCCCGTCTTGTGAGGGGAGAAATCCTTACAAAAGAAGAGATTTTGGCTCTGCTTTTTACAGAGGAATTTGACGAAGAAATGCGCGCGGCGGCAAGAGCGGCCACGGATGCCGTTTTCGGTAAGAATATTTATCTTCGTGGTCTTATCGAAATCAGTAGCTTTTGTAAAAATGATTGCCTCTATTGCGGGCTTCGAAAAAGTAACGAAAAGGCGGCGCGCTATAGGCTTTCGGAAGAAGAAATTCTGTCTGCCGCGGCGAGCGGCTATCGAGAGGGCATTCGCACGTTCGTACTGCAAGGCGGGGAGGACGGGTATTTTACCGATGACCGCCTTGTAAGCATCATCAAAAAGCTCAAGGCGAGATATAGAGATGCCGCGATAACGCTTTCCCTTGGAGAGAGGAGCTATGCCTCGTACGAAGCACTTCGCGCGGCCGGGGCGGACCGCTATCTTCTCCGCCACGAAACGGCAACGCCTTCGCATTATGCAAAGCTGCACCCTTCTACGATGGAGCTTTCCACGCGCCTTGCGTGCCTCGGGGATCTCAAAGCACTCGGCTATCAGGTGGGCGCAGGGTTTATGGTCGGTTCGCCGTATCAAACAATGGAACATATCGCAGAAGACCTTTTGTTTTTGCAAGACTTTCAGCCGCACATGATAGGCATCGGTCCGTTCCTGCCGCAAAAGGAAACGCCGTTTGGGAAAGAGGCAGCAGGGAGCCTTTCGCTTACCTTAAAGCTTCTTTCGATGGTGAGACTTATGCATAAACGGGCGCTACTTCCGGCGACCACGGCACTCGCAACTCTTTCGAAGGACGGAAGGGAAAGAGGAATTTTAGGAGGGGCAAATGTAGTGATGCCCAATCTTTCTCCCGAGACAGTTCGCGGCCAGTATGCAATTTACGATAATAAGGCGGCGGAGCCGATAGGCGAAGTACGTCAAAAAATAGAAGCCCTGGGCTACACCATTTTATCTGTGAGAGGAGATTACAAATGAAATACGATGTAAAATCGCATAAAGCGGAAGAATTTATAAACCATGCGGAAATTGAGGAAACCCTTTCGTATGCCGCAGCACACAAAGAGGATGCGGCACTTATTGATAAGCTTATCGATAAGGCGGAAAAGGGCGGCGGGCTTGACCATAGAGAAGCGGCTGTACTTTTAGAGTGCACACTGCCCGACCGAAACGCCCGTATTTTCAAGGTGGCAAATGAGCTGAAACATAGACTTTACGGAAACCGCATCGTTATGTTTGCGCCCCTGTATCTTTCCAACTACTGCGTAGACGGCTGTGTATATTGCCCGTATCATCATGGAAACTGCACCATTCCGCGTAAAAAACTTTCGCAGGAGGAAATCCGCAAAGAGGTAATTGCCCTTCAGGATATGGGGCATAAGCGCCTTGCACTGGAATCCGGAGAGGACCCCGTGCATTCGCCGCTTTCCTATATTCTCGAAAGCATTGACACCATTTACAGTATAAAACACAAAAACGGCGCTATCCGCCGCGTAAATGTGAACATTGCCGCAACCACAGTGGAGGCGTATCGCGCCCTTCACGAGGCCAAAATCGGCACCTACATCCTGTTTCAGGAAACGTACCATAAAGAAAACTACCAAATGCTGCACCCCACGGGTCCGAAAAGCAATTATGCGTACCATACAGAGGCTATGGACCGCGCCATGCAGGGCGGCATAGACGATGTAGGCATCGGGGTTTTGTTTGGTCTCAATCTCTATCGCTATGATTTTGTAGGGCTCCTCATGCATGCAGAGCATCTCGAGGCGGCCATGGGCGTAGGGCCGCATACGATAAGCGTGCCGCGTATCCGCCCGGCCGATGGCGTAAATGCTGATGAATTTTCGAACGCCGTTGCGGATGATGTATTTGAAAAAATTGTTGCCGTGCTCCGTCTTGCGGTGCCGTATACCGGCATGATCGTATCGACAAGAGAATCGGCCTCGATGCGCGAACGGCTGCTCAAAATAGGTGTTTCGCAGCTTTCCGGCGGCTCGCGCACAAGCGTAGGTGGCTATGCGGAGGAGGATACCGAGTCAATTCAGTTTGAGATTGAGGACAGACGTACGCTCGACGAAGTGGTAAACTGGCTCATGCAGCTCGGATACATCCCCAGCTTCTGTACCGCCTG
>JAZNJV010000109.1:0-2332 GCA_045578225.1 Clostridia bacterium | reverse complement strand
ATAAAAAAAGAAAAAGTCAAATGAATTCCGCAAAAATGGGGCAAATTGTCGGTTTTGTGTCTCAGAGTAACGTACCATATGGGTGAAAACGGCAAAAATAAAGGAATTTCGCGGAAATCTCTTGACAAGAAATAAAATTTCGTGTATACTAACTTGCAAACAAATGTATTTGACTCAAAGACATTTTGGGCCGAGTATATTTTTTTTGAAAGGGCGGATGATAAAGGCATGAAGAAGCAATATGTTTTGGCTGACGTTTCGATATTGCCCGATGTTTTCCCGAAGGTGCTGCGTGCAAAGAAACTGCTCCGCTCCGGCGAGGCGGCCACGGTGCATGATGCCGTACGCATGACAGGAATCAGCCGAAGTGCATACTATAAATATAAGGACCATATTTTCCCGTTCAACGAAATGCAAGGGATTTTAACGGTGTACTTTGAGCTTATGGATATTCCGGGCACACTTTCGGAAATTCTGCGTATAGTGGCCCAGGCCGGCTGCAATATTTTGACCATTAACCAAACCATTCCGATAAACGGGGTGGCAAGCATTACGATAACGCTCCAGACGGAAGCGATGCAAATGGAATTTGAAGAGATGATGGAAGCGCTGTCTGCGCCACGCGGCGTGCGCTCAATGAGTGTTCTTGGGAAACAGTAGCGTAAGAAGGAGGAAACGCATATGATAAACATAGCAATTTTAGGCTTCGGCACGGTGGGAAGCGGTGTATACGAGGTTCTGAAGAAAGATGGGAAGGTGATTGGCGAGCGCGTAGGCGAGGACGTACAGATTAAGTACATCGTCGAGATTCGCGATTTTTCTTCGCATGAGGATGCACACCTTTTCACGAAGGATTATAATACCGTGCTTTCGGATAATTCCGTTTCTATCGTTGTAGAAATGATGGGTGGCATTGAGCCGGCGTACAGCTTCACGAAGGACGCGATTTTGCATGGCAAAAGCGTTGTCACCTCGAATAAAGCACTTGTAGCCGCCAAAGGGGCAGAGCTTTTCCGCCTCGCAAAAGAAAACGGCGTATTTTACCGGTATGAGGCAAGCGTTGGCGGCGGTATTCCCGTAATTCGCCCGATCGGCACATGCCTTGGTGCAAACCGCATTACCCGTGTAATGGGTATTTTAAACGGCACTACCAATTATATTTTGACGAAGATGATTGAGGAAGGGCAGTCCTTTGAAACAGCACTTTCCGATGCCCAGAAAAAAGGCTATGCCGAGGCAGACCCCACCGCAGACGTGGAGGGACATGATACCTGCCGTAAAATTGCGATTTTAGCTTCTTTAATTTTTGGCCGCAATGTGGATTACACGAAAATTTCCACAGAGGGCATTACCACAATTGAGCCGGAGGATGTTGAGTATGCAGAAGCGCTCGGCTGCTCCATTAAGCTTATCGGCATGGCGCGAATTGGAGAAGACAAGGTCTTTGCCCGCGTAGCGCCGCAGTTTATTCCCAATGATAGCCCGCTCGCCGGCGTGAAAGACGTTTTCAATGGCATACTTCTCACGGGCGACAATGTAGGCGACGTAATGCTTTACGGCAGCGGCGCCGGCAAACTCCCCACCGCAAGCGCCGTGGTGGGCGACGTGATTGATATCGCGCGTGGCATTAGCGAAAACCGCCGCATAGACTGGGCGGAAGGCGATTCCTCGTATGTGACCCCGATTTCCGAAACAAAGGTAACGTGCCTTATTCGAAGCCGCGAAGAAATCGAAAATGCTACTTGCATCGATATCGGGCTTGAGGATGAGAAGGGATACATTCTCCGCAATATTAAAGAAAGTGATTTAGAAATTCTGATGAAGCGCACGGAAGGCGCAAAGAAATTCATCAGAATGTAAAGAAAGGAAGATATAGAATGGGACTTATCGTACAAAAATTCGGTGGCTCTTCCGTTGCGAATGCAGAACGTGTGTTCCGCGTTGCGAATCGGATTAAGTCGTACTATGACAAGGGTGAGTCGGTTGTCGTTGTTGTTTCCGCACAGGGGGATACAACGGATGACCTTCTCGAAAAAGCGGCAGAAATTAACGCCGCACCCTCAAAACGCGAAATGGACGTGCTACTTTCTAGCGGCGAGCAGATTTCCATGGCGCTTCTTGCCATGGCACTTGAAAAGCTCGGCTGCCCTGTTATAAGCCTTACCGGCTGGCAGGCAGGCGTTTGCACCGATGCAAAGTATTCTAGCGCACGCATTGAGAGAATCGATACAGAACGCATTCAGCGGGAGCTGGACCAGAAGAAGATTGTGATCGTAGCCGGTTTCCAGGGTATTGATAAGTATGATGATATTACAACACTCGGCCGTGGCGG
>JAZNJV010000108.1:0-3591 GCA_045578225.1 Clostridia bacterium | reverse complement strand
GACGCGGCTTTATAGAGGGGCGCAAAACACTTTTACTGGAAGCGCACATGGACAAAATCGGGCTTATGGTTCGCCACATCACGGAGGACGGATTTTTGCTTGTTTCCCCCATTGGCGGGCTTGACACGAAAACGCTTCCGGCCATGGCGGTGCGGATTTTCGGGCGCGAAGTTCTACGAGGCGTAATTTGCGCCGTGGCGCCGCACGTTGCAACCCTAGACAAGGCGCCTGAGATGGACATGCTCTGCATCGACACGGGTCTTTCGCCTGCACGCGTTCGCGAGGCGGTCTCTGTTGGGGACGTAATGGAGTTTATTACGGAATTTACGCCGCTTGGCGCACACAAGATTTCTGCCTCCGCGCTTGACGACCGCGCAGGGCTTGCCATACTGGTAGAGGTGCTTCGCCTTTTAGAAAAAGAAGAACTTCCCTTTAACATTGCTATATGCGGTGCGGCGCAGGAAGAAGTGGGCCTTCGCGGCGCGGGAACTGCAGCGTATACGCTTTCGCCCTATGCCGCTTTTTGCATTGACGTTTGCCACGGGGAATCGCCGGATGCTTCCGGCAGTATCTACAAGCTTGGCAAAGGGCCTGCCATCACGGTGGGACCGAACGTACAGCGGTCGGTTTCCGATGCGCACATTGCTTCTGACAAGCGCGCGGAAATCCCGTATCAGATTGACGTGGACAGCGGAAATACCGGTACAGACGCCTGGCCCGTGCAAGCTGTGCGGTGCGGCATTTATACGGGGCTTTTATCCCTGCCGCTTCGCTATATGCACACAGGGTACGAGGTTATTGACATTCGCGACGTAGAAAACACCGCCGCGCTCCTTTTGGCGGTAATAAAAGACTTAGGAAAGCAGGGTGAGTTATGCTTTTAAAGGAATTATGCTCCATGCGGGGCGTTTCCGGCGATGAGCAGGAAATTCGCGCGGCCATCGCCGCGCATCTTGACGGCTGTGAGTTGCACGTGGATGCCATGGGGAATTTACTGGCGCGCCGCCCTTCCAAAGGCAAGAAAATCCTGTTTGCTGCGCATATGGACGAGGTAGGTCTCATCATTTCTTCGATTGAAGAAAACGGTTTTCTGCGTTTTAAAACGGTTGGCGGTATTGGCACCGAGGTGCTTCTCGGAAAAAAGGTATATATTGGAGAAAAAAACATACCGGGCATTATCGGCATTTGTGCGGTGCACCTACAAAGCAAAAGCACGCGCGAAAGCCTGCCGCGTGAAGAAGATATGTACATTGACATTGGTGCGGCTGACAAGGCGGAAGCGGAAAGCGTGGTTTCCCTTGGGGACACGGCCGTTTTTCCGCCGCATTTTGAAGAATTTGGCGACCGGCTTATTGACGCCCGTGCCATTGATGACCGCGCAGGCTGTGCTCTTTTAGTACGGCTTTTACAAAACCGATATGAAAATGTAGAGGTTATGGGTGCTTTCACGGCGCAAGAGGAAGTGGGTACGCGCGGCGCACAAGCGGCGGCGGAATTCCTAAGGCCTGATTTTGCGGTGGTTTTAGAGTCCACCTTCTGCTCGGACCTTTTCCCCACCGACCCCTCAAAGCACGTGACCACGCTCGGCAAAGGCCCCGCCATCACGTTTATGGACAGAACGGCCACACCGGACCGCATGCTGATTTCTTCGCTGACGCTGACGGCGAAAACCCACGACATTCCGTGGCAATACAAGCGCGTGGCCGGAGGCGGCACAGATGCCGGCGTCATTTCCCGTGCGGTGGAAGGGATACCGACGGCTATTATCGCGCTCCCCTGCCGCAATCTACATTCGCCGTCCACCGTCATTTCGAAGGACGATTATGAAAACTTGTGGAAGCTTATGGACACTTGGCTGAAAACGGCCGCGGCTTCCCTCTAAATAAAGGAGAACTTTTATGGAATCCATTTTAAAAACGCTTGCCGCGTGCCCCGCGCCGTCCGGTGCGGAAAACCGCATACGGGAGGCTGTTGCCTCCTATTTCGAAGGCGAAGACATCAGAACCGATGTACACGGCTCCCTCATTCTGCACAAAAAGGGGACGGGCGACGGTGTTGTTATTTTGACGGCACTCGACACGCCTTCTTTATACGTAACGTACGCAGAGGGCGGGTTTGCCCGTTTTTCGGCGGTTGGCGGTCTTAAACCCGCAGACGGCATGGCCGTTCTTTGCGAGGGCGACGTTTTGGGCATTGTCGGTACCGACAGTGTCGGCTCATTTATTGACACGGGCGCCCATACACTTGAGACGGGCATGTGGGCCGTGCCGGTGCCTTCTTTTGGAAAGGTAGATGATACGCTCTGTTTTGGTGCCTCTATCGGCCAATTTGCCGCCATGTGCGCCTCTATCCGCGCGGCCAAGGCCGAGACGGAAAAGGATGTGTATTTTGTATTTGCCACCAAAAGCCATATCCGGCAGCTTTCGCCTTCGTTTATGCAAGGCATAAAAGCTACAAAGCTTCTTTCCATAGAAGTTAGCGCCGCAAACGATTATCCCGGCGAGAAGACGGTTTTCGCAGGTCTTTCGCGTGGCACGGCGCTTCGCGTGAAAGACGAGGGCATGCTCTCCTCCCTGCCGCTTCTTATGGAGCTGGAAGCTTGCGGCAAAAAAACATACCGCGAGGTCAGCACCCTTCGCGGCATCGGCGGCACGGTGCAAAAAGCCTACGGCGGTATTGAAAGCACCGGCCTTGGCATTCCCGTACGGTACCACGGCACAGGGAATGAAATGGTTTCGCTTGCCGATATAGAAAACACGGCGGATTTGATTGTACAGTTTTTAAAATAAGAAAAAGCGCTTCGCTATGAAGCGCTTTTACTTCTTTTGGCCCTTGGGGCATACGCGCATACAGACACCGCAAACCGCGCCGCGGCCGATGTGCTGGAATTTCTTTTTCATATACTCGCTACAGGCACGGGCATCTAAAATATCTTCCGTTCCCATGCCTTCCTTATATTCTGCGCCGCGAATGGCCATGGCGCCGCAAGCGCGCGTGCAGGCATCGCAATCGCCACACCGAGACTTTTGGGGGAATACATTTTCAGGAAGCGGTGCATCTGTAAACACCGTACCAAGGCGCACACGCGGGCCTCTTGCATCGGAAATAAAAAGTGCACTTTTGCCGATGTACCCGAGCCCTGCGCGAACAGCCGCTTTTTTATGGGAGAAAATACCACTATAGGTATCCACCGACTGGCTGGCCGGCACCGCCGCCGCGCGATATCCCTTCCCCTGTAAATAGAGTACAAGCTGGAGGGAAACGGAATCGATATAGGCATTCATCGTTCTGTAGTGGTGAAAATACGTGTGGGTTGGCTCTTCTGTAATCCCCTCCACCACTGCATCGGAAAGAGAAAAGACCATGGACACGGCGTGCGTAAGGCCGGGGAAAGGCGTATCCTCGCATTTTGAAAACCCTACGTCCGTCAGAAACCGTTCTTCTAAAAAGGCTCTTATTTCCTTTTCCATCCGTTCTCGTACTCCTTCCTCTCTAAAATTGTTTTCAGTATATCACAGAGAAGGCGGCTACCGCAATCCCTTTTTACATTTTTTCATTTTCTTCTTTACATATCTTTGTTTTTTTAGTAAA
>JAZNJV010000107.1:0-2485 GCA_045578225.1 Clostridia bacterium | reverse complement strand
ATTTTTGCACATTGCCCCCTCACTGCGAGTATTGGTGACAGAGAGGTTATGGCGGGCGTAATAAATGCTTTTAAGCATAAAACCGCTTATAGCGGCACATACGAAGGTACAGCAGAAGGCGGTGCTTTATACACGAATTTTGCAGAGCCACTTCCAGAGAACACGACGGACACGACCAAATGGGTAAATGGGTATCGTTTTTCATCTAGCGGCGGGCCGACTGCGCAGGCTGGCACATCGGTTTCGAACATGATCCCTTGCGTTAGTGGGGATGTTATTCGCATAAAGGGCGTAACACTCCGAGAAGGAGTAGATAGAGTTGTATTGCACGACAGCAGAGATGATGAAAATACTTATGTTTCCCGTGGGTATTTCAACAATGGAATCACTTCTGGCTCCCTACAAACTGTGGAATATAGCGGGTTAGAAGATGGCGTATATAAATTTACTGTATCAAACTGGGGGGAGCATGTGATTGACGGCTTCCGTTTCGCTATGCCTACACCAACCGATGCTGGGGCTGTAATTGTTACAGTTAATGAGGAAATTGTTGAGGGCGCGGTCGGCGGATATGATGCTGTTTCTGTAGACTGCGATTTTTCGCAAGCAAAAGGAAATTTTGTAGGATATTTTAGCGGACATAATCACGTGGATAGTGTTGATACATCTTTGGGATTTAATGTGATTGGAACAAGGTGTGACGCAAAACAGGAAAATACCGACGCTTTAAAAAATGAGCGTGTCGTAAATACGATTACGGAGCAATCCTTTGATGTATTCACGGTCACAAAAGACACGATTTATGCGACAAAAATCGGTGCGGGAACAGATCGTGTAATAAGGTATTAAATGAGATGTACAGCATCATGGGCAAGAGATGTGGATGCAATGTTAAAAAGACACGGTATAACGGAACAGTGGAGTATCTGAGAGAGGAGGAAACGGATGGCGGTACTGGAATGGATCATTAAAAGCGGGGCGGTGCTTACGGCGGTATACGGGATAGTGCGACTTTTATATGCGCTCTTTTGCCTTCCGAAGTATATCAAAGATATGCACCGGCACACGTTTGAAAACTACATGTCGATTCTCCGCATTACGATTATGGATCCGCACATGCCGCTCGGCGAGCGGATACTTGCGGCGGAGAAATATATTTCGCATGGAGGGAACGGAGAGGTTAAAAAATATGCGGTGGAGGAGCTGCATGTAAAAGAGATGGAAAGATGAAAGGAGAAAAGATGAAGGAAAGAATAAAGAGCCCTGTGCTCTGGATTTCGATGGCGGCACTTTTTGCATTTATCACGAAGAATTGGTTTGGATGGGAAATACCGAAATTCGATGAATTTACGGATTTGCTTCTTGCGGTGCTGGTGGCGTTTGGCGTGGTGAACAATCCCACGGACCGAAGCGGGTTTTAAGGAGGCACGTATATGCTGCAGATTACTTGTAACAAGACGGCAAGGACAGAGAAACCGAAATACATAGTCGTGCATACGACGGGGAACTACAGGCAAGGTGCGGACGCGAGAGCGCACTACGAATACTGGGACAGGCAGTATGCCGGACAGAGTGCGGATTTTGTGGTGGACGACAAAGAAGCGCTTCAGATTAACGATTACACAAAGTTTTACACGTGGCACTGCGGCGACGGCAAGGGGAAAAACGGTATTACGAACGCCAATTCCATCGGCATTGAAATCTGCGTAAACCGAGGCGGCGATTTTGAAAGGGCCGTGGAGAACGCGGCGGAGCTTGTGCGAAAGCTGAAGAGCGAGACGGGCATCGAGAAGGTGGTGCGGCATTATGACGCCTCCGGCAAAATGTGCCCTGCGGAATTTGCGGGGGATAGCTGGGCGGCGTGGTACCGCTTTCTTCGCCTTGTGGACGAGGTGCGCCTGCCGGTTTTAACTTCCGTAAACGATATCGTATGGGAGCTTTCGGAGCGTGCGCTCTCAAGCGGGGAGAAGGTCATAGGCGATCCGCATCTTTGGATGCAGAAGCTGAATGAGGACGTGAACACATACTGGCTGGCGCGAAAGATCGTGCAGTATCTCAGAGAAAAGAGGGTGTAGCGATGGGGAAAAAAGCGGATAAGCAAAAGCTTCGTCTTTGGCAGGAGAGGCTAGCGAGGAATGAGAGTGCATACAGCGCGGAGGAAGCGAAGATGGACGAGCGCGAGGCGCTTTACCGCGGCGACCGAAGCCTTCGAAAGCTTGTGGACGGCGAAAGAAAAAAGAAGACGCCGCATGTTCGAAACATCTGCGCGGAAATTATAGAGGCGCAGGTATCCTCGAGTATTCCTATGCCGAAGGTAACGGCGCAGCGCCCCGAGGACGAGGACAAGGCGCGCCTTATAGAGGACATGCTTCGAAATGAAATTGACAGGGGCAATTTCGAGGAAATAAACGATATGATGGAGCGCACGGTGCCGATTCAGGGCGGCGGTGCCTTTCTCCTTGAATGGGACAATAAAGTCGGAGGC
>JAZNJV010000106.1:0-2347 GCA_045578225.1 Clostridia bacterium | reverse complement strand
GACTTTTGATATTTTTCGTACAAGAAAATAAAAAAGGCGCTTGCTGTTGCAAGTGCTTTTTTCATCGATATAAATCTCTGACGAGACTTTCGTTACGTTGCCTTGCGGCAATGAGATGTATATCCTATCGAGTTTTGAGAGCGAAGTGTAAACAAATTCTTTTTAAATGTGAGAAGGCCCTCGTCACGCATTTTGCAAAGTGCATTGGACATAGCGCTGCGGTCTACGGAAAGGAAATCTGCAAGCTGCTGCCGATTAAAGGGGATTGTGATTGTAGAATTGTTTTGCCGTTTGGATTCTTCAGACAAATACGATATAAGTTTTTCACGTGTAGTCCGTTTGGACATATGCCCAAGCTTTTGCACGAGTTTTTTATTTTTCTCGGAAAGCGCGAAAAACATATTTTGAATTATCATAGAATGAAACCGGCAGGCCGAGGGGCAAGTTGTCAAAATTCGTTTTACGTCAAAGAGCATGACGACGCAATCCTCCAGCGCGACCACATCATTCAAAAGTGCGCCGCTTTCCGGCGAAGCATATGCTTCGCCAAACATTTCTCCCACTTCAATCTGACTCAAGATACTGAGGTTGCCCCAATAATCGTTTTTTTGTATATGCGCCCTTCCTTCGACCAAAACAAGAATACTGCGTAGATCCTCGCCTTGTCGCAGTATATATTGCCCTTTTTTATAGGTACAGAGTTTTGCGCCCAGACAGGAAAGCAGGGATTGTATTTCTTCCTCGCTAACGCCTGCAAAAATTTGCGCTCTTTTTAATACAGATATATATTTTTTCATTTTTATTCCCTTTCGTTGTAAAAACAACAGACTTGTCTTCGATATTGTACTATACTATACCCAGAAAGTCAATAGCACAGGAGGAATTAGTATGATAAGAAAAATCATTACAATCGACGAAGAGAGATGTAACGGATGTGGACTTTGCGTGGATGCTTGCCACGAAGGGGCCATTGAATTGATAAACGGGAAAGCAAGGCTTACGCGTGAGGATTACTGTGATGGCCTTGGCGATTGTCTCCCCGCATGTCCCCAAGGGGCAATTACGTTTGAAGAAAGAGAAGCGCCTGCGTATAACGAATCGGCAGTACTCGCTGCCAAGCAGAAAAAGGCGCAACTGCCTTGCGGTTGTCCCGGCACACAGTCCAGAGCGATAAAAAGAGAGCCCTGTGCCGCGCAAAACGCGGCGCCTGTTACAAGTCAACTTTCGCAGTGGCCTGTGCAAATTAAGCTTGTGCCTGTAAATGCGCCGTACTTCGACAATGCAAATCTTCTGGTTGCAGCGGATTGTACCGCATATGCATACGGCAATTTTCATGCTGAATTTATCCGCAATCACGTCACCCTTATCGGCTGCCCTAAGCTTGACGAAGGGGACTATACCGAAAAATTAACGGCAATACTTGCAAACAACAACATCAAAAGTGTAGTAGTCGTCCGTATGGAGGTTCCCTGCTGCGGCGGGATTGAGCAGGCCGTTCGAAATGCGCTGCAGACAAGCGGGAAGTTTATTCCGTGGCGAGTTGTAACCATTTCTACAGACGGAAGAATTTTGGAGTAAATTTTAGCGAAATACCTACAAAGCCATGAAAAAGCACCTGATTTTACATCAGGTGCTTTTTCTTTGCAAGGCGAAGCGCTTTTAACTTATTCATATACCCATCACCAAGTATTATTATGGCAAATTTCCCTATTGGAATTATGGTGAAATTGACCTATAATGGTAAGGGGTGATGGTATGGCAGAATTTTGCCTTGCGTGTTTTAACCGCATAAACGAAACGCAGGATAAAATAATTTTTCCGCTCTTTTGCGCTATTTACTTTTTCCAAAAGCTGTGGTACAATAAGCGTGGAGGTGCTTCTGATATGCAGAAAAAGAGATTTTATATAGGAACTGTTGTTGCCATCGTTTTGTCGCTCGTTTTGGCGGCTTGCGGCACGGCGTCACCCCAAAACCCGTGGGACGATGCGGTATATACAAGCGACGCGGTGCTCGGCACGGGCGCCAAGGCTGTTACGGTGCGCGTGATTGTCGCAGAAAACGCGGTAGATTTTGAAATACATACGGACTGCGAAACGCTTTCGGAAGCGCTTCTTGCACATGACCTCATTGCAGGCGAGATGGGGGCGTATGGCCTGTATGTGAAAACGGTGAACGGCATCCGGGCGGACTATGACATCGACAAGGTGTACTGGGCCTTCTACATCAACGGGGAATACGCCGTCTCCGGCGTGGATGTGACGGAGATCACCGAGGGCGATACCTATGCGCTGAAGGTGGAACAGGGATGAAGCTGACCGTCAGAGAAATCGCGGTCTTCGGGATGCT
>JAZNJV010000105.1:0-5581 GCA_045578225.1 Clostridia bacterium | reverse complement strand
TAACAGGCGGTGCCGGATACATAGGCAGCCACACAGCAGTAGAACTTTTATCGGCAGGAAAGGAAATTGTAATTGTAGATAATTTCTGCAATTCCAAACCCGAGGCTTTAGATAATATTAAAAAAATAACCGGTCGCGACTTCCCTTTCTATGAAGTAGACCTTCGCGACAAAGCCGCTGTTTCTCGCATATTTGAAGAAAATGAGATTGAATGCGTTATTCATTTTGCAGGGCTTAAGGCCGTAGGCGAGTCCGTGGAAAAACCCATGGAATATTACGACAACAATCTTATTAGCACACTTGTACTTTGTGAAGTTATGGCGGAAAAGAATGTAAAGAAACTCGTTTTCAGTTCTTCTGCCACTGTGTACGGTGACCCCCACACAGTTCCGATTTGCGAAGATTTTCCGCTGCACACAACCAATCCGTATGGCACAACAAAACTTATGATTGAACAGATTTTGCGTGACATTTATGTTTCTGACAAGGATTGGGGCATCGTAATTCTTCGCTATTTTAATCCCATTGGCGCAAACAAGAGTGGTATCATCGGCGAGGATCCGAACGGCATCCCCAATAATCTCCTTCCCTATGTTGCCAAGGTGGCTGCCGGCGAACTTCCGGAGCTGAATGTTTTTGGTAACGATTACCCCACTGTGGACGGCACTGGCGTTCGCGATTATATTCACGTTGTAGATTTAAGCCTTGGACATGTATGCGCTGTAAATAAACTCGAAAATAATTCCGGCGTCTTCACATATAATCTCGGCACCGGCAACGGATACAGCGTTTTGCAGATTGTAAAAGCGTTTGAAAAAGCCAGCGGAAGACCGGTTCCCTATAAAATCGTACCGCGTCGCCCCGGTGATATTGCCGCCTGCTTTGCTGATCCCAAAAAAGCTCGTGAAGAACTTGGATGGGAAGCAAAGTATGGCATTGATGAAATGTGTGCCGATGGTTGGCGTTTTGTAGCAAACAAGAAGAATTTATAGAATTTATGATTACTTTTGAAACAATCCAAAAAAGCGAGCAAATCAAAACCTATATCTTAGAGGCGGACGCCTCCCTGCGCGCACTCGGATATACCGAACATAGTTTTGCACATACAACAAAAGTGGCAGAGACGGCGGGATATATTTTGACGTCTTTGGGGCATCCGGCGCGCGAGGTAGAACTGGCAAAAATTGCAGGGTTCTTACATGACATAGGGAATCTTGTAAATCGCGTAGACCATGCGCAAAGCGGCGCTGTAATGGCTTTTCGCATATTAGATAATATGGGGATGCCTTCCGAAGAAATTGCAACCATTGTTTCTGCCATCGGCAATCATGATGAATCTACCGCGTTCCCTGTAAACGCAGTAGCAGCGGCGCTTATTTTGGCAGACAAAACAGATGTGCGCCGTAGCCGAGTCAGAAACACGGATATTCCTTCTTTTGATATTCACGACCGTGTGAATTATTCCGTGCGGTCTGCATCTGCCACTTTAGATGCCGCTTGCAAAGTGTTCTCCCTAGAACTCGATATCGATACGCAGTACGGTTCCGTAATGGATTATTTTGAAATTTTTTTAAATCGCATGATTCTTTGCCGAAAAGCTGCAGAAAAGCTGAATCTCACTTTTCGCCTGGTGGTAAATAACCAGCAGCTTCTATGAGTATGCCTGCCCGAAACAAGCTTTTGTTTTGGGCAGTTTCATTATTTCTTTGGAAAGGGTTTATACATATGAAAAAGCAAATTTCTATGTGTCTCATTTTCCTCTTGCTACTCAGCTCTTTTTGCGGTTTAGCAGCTTCCACAGAAAACTTAATACAAAACGGAAATTTTGAATCAGCAGCACTTTTATGGAGTCAAGGCGAGCTGTCCGTTGGCGAGGGCTGTGACGGGTCACAATGCCTTGCATTTTCATTTCCCGTTCCGAATGTCGAGAATACGTATTTGCATTATTCTTCCTTTTCCCAGCCCCTTCCTCTGGAAAGTGCTGCTGTATATTCCCTTTCATTTTGGATCCGAACAGATCTTGCCAACGCGATTCAAACTCCCCCTGTCTCGTCGCTTATGCCGACAGGCGCAAAAAGCATAAATGTACAGGTGAAAAATGTTTCTTCGTCATGGCAACAAGTATCCATCGTGTTCATGGTTAGCAGTTCTTCCGCCTATGAGCTTGCGTTAATGATTGACTCTCCTTTTGCAAATGCCACTTTCTTCATTGATAACATCTGTCTTTCTATCGTAGATTTTGTGCCCGTTCGCATGCATATCGCCGGGAGACAAAGTGTAGAAATCCCCGCATTTGGCGAAGCCGCCTATTCCTATGTTCCGCTCGCGGTGGATGCCAATGGTAATATCTGCAATATACAAAATGCGCTTCTTTCTTTAGATAGCCCTTTGCCGAGCGGCGTCATCTTCGAAGAAGAAACAGGCCTGCTTGTGGTCACTACAGAGGCAAAGGCGGGAGAAAGCATCGTCCTTCGATGCATGCCGCCTGAGGGGAATACAAGCCTTTCACCTGCTTCTATACATATCTCTATTTCCGGCAATATCCTCGAAAACGGAACTTTCGAAGACCTTCCTCGGTATAGTGGATGGGATACAGAACTCTTCCCTTTTTCCATTGAAACAGAAGGGACAGGAAACGCATACGCCACACTTTCTGCACACACGAACTTCGAAAATATGTATGTAGCTTCGCTGGCAAGTGCACACTCTTATTTCTTGCAAGCAGACAACATGTATGTATTTCGCGCACGCCTTCTTACCGACGGCACAAATGGAAATGCGCAAATGCAGGCGCAAGTCTTGCCGCCAAATGACGAAGGAGAAATTCGTATACAGATTGCGAATATAGACGCAGACGCGTGGACCGATGTTTTTGCCGCCTTCCACGTTCCTGCGGATGGCATTTACAGTATTGGTTTTGACTTCATAACTTCACGAGAAACCTTTGTTTTTTTAGATGATATACAGATACAGAAAGAAGAACCCGTTCCTTCTATAATTTATGCAGATATTCCCGCACACATCGCCATACCAGAAATAGGGACCTCCTGCTTTTCTATCCCGTACATGACATACACGCAAATTGGATCGCCGATGGCAGCTCCCGTTTCATTCTCGGTCTCGCCGGAAAACTGCGGTGTTTTCTTTGAGAGGAACAGCCTTACTATCCATGAAACTGCTACGCCCCAAGAATATAAGATTACCGTCTTTCTCCCGGATGATCCCTCTGTAAAAAGCATATATCGCGTACAAATCACAAACGAATCTGTTGGGGATGGTAGTTTTGAACGCGAAGAACCCGGTGCATGGTGGAAAACCGCTTCTCCGTCAGCGCTTCAATATGTTTCTACTTATAACGGTGCCTACCCTGCGGAAGGAAGCCGTTTTGCTCGTCTCACGATGAACGGTCCTGTTTCTGCCTTAATGTCTAACTCCGTGGCACAATATGCGGGCGCTACAAGTTATGTGTTTGAGGCCAACATGAAGGTCACCGTGCCGGATATTGATACGGTTGTAACTGTGCTTGTGGACAACATCGAAAGTGACTCTTTTGATGACAATCTGGTTATTGGCCAGTTTACGCTTTCACACTCCATGCAAAGAATTCAAAAATTATTTGCCCCCTCCGAAACTGTTTCCGGACGACTGATGATTGCGTTTAACACGCCGGAAACCCATGACCAACAAATTGTACTTTTGGATATGATTTCTGTTGCAAGGGCCACTGTCTCAGCGGAGGACGTTCGAATTAACGGCACCCCGTTTTTGGAAAAAAACATAACAGGCACATATCGTTTCTCATCTAATTTCAACGCTGCGGATTCCAGTTCTGTTCGTTGGCTTGTTTCAAATGCTTCTGACGGTATTTTCATGCCAATAGAAAGCCAGAATTCAAATACGCTTTCCATAACAGAGGATTTGGTTGGAAAATATGTTAAATTTGAAGTTACACCCCTTTCTCTTCGTGGCCCCGTCGTTGGCGACAGCGTCACGTCCATGCCCGTTTTGGTTGGCGAGCCGCTCCCTTCCACCGACGATTCTTTTGACACGTCAACTCCACCGGAAATTTTGCCACCGTCTCCCCCTCTCCCTCCATCGCCAGAGGGCATGGAAGTATTGAACCTCCATACTTTTCCTGTGCTCGAAAAACACCGTTTTTTTGACTTGGCAGAACATTGGGCCAAAAACGAAATAGAACATTTGACGGCGGCAGGTGTCTTAGAAGGCCACGGCAACGGCTTGTTTTCGCCGGAGGCATTGATCACCCGCGCTGAATTTTCTGCCATTTTGGCACGCGCTTTTAAGCTCGCCCCCATTTACTACGAAGGACAGTTTTCTGATGTAAAACCCT
The DNA here is from genome assembly GCA_045578225.1 of Clostridia bacterium. GTDB lineage: Bacteria > Bacillota > Clostridia > UMGS1883 > UMGS1540 > SIG447. The sequence continues at coordinate 1,230 of JAZNJV010000105.1, read as the reverse complement.
TCAGTTGGTACTCCGGTGCCATTGCTGTTGTTACGAAACACGGCATTGCACAGGGCACCGGCGAAAAGACTTTCTCACCCGATCTTCCGATCACAAGAGAAGAAATTGCATCTATGCTTATGCGCGCGTATCGAAAGACCGGCGCAACCATACGGACAACGGAAATAGCGTATAGCGATCTTCCCTCCATCAGCACATGGGCCATGCAGGACATCCAAGAAGCAACTGCCCTTGGTCTTTTGCGAGGTCTTGCAGATGGAAGCTTTGAACCAAAGAGAAATGCAACACGCGCCGAGACTGCCGTTACCGTGCATAGAATGCTATCGCTTTTGTCTTCAAATGCAGGTTAAAATACTGTCTAAAAAACTGCATCATTTATCTGCGATTTATAGTAAGATTATTTTTGTTTATTTTTAAAAAAAGGCTTGCAAAACAAGAAAAATATGGTATAATGATATAATTGAAAAGCTAAATCAAAGTTTGGAGGAGAACAAATGAACGTTAAGGTTGAAAAAACGGACAAGAACATTGTTACACTTGAAATCGAAGTGGACAAGGAAACTTTTGAAGCCGGAATGGAAAAGGCATACCGCAAAAATGTAAAAAGCATTGCCATCCCCGGTTTCAGAAAAGGCAAAGCCCCCCGCAAGTTTATCGAAAAATATTACGGAGAAGCTGTCTTTTTTGAAGATGCAATAAACTTTGTATGTCCGGATGCATATGATAAAGCAGTAGAAGAGAATAACATTTCTCCTGTTGCACAGCCTGAAATTGATATTGTACAGATTGGAAACGGCGAAAACTTTATTTTCAAAGCTATCGTTGCAGTAAAGCCCGAATTTACCTTAGCTGAATACAAAGGCGTAAAGGTGGATAAAATAGAATATATTCCCAATGCAGAGGACGTCGATGCAGAGCTTTCCCGCATGCAGGAACAAAACTCTCGCATTGTTACTGTAGAAGGCCGTGCAATTGAAGATGGCGATATCGCTACAATTGACTACGAAGGCTTTATGGATGGTGTTGCTTTCCCGGGTGGCGCAGATAAAAATCATGACCTCGCAATTGGCTCCGGTCAGTTTATCCCCGGTTTTGAAGATCAACTCATCGGTAAAGAATGCGGATTTGACGGTGAAATTCAGGTTACCTTCCCCGAAGAATACCATGCAGAAGAGCTGAAGGGTAAACCGGCAACATTCAAGGTAAAGGTACATTCCATTAAAAAGAAGG
>JAZNJV010000104.1:0-1800 GCA_045578225.1 Clostridia bacterium | reverse complement strand
AGAGGTAAGCAGGGTGCATTTTAACAGCTCTCCGAAGAGAGTGATAAATACAGTATATCACATCTCTTTCGGGAAGGCAAGAAAAACGGAGGTATTATATGCAAAAGAAAACCTACAAAATAGACGAAAGAGAGTATGCGGTCATTGGCGCAGAGACGGTGGTGGGCGTTGGTACGTTCCCGGTGGTGGACATTCCGCTCATGTCAGACTATAAGTGGCAGCTGGACTGTTTGAAAAGCAGGCTGCAGCATCCGGAACGATATGCGGAGGATGAGGACTTGCCGGCAGTTATCGAAAGAATCCGCACGTACTTAGAAGAAAACAGAACGGCCGGGGAGAGAGGAGGGCTATATCGGGAATTTTTGAGGCTTTGAAATGGCGGGGCGGATTGCCCTGCTTTTTCTTTTTGAAAAAATTTTCAAGAAAACAAACCTTTCAGTATTGACAGACGTGATGACGTGAGGAGAGGTGTGTGAGTATGCAACGAAAGAAAAGAAAGGAGGGAGAAATGTGCAACCGTTTTTATGGTTTTTGGTCCTGCTGGTAAGCGCGACGACGGCGGCGATTATCACCTGGCCGCTTGCACGCAAGGTGACAGCGCTCGAAAAGCTGGTTGAGATGCTGGCTGATACGATCCGTGGGAAATTTGACAAGAAATAGAAAAAGAAGAAAGGCGGAGCGTGATGCTCCGTCTTTCAATTTGTAATTCATAAAAAGAAGCGTATATTATGAATTACAACTCGAAAAAGATGAGTTAAACAGCAAAAATTCGAAATAAAGTTAATATTTTTGTGTATCTTAAATCCTTTTATTAACTTTTGGCGTGCTTTTCTGCGAAAGGAGGTTTACAAATGCAAAAAGTGAAAATCAAAGCAGTGCACGAGAAAACGCCAACCACAGAAATGTGCTTGGAGTATTATCTCGTGCTGAAGGGAGGTTTATGCGGAATTGAAATCCGGGATACGCACAGCAAGGAGAGTGCCGTGCGTATGATCCCGGACATGGCAGAAAAGACATATCAGCTCTTGGTGAAGCTTGCCAGGCATACCATTACACCGATTGCCCTTGACGATGTAGTGGATAACTACATCAGCGAGCGCTGGCGTTCAAAGCGCAGCCTGTATCTTTTGAATACAGACGCGGACGCGGCTTTTGACCGTACCAAGAGGGATACAGAGCCGGTCGGCGATTTGTTGGCCGGTGTATCCGCAAATGAAGGATAGGTGGAAAATTTCTTGATACTTGGGGGCAAGTGTTAAAACGATGTCTTTCGCCTCTTCCAGGAGGAGTTTGCCGGGATCCTCTTCGGGAAGTTCGGTCGGACGAATTTCCTCGAAGGGGAGCTCGCGGCTTCTCTTTCGGATAATGTCGATACAGGTGTTTGTGGCCGTCGTGCGAAGCCAGGCGGAGAGGTCGTCTTTCTCCTCGAGGACATCCCAATGGCGCAGAAGCTTGTAGAAAGTTTCCTGCGTAGCATCTTCGGCGCTTGCTCGGTCCTTCAAAATGCTTCTGCAAATTTTCAGGACATAGAAGTAGTGCTTTTGGTAAACTTGCGTGTAGGTCATTTGTTGCACCCCCTTTCCAAAGAGGGGTGACAAATAATGGGAAAATCCCCGAAAAATCCCCGAAAAATTTTAAAACGGAAAAATTCGGCTTGCGCGCGCGTGAATAGAAAGACAGAGAAATGCCGTTTTTTCGCGTTTTTTGCGCACAGACCGTGTGGGAATGATTGCACGTTTTGGCGGGCTAAAACTCCCGCCGCTTCCACCAAATTGGTAGAAAACCTCGATTTTTCGGGGT
>JAZNJV010000103.1:0-8066 GCA_045578225.1 Clostridia bacterium | reverse complement strand
AGTTCTCCGTGCGGAAGGCCTTTCGCAAAGCTTTGACGGAGCAAGCCTGTTCCAAAACATAAATCTTGAAATTTATAAAAACGAACGCGTATTTCTACTCGGGCGAAACGGCTCGGGGAAAACGACGCTTTTCTCCATCCTTCGCGGTGCGCGTGAAGGAACAGAGGGCTCCGTGCGCCTCGGCTCGCGCGTGGTGATGGGGTATTATGACCAGACGCAAAGCGACCTTCCGCCCCAAAAAACTGCCCTTGAGGTTGTGCGCGATGCGTTTCCGAAGAAAACGGAAACGGAGCTTCGTTCGTCACTCGCAGCACTCGGCATTCGCGGCGAGGCGGTGCACGCGGAAATCGCCACGCTTTCGGGCGGCGAGCGCGCAAAGGTGGCGCTTGTGCGGCTTCTTCTTGGCGCGCCGAACTTTCTGCTCCTTGACGAGCCTACAAACCACCTCGATATTGACGCGAAAGAGGCCCTTGAGGATGCACTTCTCGCGTACGGCGGCACACTTCTCGCCATTTCCCATGACCGCTATTTTATCAATAAGCTTGCAACACGCATTTTGTCGCTTTCGGGGGCCGAACTCAGAAACTTTGACGGCGATTATGAATATTACCTTCGAAAACGCGAGGAAGCACCGACAAAAACGGCGGTAGCCGCTCCCAAAAAGGAAAACACATATCAAGAGGAAAAAGCACAAAAAGCGGAAGAACGTAAAAAGAAAAACCGCATACAGAAACTGGAAACCGAGATTTCCGCGGCGGAAGAGGCGATAGAAAAGAAGAACGAAGAACTCGCCGAAGCGGGCGCCGACTACGAACGCGCCATGGTACTTTCTGAGGAAATTGCGGCGCTGGAAGAAAAACTGCTTGCGCTCTATGCCGAGTGGGAAGAAATCGCGGAATAGGATATAAAAAATGGACTGCAAAATGCAGTCCATTTTTTATGCGCTGTCAGTCTACAAATTTATTCCGCGGGAGAAACTGTTCGTTTTCCCGAAGATATGCCATAGTGTTTGTAAACTTATTTGTAATGGAAATATGGGCGTACCAAACGCGCGGTGTGCCTTCGGCACTTGTGGGTACAAATTCGATTTCCACGTGGTACACCGTATCCCACGAATTATAGATGGAGGGGTGCAAATCCTCGTAGGAAAGGGCGAGAACATCCTTTCGAAGTGCCGCGAGAAGAGCATCATAGTTTTCTATATCTTCGCCGCCGCCGAGGTGTACGCGGATAATGTCACGGTCTTCCACAAACGCCTCTTCACAAAGCATTTTGTAGGCATCGTTTTCATAGAGTCTATTCATGATGTTCATCATAACGCTGTCGGGCACTTCATAGGCACGCGCGAGCGTTTTGCCGTTTTGAAGCGTATAGCGAATGTGGATGCGCGTATAATACGGCTCCTCCCGCACTTCATAGCGCGTTTTCGGCACATTCTCTAAAAGCGAGCGGTGCGAGGCGAGGATTTCCTCAATGATAGCAGGGTCTTTTGTGCGCGGCTCCGCGTCGCGGTAATAATAGTGGTAGATGGAAGCCGAAGAAATATCCGCTTCGTCGGGCACGCGCGTTTCGTAGCCGAAAAAGGGCGTGAAGGCGAAAAGACAGGCGAGGATGGAAAAAGAAGCCAAAAAGCCAAGGAACCCTTTGTAGGCATAGAGTACGTTTCGCGTCTTTTTCAAAATCATTTCACACGCCGCATAGGAGAAGAGGGCGGCGAGTGCTAAAATGAGGATAAATACGGGCGTATTTTCCAGCATATACGAGGAAAATACCGCAAAAGCTGCCGAAGTTACGAGGAACGTGATAAGATACTTAAAGACGGGACGAAGAAAGCCGAACGCCGCCACATCGCCCACCGCCTCCATGCGCCGCTTTCTGTAGAGAAGAAAAGCGAGGACGTAGAAAAGTACGGCAATATCGATAAACTTCACAAAATCCCACGCCGTTATATTTTCGCGGAAATAATGGTCCATAAAGCCATAACAGAAGACCACAAAATTATTTTCGGCTAAGGTTTCAAAGAGAGCATCTGCGCCTGAAAAGCCGAAGAGGAACACTTCCCCGAGCATGCTGCCTGCCGCAACGAGTAGAAAGAGTACGGAATGCAAAAGCACATTTACCGCCACGGCGGCAAAGCCGTTCCCCGTAAGGAGCGCGGCGAGCGTTGCCACGGAAAAGAGAAGGAACAGTGCCACAAGGTTATACCCCATCCAAAGAAGGCAATCAGCGAGCGTGAAAAACGAACCATAGCACGAAAGGGATAAAAGGCAGAGAAGCGCGCCGTTTATAAGTACGGGCAAAAACATGAGCGTGAACGCGGCAAGAAGAGAACTTCCAAAGATAGCACCGCGCGCCGCCGGCAGGCTATGCACAAAGAGTGCCGCTTTTTTGGCGTGCACGAAATGAAAAACGAGCAGCGCCACCACCGTCGGCACGGCAATGGATAAAAGAACGGGCACGGTAATGTATGCGCCGTGCAAAATAACGGGATAGTTTCTGAAATAGTCCGCCGGCATGTGCGAAAAATCCCGCTCCAGATTTAAAAAGAGGGAGAGCACGGTCGAGATAAACAAAAGTACGAAGTAGAGAAGTGCGCCGGGCGAAAAGCGTTTTACGGTTTCTTTATAAATGCCTTTATTAAAAAATGATGTTTTTGAAATCATACCCGAGACCTCCTAACTCATAAATAAATACTTCCTCAAGCGTAAGGCTGATGCGCTCGCAAAGGAGCGGCTTTCGCGCGTGTATGGCGTCGCGCGCGGCCGTTTCCGCATCTTTTATAATGACGGTATATACAGAACCTGTTTTAGAAATATGTAAAAGCCCCGGAAGCGACTCTAAAAATGCACGCGCATCCTCTTCAAACGAAACCTGAAATTTGCAAACGCCGCCGCGCAGGTCGTCAAGCGGCTTTTCGAGGAGTAGTTTTCCCTCGTGGATAATGCCCACATAATCGCAGATGTCCTCAAGCTCGCGAAGGTTATGGGAAGAAACCAAAACGGTAAGCGCGCGGTCTGCAACATCCGCGATTACGAGATTTAAAATCTGCTTTCGCATTACGGGGTCAAGCCCGTCGAGCGGCTCGTCTAAAATAAGCACTTCGGGCATCGAAGAAAGGGAGAGCCAGAAGGCCACCTGTCTTCTCTGTCCTTTCGAGAGCTTTCGAATTTGTTTTTTCTCGTCGAGATGAAACACTTCGCGAAGCTTTTCGTAGCGCTCGGTGCTGAAAGACGAATACGTGTCTTTATAAAAAGCCGCCATCTGTTTGATGGTGTAGGTGCCGAAAAAGTACCAATCATCGGCAATGCTTAAAATCTTTTCTTTTACGGCGCTGTTTTCATACACAGCCTCTCCGCCGACTAAAATTTCGCCGCTTTCCGGGCGAAGTGCGCCTACGATGTGGTTTATAATCGTTGTTTTGCCGGCGCCGTTCGGGCCGATAAGACCATAGATGGCGCCTTTCGGCACATGCATGGAAAACGATTTCAAAACCGCGAAATCGTCAAAATGCTTTGTGACGTTCGATACACAAATCATCTAAAATTCCTCCTTTATCTTGGAAATGACGCGGGCAATCTCCTCTTGGGATTCCCCTAAATACAAAAGTGCGCGTGCCGTTTCGCCCAGCGTTTTATAAAGCGCTTCGATTTTTTGCGCATCGCGCGCCGCGTGCGCCCCGGAGACGAAGTTGCCTTTCCCGAGCACGCTGTAAATGTACCCGTCAGATTCGAGCTGCTTATACGCCTTTTGCACGGTATTCGGGTTTACGGTAAGGCTTATGGAAAGCTCGCGAACGGACGGAAGCTGATCGCCTTCAGAAAGCGCACCGCTGATAATCTGCGCGCGAATACCGTCCTCAATCTGCACATGCAAACTGCGGCTGTCCTTGTAGTCGATATGAAGCACGGGCCCACCTCCTTATTAACTGTACTAGTACACGTGATACAGTTACTATACCACGTATGATTTTGTTTGTCAATACTTTTTTGGAAAATAATGAAAAGAGGCATGCACCTTTTGGCGCATACCTCTTCTTGCGTTCTGGACTTTTTTACATTCCCGTTTTATTCGTGGAGTTTGCGAAGCTCGGAAAGCGTTTCCGCTACAAGCACCTCGCCGCCCTCGGGCGAAACCTGGTTACAGTAAATGGTAGCACTGTAGCCGTGGTTTTTGATGGCGCGCTCGTGGGCAAGGTACCCCGTGCGGTTCCCTTCCGGCTGGTCGGTAAGCTGAATAATAAAGGTCTGTGTAAACGGGCTCTTTGCCTGAATCTGATGCTGGTAATCAATGTACAGCTCAAAGGCGTTCGTTGCAAAGGCTACATCACCGACAGAGATTACGTGAAGCTCCATGTCGGTTGTTTCCGTTTTCTGCTGTTCCTCGTATCTTGTGAGAATGCCGCGGAAGCGGTTCAGTTTCGCTTCGAGCTTTGCGCGGTCTTCAAAACGCTCGAAAGTGGTGCCGTCTGTTTTCGGCACATAGGTATCGATAAGAGCCTGCAGCTCGCGTTTCGAGAATTCGTACTGTTCTTTCGAAATAAGGCGCTGGGGAAGCTTAATTGTCTTTACAGTATGTTTTACGCGCGCGTCGCGGATTTTATCCTTCTCGGCCCACTCGAGTACTTCGTCAAACGCTACGGCGATGCGCTCGGCAATATCATAGCGGTTGTACATTTCCCACGGGCGGTTTAAGAGATGTGCATTCGGCACCTCGCCAAATTTCAGCGCGTAGCGGCGTGCTTCTGCTTCCTTGTAGTGGAGTGTGCGGGGCGACATATCGCCTGCGGCGGCGCACTGCGAAAGAATATGAATATCGCCGTGCTTTTGGCGAATCATCTCGCGCACTTCGTTCCAGTAGTCGGCCGTGAGCATTTCCTCCTGTTCGGAGTTTTGGGAGGGACACGGCACGTTGATGATAGCGCCCGTGAGCTTGTCATTTTTGTCAAAGGTGTAGAGAAGGTTAATATAGTGGTCCACATTGCCTTCATAACCGATAAAGTTTTCGTCTTTCGTGGGGCCGTACATTTTGGCGTGACCGTCCACGGCGAGAGGGTTATTTGCGCCGTTTTCGGCACCGGGGCGAAGCGACCAGTCGTCCGAGTACAAAACGCGGCGGCTGTGCGCTACCACGGCATAGCCGTAGCCATACGCATAGGAGCCTTCGTCTCTTGTGTCATAGGCTTCGCAGATAGCTTCCACCGCGAGATTTGACATATAGTCGCGGTATTCGAGTGCAGGGAAGATTTCGATGCCTTCATGCGGAAGGCGGGCAAAGACGGGGTCTTTGTCAAGTCCTGCGCCGCAGTGCGTGTGCGTAATATTAAAGAGAACCTTTTCGGCGGGGATATCGGGGCGCACTTCCTTTAGCTTTTCGCGGATGAGGTCAATGATGTTCCGTCCACTTACAAAGTCGCCCGACATGAAGATGGCCACATCTTCTCCATCTTCCATAACGAGACAGTTTACCATGATGGGGTCGAGGATCCCCTTCGAGAGACGTACGCGGAACTGACCCGGAATATTCACCGGTTCGTCGATCGATACATCTCTTCTGCTCCAACCAATTTTCAGCATTTTCGTCACTCCTTAACAATTAAATAATACATGGATTGCGATTCTTTACCGATGGTGAAGGAAAGCTTTCCGTTTTCGTGTTTTGTGGGAATTGTGCCTATATAGAAGCCTTCGGGGCTTACGGCCCAAACCTTGAGGCCTTCTACATCCGTGTCAATCGTGATGTCGGCTTCGATTACCTCGATAAGTACCGGGGGCTTACCGATGTCGAGCATGAGGTCACCTTCGAACTTTGCGTCCGTATTTTCGGCGCGGCCCACAGCGGTGAGCAGAATGTTGTCCGACTTTGTGATGTCTGCATCGGTAAGAGAGCTCATCGCGATGGTGGCAAAATCAGTGTGGCAATCAATCGAAACACCGGAAAGGTCTTGCTTGCCGTTTTTGAGGAGGAAGCCATAGGCGCATTTCGTTTTCGGCGTGTTGATATAGCCGTAGTTTTTGCCCCAGCTTCTGTATAATTCACCTGTGTCAGAAAGGCTTTCGGTTCTACCCGCGGGCCATGCTCTGTCTTCGGCAAATTCTTTAAAGTCATAGTTTGCGATAACGCGCGAAACTTCCACGTTTTCGTGTGCCGCCGTCCAGTCATGCATGTGTTTCGAAATCGGGCGGATTTCTACGGTGTTTTTCGCTTCCTGCACGTCGCCTCGGCGTGTCATTAAGGCCGCGTGCTGGAAAAGGCCAAACTTTGCAGGGTCGTTCCACGCGCTGAAGATGCCTTGGCGGTACGGAATGCCGCCGATTTTTTCGGCGTAAATTTCTTTGCCCAGCATGTTCATGTTTTCAAGGCGTGCAGAGTAGGAGTATGTATGAATGGCAAAGCCGCTCCAGCCCTGAAGTAGCCCTACGGCCGCGCAGAAAAGGGGCGATTCTGCACGATAGGCGTTCGGCCAAGGCATATCCCATTCGGAAATATAGGTCGGCTTATCTTTTGCAGTGGCAAACGCCGAGTGCGACAGGAGCGAATAGTCGCGCTCGGTGATGCCGAGGTTTTGACCGTGCTTCTCAAATTCTCCCCAGCGCCAGTCATAGTAGTAGGTATGGTCATCGTAAAAGTCCGTAAGAAGCTGTGTTTTCATATTCGCAGGCGAGGAAATCCAGTTCGTGCCCGTAATCGGAATTTTTACGCCCACCTCGCGCATATGCGCGAGCATCGTGCGATAGTATTCTTCCTGCAGCTCCGTCTTAAAGTCGATAAAGTCCTCATCCTCATAGTCGGAAAAGTCCACATCGGCGGCCTTTTTGTCCTTGCCGTTCTTTTGAAGCCACGCGTCAAAAAGGTTTGCAAGCTCCGTTTTGTACGGCTCTGTAAGAAGCGGATGGCTCTTTGTGAAAAGGTCACTTTCGTTTACGATTTCCGCGAGTACGAAAACGGGGTCATCACAGTATCTGAGCTCTGTATACGGGTTTTTGTGCTGCCAAAGCTCGGTGCAAAGCTCCTTCTGGAGCTCGATAAGGCGCGGATTATATACGCAGTACGGCTTTGCCGCATCGAGAAGGTTTTCGGCATTGTCCACATTTTCATCCGATTTAAAGCGGCGATAGGTGAACATGTCCATGTAGCAGTAAATACCTTCTTTTTTGAGGCAGTAGATAAGATAGTCAAGTCTGTCCATGCTTTCGGGATCGAGATGGCCGCCTGTTACCCTCTTACCTTTTGTGAAGGCGAAAATATTTGGCGTGTGCCACTCAGAATCGAGCTGGTGGAACCGCACGAGGTTAAGGCCGATTTTGGCGAGGCGCTTTGCAAGCTTTTCGGCGTAGTCTTTCTCGGGGAAGCAGCCCCAGCCGTTGAAGTTTGTACCCCAGAATTTTACGGGCGTACCGTCTTCGAAAACGAACTGTCTGCCTTCTGTTTTGAGAAAACCGTGTTTTCCTGCCGGCTTTTCGGCTTCAAATACGAAAGAAATATCCACGGGAACATCATCGTGGAAAAAAGGATAGGGAATCCATTTTGTCAAAAAAATCACCTCGAAAATAGTAGTTTATACTTGCATTATACCATGTTTTTGGGTATAATCTAGCCATAAAGGCGAAAAAACCAATGAAAAACCGTAAATTTTCAGGGGGCGTTTCCAAATGAAGGGTAAATTTGAAAAAAACGACCTCGGCATTCGAATGACGCGTGCCGAAGGGTTTCGCGGATTTCCGCCTATGTTCCATTCTCATATGGAAATTTTGTACGTTTTGCGCGGAGAAGTTAAAATCAATATTGATGAAGCGCGGCATACGCTTTCGAAAGGGCAAATGAGCCTCGCGTTCCCCTATGCTGTTCACAGCTACCAAAACGCGCCCGATGCGGAGGTTTTGGTGCTTTTGTTTTCGCCCAGTGCCGTCGCCGGCTTTGAAAAGGAGCTTTCGTCCGTTCGCCCTGTCGCGCCGTATGTGGAGGACGCCCGCATATTTCTGCCGCTTCTGGAGAAAATTTTGGCACTTTTCGGGGAGGAGGGAACTTCTGCCAAAACGGCAGAGGCATATCTTAACGCCCTTCTCGGG